>JAKVCT010000084.1 GCA_022448995.1 Saprospiraceae bacterium
ACAGTTGGACAAGTATTACAATCTATATCTGTATTGGGTAACCATTGATAGGTGAATGTGGGATCCAAAGAAAGGTTCAAAGTATCCCCAAGACAAATACTTGTATCTGGAATAGCAACTAAACCGACTGTATCTATAAATAAATTCACACTATCTCTAAGAGTATCTCCACAATAGGTCACTACCTCAACATGATATAAGCCAGAGACTGTAGCGGTATAAATAGAGTCATTGTATCCATCTTGCCACTCATAAGAAGCAAAACCTGTTCCTGCATTGAATGCAAAAACACCATTTTCACAAGTACTTGTATCAGGTCCCAAGTCCAAAGTAGCCTCAGGATATACAGTTAGAATGATTGTATCTAAGCTTGTTCCACAATATTCAGTGATTTCTGCAATAATTGTATCCTGACCAGCTTGTGTGACATCCAGTATAAGTGTACTGTCATTCTGAATTAGCACTGTATTATTTCCTAAGTGTTGCCAAATAATTGTATCCAACGTACAAGAAGAAGATAAACTTGTATTTAAGGTATACGTCAATGGCCCAGAAGGCAAACAAACTGTATCTGGTCCTGTGAGTTGAATAGGCTCACTCAAATAACTCTGTACAAATGTTGGTAAACTTAAGTTACTTTGCCCTGGTGTAAGTGTAATTGCCTGATCTTGGAAATTTGCACCAGTTCCAAGCACACTTGGATTGTTGATAGTCGCCAAAAAGGTCTGTGTGGCTGTAATATTTCGACGCGCCACATAGATTTTCCCATCAGGTCCCATCTGCAAAGCACCATATTGATAGCGGTTTGGATTTTGTGCCAAAATTGTTGCAGAAGCTTGAATAGTTGCCGCATTTCCAGAGCTCAAATCCAACTGTAACAGTTTAGCTGGAGCTTCCAATGTCGTTCCATACATCAAATTTCCATCCGCAGAGAATTCAACACCATAAGTATCGCTCCATGTTGGGCTAGAAAGCACCATTGGATTAGAAATTATACCTGTAGAATTATTAAAATCAAAGAGTTCAAAGAGATTTGAACGGAAAACGGCACAAGCTAAGCGCGAACCATCTGCTGAGGGCTTCATATACCCTAGTTTATTAGCAATAGCACCCGTGTGCACTGTACCAACTGCTTGAATATTTGGAGTCAAATTCAATCCTGTGGCATTCACCTCATAGACATAAAAGTTGTTAGAACCCCACTCGTGCCCAATCACCCAATAATCACTCTGATTACAATGCTTCACTACTCCAATTTTTTCGGTAGAACTGGCTAATAATAACACATTTTTGGTTGCAGTAACATCACCCAAACCACCATTCAAAGTAAGATCTACTACTGAATATCTCAAACCATTAGAACCACTACTAAAATCCACCGTAAAAATATAAAATAAGGTAGGATCACCTGGATGTGGCACAATAACACCTGATTGTGTAGATGAAGGATGTCCTAATAAACCTGTACCATTTGGCATAATGTTATGTGTTCGGTCATATACGGTCTGTCCATCAGTATAAAACACTAAATCTCCATTCTGATCTGAAAGCACAGCACAACCTTCACCTGTGTTAACCTGTCCATCTGTGAGTACTGTTGGTGCGCCACTGTTGAAATCTAGACCTGCATTCACTCCAAAATACCAGATATTGGCTTGCTTCTTTGAACAAATAGTTTGTGTATTACAAGGCGTTTCGCAAATTGGGTTGACTTGGTTGGTTACTACCGTAAAATTCGGAGTTATCGCAATACCCCTAACTTGAGAGGTTGTACTTGGACTAAAGTTGGAGACTGCTAATGTAATGGGATACTGATTGGGACTATAAACACTTTCATCACAACCTGAGCTATAAGCCGTGTCTGTCTTCACAATCATAGCATCATCACCACCAATACTCCCATTTTGTGTCCTACCTGCAACCACTATTGAACTATTTGATAAGAGTTTAACACTTCTTGCCTGCTCATTTCCAACTCCTCCATAACGCCAAGCACTCAACAGATTACCAGTATTTCCCAACCGTAATATTTTAAAGTCTCGATTAGATGCTGAAACATCAAGTACATGTACAATATATTCACCAAGATCATTGACTTCTGCAGAAAGAGAACGATTGCTTTCTCCTGGAACACCATAAGCACTTGACCAAAGTAAATTACCCGAATTATCAACCTCTGCTGCCAAGACTTTTAAGGTTCCTGACAAGCTTCCTCCTCTAGAAAAACCTGTCAGAATAAAATTACCACTAGGTGTGACATTAATTCCATTAAAAGCATCATCCTGTGTAGTTCCTAGTGTTTTTGACCAAATAATGTTTCCTAAAGCATCTAGTTTCATAACAACCCCATCTGAACCACCTGATCCAGAAGAGAAGGTTATACCTGAAACAACGATTTCACCGTTTGGTAAGCCAACTATATCGGTTATCCACTCCACATTTCCTGAAGCATCATAAATATTGAACCACTGTACATTTCCATTAGGATCTACTCGAGTAATGATCATCTCATTATTAGAACTATTATCATATCCACCTACCAAATAATCCCCATTATTAGCTCTTGCTATATAGGAGTAATTCAAATTTATACCACCTAAATCTACCGCCCAAAGAAGTGTTCCCGTATTAGACAATTTAATCATCCAGTGCGTTCTATTAACATTTGTAGCATCTCCAGTATATCCTACTAAAACATAAGAACCATCAGGATCTTGTAAAACATTGGAAAACAAATCATCCCTGTTCTCACCTATTGCCAAAGACCATTGAACGTTTCCGTCATAATCAGTTTTGAGTACATATCCATCTCGACTACCACTTCCAAAACTAGTTGTATAACCAACCGCCATAAAACCTCCATCTTGAGTAACAATGATATCTCTAAGGGTTTCATCTCCTGTGCCGCCATAATGCTTTTGAAAGGCTGCATTTTCGCAATCTCCAACACAATCCGCTACCTCAATACTATCTCTATAAGTATGTGTTGTTCCGCAAAATGTAGTGGTAACAATATCAACCCAGTACGTTCCTGATGCAGAAACGGAAAGTGTAGAATTGGTACTACCGTCTGACCAAGTATAACTATCAGCTAAAGGTGTTGTCGCATTTAACATCGTGCTTAATCCACCCACTACACAAGTATCACCCAAATCAGTAAATGGATAAATAGCCAAATTTTCTACACAAAACTCATGCAAATTACTTTGAGTCCAAGTCCCTGCAGTCATTCCCCAAAAAACAGTAGAATTTCCACCAAAAACGGTATTAACTACATCATCTGTATGTGTAAGTCTTAGATCACCATCTACATATACTTGGAAAGTCTCACATCTTGGATGCCAAGTAATCCTAAAATTATGTGTGTTACCATCTTCTATATTTCCTCCTCCTGCAATAGCATCAACAGGACCGGCTGCTGCGGTTGCCCCAATCCCATTATAATTGATAGAAACATGATCATTCGCAATATCACTAAACGCTGCATTATTATTAAAGTCATCTAATTCAAAACCAATAGAAGGTGTAATACCATCATAACCTAGATTCCCACCACCACCACCTAAGGCATTAATTCCATCCTGTTGCAGAACAAAACAAATTCCATCTGCACCATTAGCATCTTTATCTCCTAGATAAACGCAAAATTCAAAGTCAAAACCATTGGTTAGATCTAGTGGCATTAAGTTCCAAACGGCTCCTGCTTGTGGTACAGAAATATCAGGAGTCAGCTGAAAACAAGAAGTTCCAGAACAAGTTCCGTTAGTAATAGAACCTATGTTTGTTGCTACACCTACTGGATTGTAGTTATCAATATTTGTACTCGTAATTGTTACTTCTAAAGCTGATGTGTCTGTACACAAACCATTCCCTACTACTAATTCTACTGTGTATAAACCAGGTGTGGTAAATAAATGATTTAAAACAGCGTTTGTACCTTGAGTTAGTCCATTTACCAACCATTCATAAGTTGTAATTGTACCTGTTGATTGACTTTGAAAAGCAATCGTATTATTTTGAGGAGCTATCAATTGACTAGCCGTAAAACTAGATTGTATGGGACATGTAACCGTAATATCTATAGATTCTGTCACTAAACAGTTAGGATCACCATTATCTGCCTCTAACATTATACTATAAACGCCTGGTGTATTGAAAGTATAAGCTGAATTAGTAGTTGTTGCAAAAGAAACACCATCAATAAACCAATTATAGCTGAGTGTTCCTGTTCCTGTAGTTGTATTAGTGAAAGTAACATTAGTTCCTGAAGTCACAGAAATAGCACTTGCATTGAAATTGATATTAATAGGAGATAAACAAGGTGAAGAACATGCATTGGAATTCAATAAACTAGCACGCGTATTCGTCAGAAAGAAATGCATGCGATCTTTTTGGCCTTGTGTAAAACGATCATAACAGATTAATTGGGAATAATCCATGTAATTCTGGATTTGGTCGGGCTGATCACCCAAACCACCATTAGCTACTGGTCTGAATGGATTATTTACACTAAGATCGTTTTCATCGGTTGTACAAGAATTACTAGGTGCTGTACAAGGTGTATAAGCGGTAGTTCCATCAGGAGGTGTATCACAAACACGATCACCATCTGTTGTACAGTCGTTATTGGTACATCCGTTTTGAAAAGGATGATACAAACCAAAATAGTGTCCCATTTCGTGTACTAAAACCTTAGAATTATCTGTACTTGATCCCATGAAACTTGCTTCCATCACAATTCCGTCTACATTGCTACCATGTGCAGAAGGTAAATAAGCATAACCTGCTACACCACAGTTTCCACCAGAACAAATCTCATTTACTACCCAAATGTTGACATAGTCCGTAGGTGTCCAACGCACGAGATTTTTTAAGCTTAAATCTTGTGTATTCATATCTAGGTTTGTCAACGTAGATACAGTATTAGTTATACCTGTAGTAGCATTTCCATTAGGATCTTGTTGCGCCAAGCAAAATTCAATATCTACATCTACACCTGTTGCAGGGTTATATACACCAATATTTTCAAAAGCATCATTTAAATGTTGAATTGCATCCAAGACCTGAGTATTCGGAATATTTCCAGTGCCTCCATTGTGTACAACATGCACCACGACGGGAACAGTATACGTAGATTTAAGCGGAGAAAATTTACCTCTCTTAATCAAATCACTCAAGATATTGTCTAAGCTATCTTGTTTCTGAATTAAATCAGGATGTTGTGCTGTTACTAATTGAAACCATTCATCATAAGCACAAAAATGCGTTCCACTAGAATTCGTCTGAGGACTATATATGTCTTGTTTTCCTGTTGTAGAATAATGGTGTGTATGAGAACAGTTATGATGATGTGTGTGTGAACAGTTATGTACTTGATCTGGAGTCTGTTCTAAAAAATTTGACGGATTAGATTCAAAAAAATTAAATGAACCATAAGTTATTATTCCCACTAAGGGTAATAGCCATAAACAAAGTCGATACATATCGAATTAATTTAATATAGATTTCTTAGGAAATGATTTTTTAAAAAATTAAGAACATTTCTAAATTTAGTCTAAAACGCAATAGTCAATTACTCCTATATATTATTGTAATTGAATGGTTTGTGTGAATTAGACTGGCTTAGAAAAGCTGTAGACAATTTTGACCATAAGGTTGATATCCTCTATGAAGTAGACATAGGGAGAGTATACTAGTTTGGACTGTTCTGTTCATGATAATCCTGTGTTTGTCGTTTGTTAAGTATTTTTTGATCTAAATCTATTGTATAGATTTAATAACGCTAGATTGTAAAGATATATACTATGTACATATTTTGGTAAAAATGTAAAAATACAAAAAAGATGTTTTTTCAAAAAAAAACACTTTAGATAAAAAATAAAGTACTGATTACAAGAACTTTAAGAGGTGTAAATATCTAAAAATATAGGAAATTTTATTTCCTATATTTTTAGTCCTCTCTCACTAAATATCCCTTGATACAGATATTTTCGATAATAATTTCCCCCTTGACGCTTTTCAGAAAAAGTAGCTTAAGGTATCCAAAACTACCATTCATGAACTCATTTGGTCAATTCACAAAAATTCTAAAAAAATTATTGCTCTTAACCTAACTTTGAGATGCAACAAAATAATTTATTAGCTAAAAACCTTAGTAGTCTGTATTAATACGAAATTCAATAACTCCTGTCGTATAAAGACTGGTTCTTATTCCCCGAATCTGCCTTAAATAGCCTCGTGATAATTCATTATCCCTAGCTTATCTGCCTTGATTCATCAAATAACTCCTTCACTTTATCACGACATTTCTTTTTGAATTCCGTATAACTATTTTTTGATTTTAACTGAGCTGTGCTTTTTAAGATTTGTCAGGGAATAAAAAATATAAGAACTATTAAAGGAAATAATCGGACAAATATGAAGAACTTAACTTTTACTTTAGCTTTATGGATGGGACTAACAGTTGTATCTTTTGGACAAATAGCAGCTTATTCCTTTAATAATGGAAATGCTAATGATGAATCAGCAAATGGTTACAATGCTGTGGTAGAAGGAGCCATGTTAACTACAGATCGTTTTGGTAATCCTAACTCGGCCTATGAATTTGATGGAACCGATAGTATCAATTGTGGTTTTATCTCTGAACTGAGCGGTGCTTCAACTTATTCAATATCCTGTTGGCTGCACCAATATACCTTAGGAAACACTGAAGGTATTTTTTCTTTTTATGATAATTCTGCTGGTAGTACTTCAAATTTTTATCAGTTGAGAACATATACTGATGGAAACTTGTGGGGCTATGCTGGTGGATTTGCTAAGATTGATAATTATTCTAGTGTGTTTACTGATAGCACTTGGCATCATTTAGTCGTCACATTTGATGACGCTCAATCTGTAGATTCTCTAAGATACCGTATGTATGTAGATGGAGTAGCTATAGATATTTCCTTTCAAGGAGGAGCCATGTCATCCTTAGTCTTTCCGGATTCTACTACTAATTTTATTATAGGTAAGGACAATCCTCTATGGACAAATGGAGGCCAAAGCTGGAATGGAAAAATTGATGATTTTTACATTTATGATATTGCACTTACCCCCAACCAAATAGATTCGCTTTATAATGTTCCAAATCCTAATACCACATTATCTGCGAAAAAGACAGGAAATGAAATTGATTTTATTGTTTATCCCAATCCAGTAGATGATATACTTCAAATCAGAGCTGATCAGACAAAATATAGTCAAATCAATATTCTTGACTTGACAGGAAGAGTAGTATCTATTGTAGGGAACACGCAAGAACAAATAGATGTATCAGGTTTAGTCCCAGGTATATACTTGATAAAGTTAGTAGATAGAAATGGCTTATCTATTGCAAGTCAAAAGATAATAAAAGAGTAAGAGCATTTTTAATGCTATGTTCTGCTCATCGAATCTGACTAAAATCAGTCTATTCTACGATTACTTTTGTCCTCTTACTTAAAACACCCCACTTTTGACTGTAAAGTACAAAAAGCGGGGTGTTTTTTCTTCTTGGTAATTGCCTGTTACAGGAGGCTGTACCTATGCCAAAATTTTATCATATACGTTGATAGTTTTCTACCAAAAGCTCTTGCGATACGGATAACGGATCGTATATAGTTTCTGTACCCATTCTGACAAACGACTACGCAAGCCCATGATATTCTCCTTATCTGTAGCCGAAATAAAAACAGCTTGATCCTCAGTAGTCAATTTCCATTCATTTTTCAAGTCAGCTTCTAATTTTACACGTTCTTCATCTGTTAAGAAATCATCGTAATAAAACTTACGATACAAATCCATTTTGTTGAAGATGTATAATACAGGTTTATCACTAGCCCCTAGATCTTTCAAGGTTTCCCGAACGACATTGATATGATCCTTATGTTGTGGATGAGAAATATCCACTACATGCACCAGTAAATCACTCTCTCGAACTTCGTCTAGGGTCGACTTAAAACTCTCTACTAGATGGTGAGGCAATTTGCGAATAAATCCAACCGTGTCTGAAAGTAAAAATGGTGTTCGGTCAATCACCACTTTTCGGACAGTAGTATCCAAGGTAGCAAACAAGCGGTTTTCTGCCAAAACGTCTGCCTTACCTAACATGTTCATGATGGTTGATTTACCCACATTGGTATACCCAACTAGAGAAACCCGAATCATATCACCACGTGTTTTACGTTGTGTTTGAGCTTGTGCGTCAATCTTGACAAGCTTTTTCTTCAACAAAGAGATTTTATCCCGTACAATACGTCTATCCGTTTCAATCTCTTTCTCCCCTGGCCCACGCATTCCGATACCACCTCGCTGACGTTCCAAGTGTGTCCATAAACCACGTAGTCTAGGTAGTAAGTATTGCATTTGTGCCAACTCCACTTGCGATTTTGCTTGAGCAGTTTGTGCACGTTCTGCAAAAATATCTAGAATCAAACTACTTCGATCTACAATTTTACATTGCATCAACTCCTCCAAAATATTGGTTTGTTTTCCTGTGAGATCATCATCAAAAATCACTAAACTGATCTCTTTATCTTCTACATATTGTCGAATTTCTTCTGCTTTTCCCTTTCCTACAAAAGTTCTAGAATCCCGATGTCCCATTTTCTGTACAAAACGCTTGAGTACCTTTGCACCTGCTGTTTCGGCTAAAAATGCCAATTCATCTAAATATTCTGTAACCTGATATTCATTCTGTTTGGGCGTAATGATTCCAACAATTACTGCTTTCTCCGGTTCTCGTTTGAGCAGTTTTCGTTTCTTTTCACCCAGCGTCCATTCATTAGCCATACATGTATAATTTTATAATTTTAAAAAAGAAAGCCTAACACTAGACTATATAAGACCTTGAACTTATTGAAACCCAAATACTTAATAAAGATAATAAACATAAAGTTCACTTTTATTAATAGTATAGTGGTTTTTGTTCTTTTTGTACTAAAAAACTCTAAATTTCCAGTTATGTTGACCCGTAAGTTGTAACAACCCAATCCCACTAGGTTGAAAAGAAGAGCATCATGGGCGCTTACTTTTGCGCTTAAATATATACTCTAACAAAACAAAGGTAGTTAGTGTAGTAAGCAATCCAACAACTACTGCCAAAACAACTGCACCAATTACATATTGATATAAATTAGCCATGACCACATCAAAATCCGTGAATTTGTCAAGACTTAAGTCTGCTCCTGTATCACCTAGACATAGTCCTCCTGTCAAAAAACTCAGATATAGAATCAGAGGGATCATTGGAGGAATACTGATATTAGAAGCAATAGCCGCCAAGGTTGCATTCAGCCGAAAGAGCAGAGCAGTAGACACACAGCAAAGCATCTGATATCCCCAAAGTGGTACAATTCCCCAAAAAACTCCATAGCCTATAGACAATGATTTGCTAAGATTAGTTTCATCTTCTTTTAAAATTTGTTCACGAATTAATTGTTGTATGTTTTTTTTTTTAGATTTCGATAGATACGTCGAGGTATATAATACAGAAGAGTTCCAAGTATAAAATAGATATTGAGCAATACAATACGTGTTACATCAATAAAGGGACGAAAGTGTGTAACTCGCTCTTCTGGTGGAGGATAATAAACATCTACATCTATCGAAATAATATCAATATCACGACGATTAGCTCTGATTAGAACTTCGATTTCAAATTCATATTTTCGGGTAAGGAAATGAATTGATGCTAACTTTTGGATAGGATATAAACGATACCCTGTTTGAGTATCCTCTAATTTAACTCCTGTTTGAACATAAACCCAAAAACTTGAAAATCGGTTACCGAAACTACTTTTACTAGGTACATTTTCTTGACTCATATTACGCCTTCCCATGATAATTGCATTCTTCTCCTCTTCCAATTTTTCGATAAAAATAGGAATATCTTTGGCATAATGTTGACCATCAGAATCCATAGTAATAGCATAGTGGAACCCCTGTTGATAGGCATATTCAAATCCCTTTCGCAAGGCCATACCCTTTCCCTTATTGGGTGTATATTCGCAAACGAGCACTCCCTTGCAAGTAGAGAGCATTTCAGAAGTCCTATCTGTAGATCCATCATTTATAACAATAATATCCTGCACATATTCCTGAGCATTCTTGATGACTGCAAGTAAGGTTTTTTCATTATTATAGGTAGGAATGAGCACACAACACTTTAATGCTACAGCTCTTTTTTTATAATAAGTTTTATCTTTATTACTGTTATGATCTGTGGTATTGATTTTCATTAACTTAGTATGCCCTTAAATTTAAAGCAAACTTTTTGCTCTTTACTTGCTATAATACTTGTTTTTACGGTAGAAGTATTTAGATAATCATATGTAATTTCAAAATCTAGATATTCACTCTGATTAGGATCTACCACTTCTAAAAACTTGAATTGCTTACCATCCTTTAGCTGGAAATGAGTAGATAATAATTTATTGAGAATATTAATACCGATTTGTGTAGTACATACACCTGGCAAAACAGGCTGTTGAGGAAAGTGTCCCTCAAAAATAGGATGATTCGGATCTAATTTTATCCGAGCAGTAATTTTATGATCTACTTGTGTAGAATCTTCAATTGTATATAAACCTTGTAGTAACATAGAAAGATAAATTCGCTTTTGAGTATTGAGGCCTAAAGATACAGAAGTGATTTAAAAAATAGAAAACAGTGATACAAAAATATTAGATTGAGCTTTTTAATTCTCCGCCAATAAAATTATATTACAAATGGTTAAGAGCATGTTTAAATATAAATTGAAGTTATTCAAAAAAAGTTAGTATGGCAAAAAACTACTCTTTAGAAATAAATTCTACCTTCCTTGAACGATTTAATCTCCCTAAAGATGCTGACGAGGAATTGCAAGATTTCTTGGATAGCAATGTTTATCCTGTTGAAGCTTTCAGTAACTTAGAGAAAAAACCGTTGAGCATCGTAGAAATGGACTCTCTTAATTTGTCTGTAATAGGAGAAGACCTAGGAAAACTCAAATACGTAGAAAAACTTATTTTACGAAATCTATCTATCAAGGAACTTCCCAAAAGTATTGGCCAACTCCAAAATTTAAAAACGCTTGAAGTTATAAATTGTCCCCTAAAAGAGCTACCCACAGAACTTTCCAATTGTATAAACTTAGAGTGCATTCGCTTGGAATTTGTAGCGATAGAGCATGTAGAAAATATCTTTTTTTCTTCATTGAAAAAACTCTCTATATTTCAACTAAATACAGCTCCTTTAAAGTGCTTTCCTATCAATATATTTCAAGCTCCTAAGTTAAAAGATTTAACCTTAGTTGATACGGATTTGCAAGGCTCAATTCCCGAAATTCCTTGGCATTCATCCTTAGATACATTTGTCCTCAGGAATAGTAAAGTTACCAGTATCCCTAAAACACTAGGGCAACTAGAATTGAGTGAATTGTGTCTTCAAAATAATGAAATCACTAGCTTACCAGATGATTTCTTTGTAAATTACCCAGCCTACCTTTACCTATCTCATAATCCCTTGCAATCTATTCCTGAGAGCTTCTGGAAATGGTTTGGCAAACGATCTTTACAAAATCGAATGGTTTATGGTGGAGAGCTACATCTAGGACACTGTCTACTCACAGGTGTTGATTTGGAAAACATCTACCAAATGCGTGCTAAAACCTTCTATAAGTCAGCCAATAGAAGCACTCAAAATGGCTTGATAGCAATTTATGCCAATCATCAAAAAAAGATGGCTAAACTTCCTATTTCTGTATTATACCTAGCTCTACAATCTAGAAACAATCGGCTGATTGGACATAGCCTTCAATTCCTTTGCCAGTATACTTTTAAGGCACCAATTAGAAAAAATAGCCGAATTTTAGCCCTTAACCTTTCAGCTAAGGAAATCAAAGTCTTGAATGATCAATTGCTTCGCTTTGATATAAAGATTGAGCATCAATACCACCCCAAAATAGATTATATCTTATTGGGATTTAAGGGGAATAATAAACTAGATAAACTCCCTCAAGACATCCACTGGGAGTGGATTACAGAACAAACTATTCAACACTATTTAGCAGAAGTAGCAGGAGAAGAAACCCATAAATATCTAGCAAACATTGAGCAGCTAATCTTTTCTTTAGAAGACCAAAATATCAGTTTGGCGCTAGAACTAATTAAGGGAATACAGGATAAAAGAGTACTTAAAACAGCGCTTTTTATTATTGCTAAATTTTCAAAAAATGCAGAAGAGCAAAAAGAGGCCAGCAAACTATTGTACCCAATTGCATCTCCTCCACTAAAAGCTATTCTAAAAAAACGTTTTAGTCTAGATTTAAATCCATTTGAAAAAAGGCTAACACTTTGCCAAGCAGCAAAATTTCAGGGATATTTTCGAACTTCTTATCTACACACAGAATTAGAGTTTTGGAAGATTGCTACTGTATATTCTCTGAGATATATAGACAGTTTTTTTCTAGGAATTGTCCTGTCCAATGCAACAGAAGAATTACAAGCCAAGGCTATTGTCAACAATGTACCAGATTATGGCCGTTTAGAAATTTCAGCAGCCTCTTTTCCCAAGATAATTCTAAATTTCGATAACTATACAGAACTACGGATCTTTGTAAGAACTCCATTAGTAATCAATCCATTAAAACCATTTGTTATACCTGCTGGAATTGCTCAATTAGAAAACCTCGAAAAGATATGGATTAGCTCTTTTCCTTTGGAAGAGCAACACATTCCTGTAGCTGCCTTACAAAAACTACCTAAGTTGAAAAGTCTATGGCTCTGTGTTTCTAAAAAGGTGGATCAGTTGGCTCTAAAAGCAGCTTTTCCCAATGTAGGAGTAACCTTAAATACGCATATACATCAGCAATCTGATGATTAAGTAGGTGGACGTAATTAATTTTATAATAATTCACAAGATTTTTTGATGCTGAACGAGGCGAAAAACGTAGGGATAGCACCGCTATCACGAGGCTTTTTAACGAAGTGCAACACAAAAAGGCTGATTGAATTAAATACAAATTAATTGTGGCTAGCTACTTACTCTCTAAACACAATTAAATGAACACACTTTTTATATTCCTTAATATTATTGGACTAAGTTTACTGGTGAATAATAAGCAGTTTACTGATTGTCAAGATTTGTTGACTCAATATGCTGAACGTCCTGACCATTTAGAAATAGTGAGTTGTGATGTGCATGAAGATAATGCTCAAATTGTGAACGCAACTACATATAAGGTATCGGGAGAATATGCTGCTGAAATTGAACAGTTTTTAGTCAAAAAATATGGTATGGGCAAGCTAAAATTTGTCTGTTGTGGTTGGGAGCCTGAGAATGGACAATTAGGTCAACACAGTTCTAAGCAGTTAACTCAACTCCATCCCAATTATGTTTTGGGTATTAACATGTATGCTAGTTGGGAATTGGGTAACGAAAAGGAAGGAAGTTTGCATGGGGAGATGGATCAAACAAAATTTGATTTTTATATTGTTGTAACAATCTACGATGTCTAGTCAAAGTAAATACATCCTTTGAACTTTCTATCTGTTATAATTGCTCTCTTCTCTGTCTTCTACTAATTTAACACCTGTAAGTTGGAAAGCCTTATCCAAAGCATCACGCATAGTACCTGTAGTCGTAATTTCTTCTACTTGAATCCCCAACTCTACTATAGTTTGGGCAATAGCTGGTGAAATTCCAGATAGCATACAAATACATCCCATTAGTCGGGTTGCTTTCGAAATTTTGATTAGATGATTCGCTACAGAGGTATCTACTACAGCAACCCCACTAATATCTAGAATAAATACTGTAGATTGTGTCTCTGCAATCTTATTTAATACGGTAATGAGTACATCTTGAGCACGATTGGAGTCCATTACTCCCACCAAGGGTAATAACAAAATATTTTCCCAAAGTTGAGTGATTGGTGTAGACATTGCCAACATGGCATTCTTCTGCTGTTCGGCAAGCTTTTCCAACTCCTGATTTTTATCTTCTAGATCAGATTTGGCAACAACATTAGACTCTAACTCCTCCCCTAGCATGTTCAATCCCATAGCAATTGTATTCAAAGGACTATCAGAATCGTCTACCAACGCAGATTTTGAGAAATCTAAACCTGCCATTCCACTAATAACTTCGATAATATTATTTAGTCTTTCGTCATCACTGAAATTGCTCATGGGTCTTGTTTTTATTTTAATACCTTAAAAGATGCGTTTAATTATAATTTTCTCAAAAAAATTTACAGAGAAAAACTATGTTTTTTACTATTCAAGAATAGATATCAATCTATTTTATTTAATATATAAAGTTAGTATCAACCCTAATATTATCAAGGGCAAAATACATAATATTTATAAGTTTACAAAAATTGTATCTAGCATTTTGAGGGAATCTAACAAATAAAATTGAAGTTTCTCGTCACTCAAAAATACTTTTTCTATATCAGAAAACGATTCCCTTCCCTTGATCTTAGGTCATCAAGCTATTTGAGAATAGATCATAGATTAATAGATAGGTATTTCCTTGGTTGTTCAAAATAAATTACAGAATATTTTTGAATCTAAGGAGTCAACTCCCTAAATGCTCAGTACAACTCAAAACAGGAAGTACACTACAAAGTAGTCTTAACAGCGTTAGAGACAAAATAGCCCGTTAATTTTACACAGTTTAATTTTATTAATCCCTTAACTGTTAATGAATAACTCAACAAAGTGTTTTAGTTTTTTAATAAAAAAACTAAAAGTTACAGACTGCTTGTAGCCACAAAACACTTTTTATATTTAGAAAGATCTTCTTTATTTTTGGTATGGTATTTAGATAAAGATATCCGTAAAGCCATAACTATTATTAATTAACAAGTGAATGAACAAATTAAATTATATAAAAATTGGAGCGTATTTTTTAGTATTCAACCCCCCAAAGGAATCAGTGTAACCAAAAGGGAAAATTTTTGAAGTAGTAGATCCGAAAAACATTCAATTTTTATATTAGATAATTTTGTCTAGTTACTTATTTAGTATATGCCTAAAATTAATATATTTACTAATATGAATAAGGTGTTAAATTCGTTAAGCCCTTCGGAGTTTGATTGAATAGTTACAGGCATCGTGTAACAAAAAGCTACTTTTATATTATCTTTTAGAATAATTTTAGTCATATTCTGATTACAAACTAACCATTATGCAAACAAAACAAATGTACTTAAGTCTAGCTGTATTATGTTGTTTCTTGAGTTTTAACTTATCTTCAAGTTTTGCTCAAGGAGGTGCTGACGCAGATTGGGGTGAACCTCAATTGGATGAAAAACAAGCTGAAATCGTCAAAAAAGGAAAAAAGTATATCGAAGGTTATAGCAAAGCATATAAGGCTAAACATGGTACTAATCCTGTGTTCAAATTAGCTGGAGCAGAACTTGCAGGGTTAGATTTATCTGGTTGTAATTTGGCTGGAGCTGACCTAAGAGAAGCTGATTTGAGAGGTATAAAGTTGGTAGGTGCTAACTTACAAGGTGCGAATCTAAGAGGTGCTGATATTGGAGAATACAAAATGAATGTAGCTGATATGACTGATGCAAATATGGAAGGGGTAAATCTTCATGCTGCTGATATGACAGGGGCTAAATTTGTGCGTGCTAATTTATGTGGAGCTGATCTAAGCCAATCTAGCTTTATTGGCACTAATATTTCTAAAGCAAATATGGCAGGTGCTAATGTAGAAGAAACTGATTTTGAACAATGTACAGCTAGCCACACTATTATGATTAATGTAGACCAAGATATTGCAGATAATATTGTAGATGCTGCTGTTTGGGAAAAGATCGTAACAAATCAAAAAGAATTAGATCAAATGAAATTCAAGTTCATCCATGTGAATAGTTCTCAAGAGAAAATCGACGAATTCTTAGAAAAACATAAATCTTGTGTTTGTACTTGGGAAAATGATGATGAATAGTTATCGAAGTTGTTTAAATTAAGTAACAGTCCAAATGTTCTCGTGTTATCTTTAGCTGATTTTAGGGCATCTCCTGATTCATAGCGCCTCGCTGTAGCCCGCTACAGCGCTGTTCTGCTCCTTGAATCTGACTAAAATCATTCTGAGTCTATTCTACGATTACTTTTGTCCCATTACTTAATACTCTGTAACATAAGTATTCAACTATTTATGTTACAGAGTACTTAAATCAACAAACTACGGACTTAAATACAAGAGAGTTTATTTAACTTGAAAGGTCATTCCATTTAGTCTACGTCCTACTTTATCCCCCATACATCTAGCCTTCACATTTGTAATCATCACTTGGTCACCGGGTTTCAAAGTCTTCATATACCCTCTTGCTTTTGCACTAAAAGAACCTCCTTTATGTGATAATAGCACTGGATCTTTAGACTGAAAAGAGAGAGTTAAATCATATGACTGCACCTTACAGCCCATATCTGCCTCACAATTTTCAACAACTGCAATAACCCCACTTTGCACCTTCAATTCGCCCAATTTGATAATTCCCTCCATATCACCATTACTGAGCTGTGCTACAGGATCAGGTATTCTTTTGACTCGGTAGGAGAAATCCATTGATCTTTCACTCAATTTATCTCGAACCACAATGGTTACTTTTCCTGGTACCAAAGCACGTACGACATAACCACCATCTTGCTCCTGAAGAGAAGCACCCTCCCCTTCTACACTCAATGTAAACTCATCTTTATTTCTACCAGTCACGGCCACATTAATTGGATTATCCATTCCTACATATAAAACATTCATTTTATCCGCAGAAACAGCAACATCCATTTCATCCATATCTTGGTGATTGAAAGCTATATGGCTACTCATTTTCATACTATTAGACCCACTAAATGAACTAAAGATTGAAGCTACTGTAGCTGAATTAGACAGCAAAATTGATATAATAAATCCACTAAGAAATAGAATTACTCTATACATGATTCTCTATTTTATTTAATATGGAATGTCATTGAATTAATACTCCTTGAAACCTCATCCCCTGGACATTTTGCCTTAATTTCTGTAAAGAAATAACTATTACCA
>JAKVCT010000085.1:0-3464 GCA_022448995.1 Saprospiraceae bacterium
TTTTGCCGCATAACGACCATCTAAAGGTGATATCGCTCTATAATTTTTCATTTGCTATATGCTTAACTATGGCGCGGCACTAAAGTACCACGCTCTCTATTTTTCGATTTATTATTATTTCAAAGATCTGAAGCGCGATACTTTAGTGCTGCGCCACAAGATGTTTTGCTTTTGCTATTAACTTATAATATGCCTGCCTTAGTTAGATTCTGCTCAATATCCTTCAATAAAGCTTCAGTTCTAGCTTGATATTCATTACCTGTAACCAATTGATAGATATCCGCATAACGCTTGCTAGTTTCCGCCACTACATCATCAGCAAGTACATCCACATACTGACCATCCTTTTTATTCGCAATCAACCACAAACGAACAAATTCCTTATCCATTTGCTCAGCTTTTGCAGGATTTGCCGCATAATTCTCAGCATTCCAAAAACGAGAAGAATCTGGCGTGTGAATCTCATCAATTAGAATCAATTCATCATTTAAGAAACCAAATTCATATTTTGTATCAACTAAAATAATTCCCTGTTTAGCTAAGACTTCTGTACCTCTTTGGAACAATGCCAAAGCCTTCTGCTTCATATCAGCATATTGCTCAGGACTCAATAAGCTAGACTTCAAAATCTCTTCCTCGCTAATCTCATCATCAGTTGCACTCTTTACAGTTGGTGTCAAGATAGGCTGCTCAAACTTTTGATTTCTATGCATTCCGTCTCCTACTGTAATCCCACTGAATGTACGTACTCCTTTTTCATAAGCTCTCCACATAGAACCAGCTAAATAACCACGAACTACCATTTCTAAAAGAATTGGTTTGGCTTCTTTTACCAAAGTAATATTAGGGTCAATCTGCTCGATAACATGATTAGGAACAATATCTTCTGTTTGCTTAAACCAATAATTTGCAATTCCATTCAGTATAGCACCTTTGTGTGGAATTGGTGTTTTAATTTTCATATTGAATGCAGAAATGCGATCAGTTACCACAATCATGCGGGTGTTAGGATCAATGCGAAAGCTATCTCTCACTTTTCCTCTGTGGATTAAGTCCAATTGAGGATGTTCTAACTTAGATAAACAGTTCATTAGATATAATTAGAGTTTATAGTTTATTGATTTTTTATTCGATTGATGTGATGATAAAATCAATGAACTAAGGTAGAATATGAATACTTAAAAAAAAAGTCATCCACAACTCCTAAAAGTTGTGGACAACAATATCAATTTATTTCTTAGTGCTTGAAATGACGCGTTCCAGTAAATACCATAGCTACATCCAAATTATTGCAAGTCTTGATAACTGATTTATCTCGGATAGAACCACCAGGTTGTACAATTTGGCGAATACCTTCAGCTGCTGCTAATTCTACATTATCGGCAAAAGGAAAGAAAGCATCAGAAATCAAAAAGGTTTCTCCCAAAGCTTCCTTAGCAAAAGTATCAAAGTCTTCAGGGTTACCCGTGAACTCAGGTTGTAGGTTTTCACGACATTTCTCAATTGCCAATTTAGTAGCTACTAAGCGGTTAGGTTGTCCAGCTCCCATCCCCAACAATTGATAAGCATCATTTTTTTGTCGTACAATTGCAATGGAGTTAGATTTAATATTGCGAATTGCTCTGAGTCCAAATTCGATAAGTCCTTGTGTTTGACTAAGTTCTGGAGAGCGTTCTGTAACGATCAACATCTGTTCGAAAGGAACATTATCTTGGTCTTGAGCCAATAACGCACCATTGAGATAACGGTAATCCTTAGTTTCTTCTAGTTCATTGATATTGAACTCAATGATTCGCAAATTTTTGTGGAACTGTAGATAATCTAAAGCATCTTTTTCTACACTTGGAGCGATAACAACCTCAATAAACTTACGCTTAGAACGTTTTTCGTGATCAAGTTGGAAAAAACTAACTGTATCTAAAGTAAGAGGACGGTTGAATGCAATGATAGAACCAAAAGCAGAAATAGGATCCCCTGCCCAAGCTAGTTCTAATGCCTTGCGTTGATCTTCTGCTTCTGCAAAACCACATGGATTACTGTGTTTAACCACAGAACAAGCTACACGCTTTGAGTCGCGAATTGCTTCAATGGCACCATTGATATCCAAAATATTATTGAACGATAATGGCTTACCATGTAATACATTCAAATCATACAAAGAATGTGCTTGTTTGCGTTCTCTATAGAAAGCTGCAGATTGGTGACTATTTTCGCCATAGCGCAAAGCATAGCCTGATTCAAAGCTAAGGCGCAAAGAATCAATTCCATTCTGTTTGTCCATATTTGTTGCAATCAAAGCATCATAATCAGCTGTATGATTAAAGGCTTTAGCCATTAATTTTTTACGGAACTCGTAAGATACAGCACCCTCATTATTCTCCAACTCTGTTTGTAATTCTATGTAATCTTTTGGAGAAGTCATTACGGTTACCCACTTAAAGTTTTTAGCCGCTGCACGGATCATCGTAGGTCCTCCAATATCAATATTTTCAATCAATGTATTGAAATCTGCACCTTGTTTCAATACTTTTTCAAAAGGATATAGATTGCAAACTACTAAATCAATCGCTTCAATGTTCAGTTTTTCAGCTTCTGCTTTATCCGTTTCACGATCGTATAATAGAGCCGACTCAATATTGAAAGAGATCGTCTTCATACGTCCACCAAAAGCTTCAGGATTACCTGTTACAGTTGAGATTTCAGTTGTTTGGATACCTACATTTTCTAGGATTTGACGTGTACCCCCTGTAGAAATAATCTCACAACCGTGATTACGTAATGTACGTGCTAATTCTACAATTCCTGATTTATCTGACACACTTAAAAGTGCTCTTTTTATTTTTACTAACTTCATATTATTATTATTTATAGTTAGTGGCTTTTTTAATTTTTTACTAAAATCAAAAAAACAGCTTTTCTTAATAATCTTCGATCATTTATAAATCCTGTAAGGATCAGTGTAACTAAAAAGCCACTAACTACATCTTATTATTACCTTCTTTGTCTAATGTTTTGTATTGGTAGTTTTTGTAAACCGTTCAGTAATTATCAATTACTTAGCATCAGCTAAAGCATTAGCTTCGATATGTTTTACAATATTTGTAAACATATGCAAACCTTCGCCTGCTTCTGAACGCGCTGGATTTTGGCGACGCAATTGTCCCCAGTTTGGATGGTTGTATAAACTCAAGAAAGCCTCTGGATGTGGCATTAGACCAAACACTTGTCCCGTAGTATCTGTCAAGGCTGCACAACTCAGGTCAGATCCATTTGGATTGGCAGGATAATCAGTAACGGTTGCCCCCGAAGCATCACAATAAGTCAAACAGTTCAATGCTTTTGATTGAACATCAGAACGGATTGCATCATCTTTGAAAATCAATTTCCCTTCACCATGACGAACAGGCAATGGAATTACATCCAAACCTTTCAAGAAAGGAGTATTACTAGTTGGATTAACTTTG
>JAKVCT010000085.1:3474-17018 GCA_022448995.1 Saprospiraceae bacterium
CTAGAGTTGTTCGCACTCAATGTAGCTTCTTGTTCGAACTGAATAGCTGTATTTGGCAATAAACCTAAACGCACCAACATCTGAAAACCATTACACACACCTAAAATGTATTTTCCTTCTTGTAAGAATGTTCTAATCTCGTCCAATAAGGTTTTTCCATTCGGTAAACGTTTATATCTGATTTTATTTGCCATTACTTTACCTGATGACAAATCATCTCCAAAAGAGAAACCACCTGGAAAGTTCAAGACATCATAATCGTGAATAGAATGTCCTTTGATCAATACTTCATTGAAATGGATAATGGTTGCTTCTGCACCAGCCATCCGATAAGCTGCTGCCATTTCTTCCTCACAGTTGATTCCAAAACCTGTTAGAACTAAAGCTTTTACCTTTTTCATTAAATATATCTTTATAATTGGTAGGATTGTCTGATTTTTTAATGGCGAAGGAATAAATTTCTTCGCTCTCGATATTATTGTTTTGATCTAGAGCGAGGCATTGAAATGCCTCGCTCAAATCCTTCAGACAATCCCTTTGTTTTTTAATATGTTAAACCTTCTGACCAAGCTTTTTCTAAGTCTTGAACTGCCAAGTTCACTAAGCCTTCACCAGCCTGCTCAACAGTCAAATTGTTTGCTGCTTGAACCTTTCCTAGCAAGCTTGCTTGCTCGCCCATCAATGCTTCAAAAGCTGCTTGATTTTCTGGACGAACCGTCACCAAGAAACGAGAATGTGACTCAGAGAATAACTGAGCAACTGTACTTAAGTTTGCATCAGTTGGTAAATTGATACTCGCACCTAATTTTCCACCAAAAGCAGATTCAGCAATGGCCACCAATAAACCGCCATCTGATAAATCATGACTAGATTCGATCAAACTCTGCGCATTCGCCTTCATTACATTTAGGTATAATGCTTTAGCTTCTGCCTTGCGCACCTTAGGTACATTTGCACCAATTGTATTATGTAATTGATAGAACTCAGAACAACCCAATTCATCGTAGGTAGTTCCTAATTGATAAATTAAATCCCCTGCTTGCTTGAATTCAGAAGTGATGGTTTTGCGAATGTCCTTCATCTTGGCACTCATCGAATACAAGATGGTAGGAGGAACAGAAATCTTTTGTCCATCTGCCTTGAAATCATTCTTCATACTATCTTTACCAGAAGTCAATGGGATATCAAAATAAGTTGCCATGTCATATAAACCTTGACACATTTGAACTAACTTTGCCAACTTGATTTTTCCGTCAGGGTTACTATCAGGATGATATTCAGAATCAGGTACACAGAAATTATCATTCACTGACCAGAAAACACCATCTGCATTTTCAGTATTAGGTAAGCTTCCACCTACCGAAATAATCTGACGAACAGCTTCATCAAAAGCACCTGCCGACATTTCGTAAGCATCAATATCACCATATCTTGGTAAGATTCCATTAGAAACAGCTACCCCTTCATAATTCTCGAAACTTAGACGCATAACTGCTGCATCTTGTGGTGCTTTTCCTTCAGGTCCCATCAATGGTTTAACTACTGTTCTACCCTTCACCTCATGATCATATTGGCGAATGATTTTTTCTCTAGAACAGATATTTAGGCTACCTAATAAGTCTAATAAAGTTTGATTATAATCTAAGTCTGTAGCTAATGTTGGTTCTTCCAAGTTTGGTTTTTCCCAACTTGCATGCATAATTTTCTGTGGAACACCATCATGTAAGAACTCCATATCTAAATAAGCAATACAATTTTGCTCATAACGTACATCCAAGTAACCATTATTGGTAAACTCACCAATATGACTTAACTCAACTTCCATCAGTTCAGCCAAGCTGAATAAAGCCTCTTTATGTTTAGGCTCAACCACCAAAGTCATACGCTCCTGAGATTCGGAAACGAAGATTTCCCAAGGTTTCAAACCAGCATATTTCAAAGGTACATTTTCTAGATTGACAATTGCTCCGTTGGAGATAGTCGCTAACTCTCCTACTGAAGAAGATAGTCCACCTGCACCATTATCCGTACTACATTTGATCAAACCTTCACGACAAGCAATCAAAAGGAAGTCATACATCTTCTTTTGAGTGATTGGGCTACCAATTTGTACAGCAGATTGTGGAGAATGCTCATCAATCTCGATAGATGAGAAGGTTGCCCCGTGAATTCCATCCTTACCAACACGACCACCTGCCATAATAATCAAGTCGTCTGCATCAATTGGTTTCTCCCAAGAAGGCTGTCCCTTATAATCATAAGGCATAATTGCACCTGTACCACAATAAACCAATGGTTTTCCACTGTAACGCTCATCAAAAACGATAGAACCATTCACTGTTGGTACACCTGATTTGTTTCCACCATCTTCGATACCAGAAACAACACCTTGCATAATACGTCTAGGGTGTAATTGTCCTGTCAAAAGTGGTTTGTCATACTGTGGAGAACCAAAACATAGTACGTTTGTATTGAACAACAAGCGTGCGCCACCGATTCCTGTACCAAATGGATCACGATTGTTTCCTAAAATACCTGTAATAGCTCCTCCGTATGGATCTAAAGCAGATGGTGAGTTATGTGTTTCTACTTTCCATACAAAAAGCTGATCATCAGATGCTTTTACTACACCTGCATTATCAGAAAACACTTTTACTAACCAATCATTCTCTTTTTCTAATAGACTTTTGTGTACATCTTTTGTTGCACCTTGAATATAAGTCTTGAACAAAGAATTTATCGTCTCTTTTTTACCTGTTTCTTTATTTTCATAATGAATCACTGCATTAAATTCTTTGTGTTTGCAGTGTTCCGACCATGTTTGTGCTAAAACTTCAAGTTCACAATCACTTGGTTGTACAGATAAACCTAATTTTTTGCGTTCTTCCTGTACCTCCTCTTGCTCATAGTGTGCGCGGATTGCCTTCATTTCAGCTAAGTTCAGAGCAAGTACCTTTGTTTTGGATAATTGTACCAATTCATCATCACTTAAATCCAAATCAATGAACTGTGTCGTCTTATCTACAGTCATCTGAACCTCAGGCACATAAGGAGTGAATGTAATTACCCCTGTTTCTGCGTTTGGATAATGAAAATGAGACTTATTGATCAATGGATTACCCAAAAGACGATCTGTGATTAATTTCAACTGCTCTTCAGTCAGTTTATTTTCAAAATAATAGATCTCTTGAGAGAAAATATGCTGAGTAGCAATATCTACATTCTCTAAATTCATAAAATCAACTAAGGCCATCTGTGCTGATGTACCTTCATCATCAGTTACACCTGGGAGTTTTGCCACAGTCACACAAGAGGCATAAGCTGTAGGAGCAGCAATTTCATTAACTAAAACTTCATCTGTAACGACATCTTTGATACATCGCTCCGCATAATCTGCTACCTCCTGCTCGCTTAGTTCATAATTGATCGAAAATAATTTACTGGTGTGCACAAAACCTGTATCTATCCCTAGTTGGTCTAGACACTGTTTTTGGATACGCAAACCTTTAACATCTGGAATATGTTTCTTGAATAAAACTTGAATGGTACTGTACCTACTCATTTGTTGAAAAGCAATTTAATAGATAATAAGTAAGTGATCACAATTAATTATAGTTAATTCTGATCACTTACTTTAATAAATAATTTCTCTCTTATCATTTATTAAATAATTCATCGAATTTTTACTAAAAAGTTGTTTAATAAAAACCCTAGGAACTATGCTATCATGAGGGATTAAGAAACCTCTTTGCTTATATAGAAATATGAATCTAAAGTGAAACCTTTCAATTGAGTGAAATTAATTTCTCAGCAGATTTTCAGATCATCCTAAATAAGTCGCTAAACTATTGTAAACCTTAGTTTTAAATTCTTTACGAAGTAAAAAAGACCGCTCGGTTATGAGCAGCCTTTTTGTATGTTTCGGTTGTTAGTATGTCTTTTCTAGTTGCACACTTCCGCACTGAAGTGTCATTTTCTTCTGCGCGGTGATTCGCCCAGCCGCCCTTGCAGCGTAGTTCAATTTGGAAGCAGTTTCCAAAACTGTATCAAGATCTTGCTCGTCTACCACCATCAGCATTCCATTGCCCATGTTCCAGTAGAGATAAGCATCTTCAGGACGTATTTGCGCCAGGTCAATTACTCGGTTCATTACCTCCAATGGAGCAAATAAATTGTCTAAATCTGCACCTAGTTGATTCGCTTTCAATACTCTTTGGAAGTTATCAAAAATACCACCACCTGTGATGTGTGCCACACCTTTTAAGTCAATATTCTGATGAATGATTGCAATGATTAATGGTGTGTAAATCAATGAAGGTGTTAACAAAACTTCTCCCCAAGTCTTTTGCTCATTGTAAGCAGCTTCGTGCCAATTCTTTCCAAAATGCGCCTCCATAGTTCTACGCAATAGAGAAAAACCATTGCTACGGAAACCTTTACTTTCTAAAGCCACGACTACTTGTCCTGCCTCTACTTTAGTTCCGTCAATTGGTTGTTGCAATTGTGTTGGTAAAACGCCTACTGCTGTAGAACACCAGTTGAAATGCATACCATCACCAAAGCCACTGATTCGTCCACCTAGCTCTGCGATCTCTCCTCCTGAAATACTCATGTTTGCAAAGTTACAAGCTTCAGTCAAGCCCTTCATCAATTCGTTGATCGTTTCACGATCCAAATTATCTACATCGATGATATTGGAAATATTGGTTGGTTCAAAACCTGCAGTAGCCAAATCATCTGCTACCATTGCCACCAAATCAAATCCTAAAGTATTGTAGATTTTTGTTCGCTCTGCTAGCTCGATTTTTGTTCCGATTCCATCAGAAGCAATTCCAATTCTTTGATTTCCAAATACTAGCATATTAGAAAATGCGCCATCAACCTGAAGCGCAGCCGCGCCTGACTTGCCTTGTCGATTAGAAAAGGTCGATTTTGCCCAATTAAAGGCATCTTTAGAACAAAGGTTACCTAGATCGATATCTAGACCACTTTTTTGTTGTTGAGACATAGAGTCTAATGATTTAGTGGGTAGTGAGAAAGAACGTTTTTCAAAAAGAAGGTGCAAATATAACGTATTTTTTGAATAAATAGGTGGTCTAATAGAATTAAAATGGAAGCTTAATATTAATTTAATACAGACTAAATATATTTAGAATCGTACAGCTGATTGGGGAAGATTGGGGCGTTGGTGACTGAGTCTGTGTTTGGTACTTATTGAGCATTGGGCTTACACCACAATGCTATTTGATTTGTCATTCCTTCAGCGCGCCTGTGGATCATTTTAGATTATCTTAATTAATCTATGATATGCTATATAATAATAGTCCGTGACTTTTTATCCTTTTTTATAAACCCCGAAGGGATCAGCGAAGCTAATCGCTTCTTGCACTGCTATCCTGCCTTATGTACTCGACTTTGTAGCCTTGAAAAGGTTTGGAGACGAAGCAGACTGTGGTATGCTTTGCTACCACCTCCACTACAAGTCTCCGTGCAACCTTGACTAGCCGGCACAAGCTAGCAATTTATGCTCTATACAACTCCATTCCTAATAACCTCTATGATTTACAAATAATATTTCATAATAGTTGGAAAAGGAAAACATTTGTTTCCAATAGAACTCGACTTGTTTTAAAACGTATTTAGAATATGTGGTTAATTATGACTTTTTTTGGTAATGTTATATAGATCTAGTAAATTACTTAGCAGTGTCATAGCCGAAAATCAATATATTTTTTACCAAACTTAATTAGAGACTTATGCATAAATACCTACTCTCTTGCTGCGTTTTATTAGCTTCTGTTCTAGTATTGAACGCTCAAGACAAAAACGTATGGACTTCTACTTGGAAGGTCTTTCGAAAAAATTACACTTATGACCAAAAACCACTGATGAATGCTAAACTAGGCAGTGATTATGTGAATGATGTGGTGGTAGATAATTTGGGTACACCGTGGATTGCTGCTGGTGGAAAATTAATGCAGTATACAGATGGAAAAATGGCAGTATTGCGCTTACCATTTACATCAAAAGCGTATGTTACCGCCCTAGCCTGCGATAGCAAAAACAATGTTTGGGTAGGTTCTACACATGGTTTGGCAGTCTATGATGGAAAAGAATGGAAATCTATGCCTGCAGGGACAAAAGAACAACCAATAGGTTATATTAAAGAGATTGTTATTGATAAAAATGACCGTGTTTGGGTTTGCGGATGGAATGCTGCTGTGATTAATGCAGTTGGGGCTGGACTTTCTGTTTATGACGGAAATGTTTGGACGAATTATAATAAACGTGATGGTGAATTACCAAGAAAATTTGTAGAGGATTTAGTCTTAGACAAAGAGGGTAATATTTGGGTTTCTATGGGATTCAATGATAATGGTGTAGGAAAATTTGATGGTAAAACTTGGACAGTTTATACTAGTAAAAACTCGCCTTTACCTTCGAATATCGTACGTGATATTGTGGTGGATAAAGTAGGTAACATTCTTATGGGTACGCCTGAGGGAATTGTAAAATTTGATGGCGAAAACTGGGAAATCACGGAACTCAAAGACTTTTTTAAGAATAAATTTTTAGACTTTTTTGCTAAAAGTGTTGAATTTGATATTCTTTGTATGGCATTAGATGAAAATGATGTGCTTTGGATTGGTACACGTGGGAAGGGTGTTTATCGTGTTATTGGAAATTCTAAAACGATTCTAACTAAAGATAATAGTCCATTGACTAGTAATTATGTTCGTGATATTCATATTGATGTAAATGGAAATAAATGGTTCATCACCGGATTTAATGGTGAGAACTGGAAAGATGCCTTTTCGATTGAAGATAAAGTACCTGTTGCAGAGCGTTATCAGGGCATAGTGAAGTATGAAGAAACGAATTATTACAAGTATAGTAACTGGCAGGTTTATAATAAATACACGACTGCTGTAATTGATGCAAGAAGTTTTGATTTGACTCAAGATGCTGAAGGAAACATTTGGGCAGCTACTTATTCTGGCTTATTAAAAATAGATAAGCCTGCTGAGAATTGGGATTTGTTTAAAGCAAAAGGTGGACTTTTTTCTAATACAATTGGTTCTGTTTGTTTGGATAAAGATGGAGGTATCTGGTCGGGTTCAGAAGCTGGAGGTTTGAGAAAACTAGAAGGTGAAGAATTAATGGCTTATGATAAAAATAATTCTAAATTTGAGTATAAAGCTGTGTTGGACATTGTAGCACATCCTGATGGTGGTATTTGGACTTCGAACTATAAAAGTGTAGTTCATTTTGATGGCAAAAATGTCAAAGAATATGGAAAGAAAGAAGGGGTGATTACAGGTGGAGCTGCTTATTCCTTATTGGTGGATAGTAAAGGGAACCTTTGGGTAGGAAGTTTGAGAGGTGTATCCAAATATGATGGTAAGACTTGGACAACCTTTAATAAAAAAGAACATGGTTTATTAAGTAATCAAATTCAATGTTTAACTGAAGATAAGGATGGAAATATTTGGGCTGGTGCTCAAAAAGGATTACATAAATATGATGGTAAAACTTGGACAGCTTTCAAAAAAGCACCTAGTAGTGTTGCTGCGCTTTCAGTGACTGCTGTTGTAACGGATCACAACAATCATATTTGGGTAGGAACTTATAATCAAGGTTTATTCAAATACGATGGATCAAACTGGGAACATTTTAATGGTGATAATTCGGGCATGTATCCAAAACAGGTGAATGATTTGATGGTCACTCCAAATAAAGAATTATGGATAACTACGAGCAAAAGTAGTCTGTCTACGCCTTCTACTGCTGTGATGCCTAATCCTGAAAGTGAGGAATACAAGATTAATAGTGAAATTACGAAGAAAATTACGAAATTTGAACCTAGTGGAGCAATTATTCGCCACCAGATTGATTAATCTATAGTCTATTTTATTTCACTAGTTCATAAATTTTCATGGAACATATTTTAAAAGAAATACAAGCAGAACGCCAACGTCAAGATGATAAATGGGGCATTCAAAATCATGATCCAATTACTTGGTGTGCAATTTTGGGAGAAGAGGTAGGAGAAGTAAATAAGGCTGCTTTAGAAGCCTATTTCAAGAAGGAAAGTTCTCGTGGGACAAAGTCTCTGAAAGATTATCGAGAAGAGTTGATTCAAGTAGCTGCTGTTGCTGTAGCTATGATTGAATCTCTGGAAAGAAATGGCTGATGAGAAATGAATAAAGAGGTTGTCTGAAATTTGTGATGAGGGATTAAAATACCTCGCTTCAGATTATACAAAAAGACAACCTCTTTTAATTTAATTATAACTTATCTAATTTTGAATCGTCGAGTTCTAGTTTCGCCTCTACTATTAATCACCTGCAAGGTATAGATACCAGAGTTAAGATGTTGCACATCTATTTCCAACCCCGTAACTTCGTCCGCAGCAATAGTAGCACTATTCTGTACCACCAATCGCCCAATCGCATCAAAGATATTCAGCTGTAATTCTCCACTAAGTGGAGAGATAATATAGAACTTCAATTCATGATTTGTAATAGGATTAGGCGCAATTTCTAGATAATTACTCTCCTTGATTTCCACAGAACGAATCTTGCTATAGACAAAAGTTCCATCTTCATTTATGATTCGTAAACGGTAATAATTCATTCCATAAAAAGGTCTATTATCTAAATATTGATAACTATTAATAGTACTTGAAGCAGAGACTTCTCCTAATTCTTCAAAATCAATTCCATCAAGACTGCGTTCTACAGCAAAATAACTAACCTTATCGTGATGCGCTGTTATCCAATTCAGTGCAACTTGCCTATTCTCTATACTAGTAGCATCAAAACTCAAAATATCTAATGGCAGAAATCTTAAATCTGTTGGTTGTAACATAAAACTAGAAAAGGAACTCACTTCAAATTCAATAGCGTATATATCAGTAGTGTTACTAAAAGGATCTGCAGCTCTTCCTGTAAGAGGAATAACTGTAAACGGTATTTGAACCGCTGTTCCTACTGTGATCGTATCTGTAAATTTCCATAGAATCAGATCTGTACCTACATTAGGTGCCATACCATTAAAAGTGTGTCCACCCAATTGATTCAATTCAGCTTGCGTGAAGTATAGACGAACACGCCCCCCTGTACTAGTATTTGCAGGATCAATTTTCCAGTGTCTAGGTAAATAAGGCTTTCCATTCCAATACTGCACAGTTGCATCAAAATTGGTTTGAACATTAACTAATCCTAATGCATCGGTATCACTTGCATCGATTGAATCTAAAATGGACAACATTGGGCGCTGATCTATATCATCTACAAAATGCGCCCAAACAGAGTTGTTGTTCAACACACAACTACCTGTTTGATTAGTGGCAACTAATAAGTCTTTGGGAAGTCTCAAATGTAGAGGCGTAATTGGAGCACCGTAATTACGCCCCCCACAACGCAATGCTGCCACATCAATTGTATAATCAGTTGTTGTCCATGGATTTAACGCTAGATTATAGATATAAGGAGTTAGCACATTACTATCATCATCCATTTCAATAATAGTATCTATCCCTGTATTTCCCCAGATATCAGTCCATGAATAAATTATAGAATAAGGATAAGTCCCTGTTAGGCTAATGGGAATATAGACGGTTGTATCTCCTGTACAAATATCCATCGTATCCACATGACTACTTGCTACGGTTAGAATTGGAGGCAAATTAAATGCCCAGATACCTGTAGCAGAACCATTAATATTATCACTATTTGATCCGGTCTCAAACTGTAGGTATTGATGCTGTGCTGCCCAAGCTGCTGGAGGTATAGTACCCTTGGTAGCTTCGTTACCTGCTACTTTTACCCAATCTACACAAAAAGCCGTTCCATATTCTTTATGAAAATACGAAGTCCCACCTGCTGGAACTGTTTCTATGTTCACAAAATTACCTGGTCCTGCGTTATTCGCAATGATAATTTCCCCATGAGGTGCATTAAGTGTTTGTGTAGTTCCTGCATTAAAATAATAAAAACGATTGCCATGCAAGGTAAGCGAATCAAAGGAATTATTACCAAAGAATCGGCATATTCCCGCAGCATCTACATGACTATACTCAGCATTTCCACGAATATTTAATTGAAAAGCCCCAGCAAAGAAACGAACATCATTGTAAGTATTATTTCCCATATTACAACTTGTAAAATAACTGGTTCCCGGACTTAAATCAATAAAACTATTGTCTGCCATGACTACACCGTTGGCAACATTCCAAGCTGTATAACAACATATAGGTAAAATTCTAGTAACATTTATAGTTGAATTACGAATATCTAAGGTAGTTCCTGCAGCTGCATAAAAACCATGTTTGGAAATCGTAAAACCATTGGAATGTATAGCACCCTTGTACAAGAAAAAACCTCTTTCGCCTGTGTGATCACTCACAAAATTCCAATCTCCTGCACCATTGCTGAACTTCAAACCCGCTCTAACCAAAACACCATCTGTATCAATATCCCCATTACCAGAACCTACAAAGTTGATATCCCCTGTATGATTGTAAATCGTAGTTGGATCTAAGAAAATACTATTGGCGATATATAACTGTTGATTTCCTAAAAAGGTAATATTACTGGTAGTAATCATTGTTTTACAATAACTCCCCGCAGTCACCGTACATCCATTACTAGAAGCTGAAAAGGATAAATTATCAAAAATTACTGTGTCTACTAGTGTTGGCAAACAGCCCCCTAAAGTTCCCGTCAAATCCGTCTGATTTGTAGTCCAGTGATTGGGATCGTTCCAATCACCTTCGAAATCAGTGGCATCGGTTGCATCCGCACGCCAATAATAAGTCAGACCTGTACCAGAAATTGGAAAATTCACATTAGTATTGTTTCCTCCATCAATAGAATTAACTGCTTGAATAGTCGGATTTGCCGAATTATTTTGCCAACCAGTAATAAAGGTGTACTCTATATTATCGCCTCCCAAAGAAACATTGAATCCGCTAGTAGCTGCTGACCAGTTGACATATTCAGTACAAGTTCCGATAGAATGTAGTGTATCTGCAACAGTTAAAGATCCATTATTAAAGCTATAGGTTTTTCCCGCTGTCACATATAAGTCACCTTCATACAGAGGCATCGTTCCTAGTACTCTCAAATGGGCAGAACTCCAATACACCCCAAGATTTTCTTTCAAAACCATATCTCCTTTAGCAGTGCAAGATCGACCATAACCATCTAATTGAATATTAGAATTGGGAATAACATTGGGCATAACTTCATTTTCTCCTAAAATAATCGTGGGATTGGAGCTATTTGGATGCTGTGCAGTCAGTTCAAAAGTTGTTGTTCCTTGATAATCCATATTCTGTCCACCATAAAAAGGTCCTGTATTCGGCCCCAATTTTGTTTGGGCATTATGTTGGGTTAAATGTGCATATACATTATGAAAATATCCACTATCCAAACGCATGGCATAGGCATTGATCTGAATTCCGTCTGCATGTACTCTTGAACGAGATTGACAATCCAAATAAGATCCTGTAAAGTTTCCTATAATGTGATAAAAAGCATAAGCTCTTATTTCTGTCTCTGTATAGATAGGAATATCTGCAGTGTATAATGTATCAGGATCATTACCATAAAGTCTGAAGCGTCCTCCATTGTCAGCAATGGCATCCATATTAGAAGTTAGTTCTGTAGAGCCATAACAATTAAGAATCGCTCCCGAACGAATATCAATACTAGAATTATTCACTACCGTTGACAACCAACGCATATCTCTGCAAAATGCATTAGAATCAATTTCAACTAAAAGATTAGCTCCTGGAAAAGATAAAGCATCGAAATATACATCATCATTAGGAGTAGGTGGGCAACCTGTATTGGGTACAAATGTAACACCATTCCACACTTGCCAGTTGGCTGCTAAATGCCAACTGTTGCTGGTAGTGGGTCTAAAAAACATGGTACGAGCAGTTGTTAGAATGAAGTTCCAGTCTGTGGAATTTCCACCTGCATTGGTACTATTTGTAGCATTGTAGATTCGTCCTCCTGTTGTATCACACCCTATTCCTTGTAGAATCGTTTCATGAATGTCTAATACTCCTGTTGATTGTTTATTGATATCTCCCCCAGTAGTAGAGGTAATTAATGAAGGATTGGAACAACCTGTGGTTAAGAAGTAGTTCTCAAGATTTAGTTGATAATTGTTACCTACTAGACTATACGTTTTGGTTGGACTCGCATGAAAATTATTAATATCTGCAGATCGATTATTAGTGATGAATGAAATATTTTGATCTGCATATAAGTGGTCAACGGCAAAGCTCTGATAAAAATTTGTTTTATGTTCTACATGAACATTTTCATAAAAAAGCCCTTGCCCAAGCGTAGTACTAACGGCAGTTCCAGCAGATGTAGGGTCACCAAGTAAATGAAGAACTGTACCGTTCAAAGCAAAAAAGAGATAATTCGCAGTATTTCCATTCACCGTGTATTCCAATCGAACATTTATAGTGGAGTTAGCAAAGTCTACAGCCGTAGTTTGGCTTGCATTACTATTGAGTTTTATTCGATCAACAATCATATTATGACCATTGCTAAATAGCTTTCCATTAGTAAGGCGAATACCTCCTGAAAGAGTAGCACTATAGCTATTATCAAAATCATCTAATAAATGCCATTCAGTTGTTGCTGTACCATCTAGAACCACTGTTCTTCCTCTAAACTTCACTCCTCTAGTTAGAATACTCTCTGTTGTTCCTACTGCTTTTAGTCGAATATGACCATTGTATATATTGGTCATATTAGCCGCAAACTCTATTGAACCATATATATCAAAATAAACAGCATTCGTCCCCCCTGCTAGTGTAGGAGCATTTGCTGCAGTAATATTATTGTCCCATATCATACTATCACAATTAGCATTGGAGTTGATAGTAACCACAGCTCCAGGAGTAGTGAAAGCTGCCGCTACAAAGTAGACATTATCTGTAGAGATAGGAGCTTGTAGGGCAGTTTGCCCACTATTAAAACTATTAAGCCACCACATTGCAGGATCGTTAAAATTTCCACTTCCTCCCTTCCAGTAAAAATCTGTAGCAGAGGCAGTCAGACTCAATATTAATGCAATAAAAACCAGGGTAGATTTTTTTTTCATATTTGATATTTTACTACTATATATAAAAAATGCTTTGTTATTCTCCTTTTTGGTTTTTCAAATACTCTATCACAAGGATTCTTAATAGTTCTGACTAATTAAGTAACAGTCCAAATGTTCTCTTACTTAATAAGTAATATTGATTTCTCTGAGTCTTTTAGGGGCTAAGTTTATGGGGTAGAGAACTTTATTTTTTTGCTTTGATTAACATCCGAAATATGCTTAACTTTAAGAGGGAAATATTGAATAGTCTGTAATATAAGTAGATGGACATAATTAATTTTAGATATGGTTTAATTTCATTAAGTAGGTGGACATAATTAATTTTATAATAACCCCGAAGGGCTCAGCGAAGCTAAACGTAGGGATAGCCACGAAGTGGACAGAGGCGAAGCCGACTAGTGGCGAGC
>JAKVCT010000086.1:0-8845 GCA_022448995.1 Saprospiraceae bacterium
CAATCCTCCAATTTTGCTTTCCCAAGTGTTGAAAAATTTGCCCAAGCCTTTCAAGACGAATTAGGTACACACCTCTATACTAGAGGCAATAATCCAACGATCAAGATCCTTCGAGAAAAATTGGCTGCTCTCGAAAAGGCTGAAGATGCCTTAGTATTTTCAAGTGGTTCAGCTGCCATTGCAGCAGCTATAATTGGGAATGTGCAACAGGGAGATCATGTAATATGTGTGAATAAACCATATAGCTGGACCTACAAGCTCTTGAATACCTTTTTGCAACGCTTTGGTGTGAGCTGTACTTTTGTAGATGCCACAGATCTAGCAGAAATCCAAAAAGCACATCAAGAAAACACAAAAGTGCTCATGTTGGAATCTCCTAACTCACTCACCTACGAACTGCAGGATATCAAGGCTTGTGCTAACTGGGCAAAAGAAAAAAAGCTAGTAAGTATTATTGACAACAGTTATTGTAGCCCTATTTTTCAAAATCCCATTGAGATGGGAATTGATATTGTAGCACACTCAGGTTCTAAATATCTGAATGGTCACGGAGATGTAGTTTTTGGCGTTTTGTGTGCTTCGGCAACAATGATTAAAAAGATCTTCTACTCTGAATACATGACTCTAGGAGCAATTGTATCACCGCATGACGCTTCCCTGATTCTTAGAGGTTTACGAACGCTACCAATCCGATTAAAACAGTCAGAATCTACTACCAAAAGTATTCTTGATTTTTTGGAACAAGATGCTCGTGTTGAGTCGATACACTATCCTTTGCATCCTTCCTTTCCTCAATATGACTTGGCAAAAGAACAAATGCGTGGTGCTGGAGGACTATTTTCTGTCAATTTTAAAACAGATAGCATGGATAAAATGCTCCATTTCTGTAATGCCTTGGCAGATGTTTTTTTGATGGCTGTTTCTTGGGGCGGATATGAATCATTGATGATCCCAACCTGTACATTTTATCTAGCACATCCTGATTCACCTCCACCTCTACCCTTTACTTTTGTTCGATTTTATATAGGTTTAGAATCTGCGGATTTCCTAATTCAACACCTAAAAAAAGCATTACCTTTATTGGATTAAATCGTCAATCATGCTGTTTAGTGAGTTCAATTATAAGAACAATTAGATTTCTTCAATAAATACATATATTTTTAAATTGTATGTTTTTATAATTTATCTCACTAAGTAGTTTTTTATTTGGTATTCTAAAGCAGAACATTGGAATTCTGTTTTGTGAAAGCACTTTTTTTTATTATATTTCATCGTTAATAACTCATAACTTTTACTAAAATATTCTAAGCATTTTGTAATATAAGTTTCACGAACTACTTAGATACTAAAGAAGAACAAATGTATGACATGTGATACTCGGGAAAATAGTTTTCAATCATCTGCAAAACTTTAGCTTTACGGAACCCTTCAAGTTACCCAAATAATTGACAATCAACACTAAATAAAGATAGGGTTTTGCAAGCCAACTTATTCAAAAATTGATAATCAATTATTAGAACATCTTCGAAGTTTTTCTTTTCTATCAAAGATCAAAAACTTTATGAACTATTAAGTTTTGAAAAGCCACTTTTATAAACTCCTAACACATACTAGTATATGACTAAAAAAGAATTGGATGGAAATGATCAACCAAGTGGTTCACTTAACAATTCAAACAGAGCGGGCCGCGGTATTTCTATGGAAAAACAACTGAAACGAAAAGATATTTTCAAATCTTCTGTTCCTGATTTTTTAATTAAAGAAAAATTAGAAAAGGATAAGAAACTGAACTATCTAAAAAAATATATGAGTAAAGAAGATAAAACTGACGATAAAGCATAAGAGCTATATCAACGGTTTACCTAGCTCTACACTTTTAATCCAAACACAGATTAAAACTTATCAAAACAACTAAATTATAATTTTTTATGGCATTAGATCAGATTACTCAAGAAGATCAGCAACAAGAGTCAAGATCGGTCAATAGTGAAGAAACCTATAAACATGCCGAACGGCAAAAAGAAGAGTTATTAGGTGGAAACGAAGGCAGTCTAAACGCTCTTGAGGAAGAGATAGATAAAGGAGCCAAAGCCAATTTTATTACGCTTACTGAACATATGGTTGCATTAGGCGTAAATGGTGTCCCTCTAGAAACCATGACCAAAATAGATACTGCATTTGCCAATAATCAGTGGAAATTACACTATCTAAAAGGGATTAATGAAACAGGTAAAATCCGTACTATAGATCATTTGGCCTTAGCTACAGGACTCGTAACTGGACAAGGTAAGGGAAAGGCAGATCCCGAAGAAATAAAACACTACTTAAGTAAGTCAGCAGGCACAACCGTCAAAGAGTTTAATGCATTGTCAGCCGACTTGAAAGATCAATTATACCTACGCTTGCAGGAGGTTTCTAAGAAAGAAAAAACCTTGGGACCTCTAATTGACTTGGCATTTGCAAAAAATACAGAAAAGGATGATAATTTTGTTTTAGCTAAGAAACAAATTGCTGATTTGGACGCAATTATGAGCAAACACCATCAATGGTATTATGCACAGGCTAAAAGAGATAAAAACCTAAATCAACTGACAGCTGCTCTAACACAGTGGATGAAGGAGGCTAGTGTTGAAGCACTACAAACAGCTTCTGCGGCAGATAGTTCTTACCACAAGAAACTGTTGAAACTCAAAAATGAGTCTAAATCAGGTTTAGATACAGATACTCAGCTTTATCAAAAATATGTTGATTTCCCCAAAGATACTCTGAGTCAGCGCCAAACTGATCCTAATAAGGATCCTAAGGTCAATGCTCCCAAAGCTAAAACGAGTGGTGATGAACAAGATCAGCAAGAATCTGCAGACCCTTTGATTATCAAGGCTGAAACAGAACAGTTGGTGGTACAAGTTAACCGTTTTGACACACGATCAATCAAACCTAGCTCAAGGCAAGCAAATGCGGAAGGCTTAGTAGAAGCTATACAAGAATGGATCAGTGGAGCTTCAAAAGAAGCTAGAGAAGCTGCTTTTGCTCCTGGAAGCGAATATGAAAAAGCCCTCCACAAAATCTATGACAAAATAGGAACAGGTGTCACTAAAGAAATTTATGATTATCTACGCACTGCGGTCAAACCTGGAGGAACTGCAGTAATTTCTAAAGATAAAATCCTAAAAGCAGCTCAACAAGATAAGACAGAAAATGAGCAACAACAGGAGCAGGAAGAAAGAGATGATACTACTTCTCAAGAAAATGTAACAGTAGAAGAACAACCTAAGATCGAGAATGCAGAGGATCTAGTATATAACGTTAATGATCTTACCTCTATGTTAGACAATAAGGTTAAGTTCAATATTGTATTTTCTAAAGTATCAAGCTTATCTGGCCAAGAGCGTAAGACACTAACCAAGGTCTTAGGAGCGGATCTAGATAATAAGCTGGCTTATTTTGAAGTAAGTGAAATTGCCAAAATCAAAGGTATCTTAGATCAAACTGGAGAAGTTGGGCCTAATTATTCTCGCTTAGTTGAATTGTTGGATGGGAAGAAAGAGTTTGATAAGAAATTATTCAATACAAGATTTGATGATGTAGCTGAGATTGTCGTTAACCTCTCTGCAAAAGAAGTTGGGCAAGTACAACAAGATAAAAACTTGTGGAATGCCATGACTAAGATTAAATATACAGGAGATAAAGATATAGATGCTGCTGTTTCCCATATCCATCAGATTTTCGGTATACAAGATAAAGAAAAGGATCTTTCTAGCCTAAATGAAATGGCTCCTGATGATCTAGAAAAGAATGTAGCTCAACAACCGTCACACTATAGTGCCAAGCTGAACTTTGAGCTAGAAGACCATACATTTGATGCGAATATTCTGCGCGGAAAATTAGCTGGGGTATTGTATGATGCCCAAAAAGCAGCAGTAGAATATGGTGGTGGAGATAAGGCTAAATCTCAACAGTTTGTGAATGATGTCTTGGGTGGTATAAAGCGAAAAAAAGAACTGCAAGAGCAGCTCCAATATGATGGTATGGACTTGTATGCTGATTTTGAGGGCATGAAGCTTTCTTCAGCAAGTCTGATGAAATTCTCTAGACGTGGTTTGGTTGGGCATGGTGGTGAGGTCTTGGGTGCCATCGAGAATGCAACGCCTCAAGATCTTTTGAGTATGTCTAACTATGATGGACTTATCCAATTACTCAAGGATCGAAAAGCTATGGAGGAAGAAGATAAAGATCCTGGTCCATTGAATGAAGAAATTGATGCTTATGTCATTGATTTAAATCCCGATATCCGAAAAACAATCGAAGCAGAACTTGGGTCTGTAACACATAAGATTGGTATGGATGGTCGTAATGAGAGTTCTGCCAATGCAGTAGGTGCTCTTCGCAAAAAGTTGGCAGAAGCTGTTGAAAGTGATATGGCAGGAAACTTATCTGTTTACATGTCAGATTGGGAGCGCAGCTTAATGGCTACTCGAATTACAGCGATGTCTGCACTTGAAGGTGAAGAACTGAGCAACAGAGGAATTCAATACAATATTTTTTCTGTAAAATCGGTTGAACGTCGTGCTGCTATTGCTGAATTTAAAGGATTGCACAAAAATCTAGAAGGTAATCTTAGAGAATCTGGTGGTGTTTTTGGTGGTCCAGAAGAAGGAGACAAAGCAGATGCCCGCAAAACCTTGGCAGAAGGTAAGGTTCAAGATATAAAACAAGCAGAAGAAACTTTTGAACGTCGTAAAGCTAGCTTTGATGAATTCAAAGCTACTTATGATGAATTCTTTGTGGGACTCGCCTCAACTATTGTGAGTATTGCTATCTCTGCTGCCATTAGTTTCAGTACTTTTGGAGTTGGGACTATTGCTACAGAATTGATTAAATTTGCTATTCAAAATCTAGGACAAAAAATCATAGATGCGGCTCTAAACTGGGCAATTAAAGGTACACCAACAGATGCCACTAGCAAGGAAGCACTCCAAGGCACGATACTTACTGCTTTTGATGCTGCTATCAGTACAGGTATTGCAGGATTGGGTGACACTCAATTTGTAGGACAATTTAAGGGTTTAGACAAAGAAAATGATTTGCTTAAGAAAGGAGGTATGGCTGTAGCTAAACAGTTCTTTGGAGAACAAATTGGCAAACCTATTCAATATGCAGTATCTGAACTTGTAAGCAAGGAGGAAGCCTTTGGAGAAATTAAAAATGACGTGATCAATGGTTTAATGAGTACTGTGGTTAGTGCAGCAGGAACATTCACCCAGACCGTTGGAGAAGGTTTACTTGAAAAATGGGAGCCCACCAAAGATATTATGAAACTGAAAGGTGCTGATGGTGGACATGAAGATAAAGTGGATGGTGCTAAAAAAAGTGGAGATAGAGATGATTTGTTCAACTACTTTGATAATTCTGTCACACTAGTAGGAGCAATGGTTCCTCCTGAAAAAGAGAAAAACAACTCACACATTACGGTAGAAGATGAAGAAAGTACGCAGGAGGAGCAAGAACAGAAACCACTGGACGTAAACAAAATGATCGAGGAGGATGAAAATGAACTGAATGATAATACAGAAATCTCTGAGGAGCAAATATCAACTCAAGATAAAGAAATAGTCTCCAAAGATAAGTTACCGACTCAAGATAAACCTAAAGACAGTAATGATGGAATTTCTGATGACCTTGGTGGGAAAATAGAAATCCCAGAAATGTCAACACCTAAGGAGCAGACGAAGGATGTAGTCCAAGATGACAAAACTCCCCTAACTGCACCAAAGAAAAAGAAAAAATTAGGAAAGAGACGAAAGAAGAAGGCTAATGCTAAACCTGCTTGGAGATAGTATTCTTTCTTATATAAAATGCGTGTAGGGTAATGCCCTACACGCATCCGTTTTATATATAATATAATAAATATGGATATCAATAAGATAATAATGGATGCCAATGCTGGTGCCAATGAAGAAGAGATTAAAGCACTGAGCAAACCTTGGAATATGGCGATGGCTTCTGTTGCAATTGTGCCCGCAGACCAATTGGGGATCATGCGCAATTGGATTAATAGCATGCCTACAAACAAAGATATGCCTAATAATGAGCAAGTTAGACTAGAAGCAGTCTTGGGTGGTGATGCTAAAGCAGCTATGCCTAAAATGACTCATTTTTTGGGGACTAATAAGTTGAATACGGGCATGGTTGGACAGTTTGCTCGTGGTATAAATAGTCTAAAAGCTGCCAAAGCTTCGCTTTGGGTAGAATATCTCGGTGGTGGACTAGATTTGGGAGGTACTTTGCACATCAATCAAGCTGTAGAGGAGGTAATCAAAGCTACTACTTATGCGGATACTTTTCCCTTGGATATCGAAGATCCTGAGGGTTTGGGCATGGTGACTTCTCTTTCTTTTTCTATGGGTAATAGTGGCAACCACAATAGATTGACTTTAGGTTTGGAGGGGGATGATTTAGAAGACAAAATGTCCTTAGCTCTTGAGCTTTTTGAGGAAATGGGTGTGCCTGAATTGTCTGATGAAATGGCGCGTATCTTAACTGCCGAACAAGGTGATTTATCCCTCGTGATTTGGTGGAATGAAAAAGGTTTATTGCGTCTAGGTGTTTTGTTGAATCAGCCAACTAATGACCAAGTTTTGCGTGCTACTATTGCTGCGAATTTAGAAAATGACCAAGTTCGCGCTGCTTTTGAAGGTGGTTTGCAAGTTAAACAGCCTTCGGCTATTTTAGTCTACTTTAGTCCACAAGGTTTGGGAATTGATTATCACTACAACTATCAATAAAATTAAAAGTTAAGAATGAATAATTAAAAATTACTGTAGCTCTACAAATCTTTAATTACCAAGTAATTATATTAATCAACAAACTAATAATACTTGCAGGACTACAGTAATTTTTAAATAGGCTGTTTCAGTATTAAGCATATTTCTTCTCTCACCTTTTGCCATTGCTGCAAAAGGTGACCAAAAGATCTAGGACTTCTTTATTTTATAATTGGTCACTTGTTAATTCTTGAGAATTAACAAATAGCTCAATTCAAATTACTCCGTAATTTTCAAAGCTATGACCAATTTGGGAACATCAGACAACCCCGAAGGGCTCTCCAAACTCACTTTTATCTTAATAGCTTGTACTTGATAGACAGGCTTACAAAATATAAATCGTTCAACTTTAAGTCTTTACAGAGTTCGGACAGACGAAGCAGCTCTTTCAGATCGTCAATGTTCGTCGTTCTTTGTTGCTGACAACCCATATAGTCCGATTGATCCAGTTGGGTAGATTTTGCTAAGTTTTTAGCGAAACTTAGCTCCATTTTTTGGCTTGACCTGACTTTTTTCGGGTAAAACACTGAATTCAAAAAAAGAAATTACCCCGTTTTTGACCATAAAGTACAAAAAACGGGGTAATTTCTTTTCTATAAACATCTATAGATTATTGATTATCAAGTTATTTGGCTAATGCTGAACCACGAAGTGCTCTGCGAAGCAAAAGTCCCTACTTAAATCAAAATCTTCCTCGATAAAGGGCTAAGCTTGAAAAGTTCAATGAAGCTAAAGCACCTTTGTTCCTAATAAAAAAAGAACCCAAAATCGTCTGATTTTGGGTTCTTTTTTTGTTGGACAATAGATCAGGAAATTAGCTTTATGAAGCAAACAGCCTAAGTATTTATATTATTGCCCACCTTGCATTTGTTTATCAATTAGTTCATTTAGTAAACCTTCTATCTCTGCTCTAAACGCTAAGTTTTTACTGTTTTTAGCAAGATTAAGTACTAAACTCATCAAGTACTGATTTCGTTGATCTCCTTCTCGATAGCTGCGAAATTGATCAATATTGTCATTACTAAGTGAGTTAAAGAAAACTTGTTTTTGAGCCAATTTAGTTGCAATGATTTTCAATTTATCATTAACAATATCTTCTGCATCAATGGCATAAGCGTAGCTAACCATTTGTAAAGCTAGTCTATTATCATCAAGTGGGAAATTCTTATCAGGAAATACCTCAAAGAACTTATTAATCACATTGATTGATTTTTGTCTATATTCTTCGCGTACTGTGGAATCCATAGTTAAGCTAGCAGGATTTCTCGGATCTGGACTGCTCATTCTAATCATATATTCTGTTAGACGAGACATTCCAGACTGTAAACTCTGAACACTAGGAGTATAACTTTCATCTACAAATAATTCATGCTTATCAAAGTTACCCCACTTGAATTTATTCATAAAGTTATTATACAAAGTATCTACTTCTATACGTCCCATCTGACTAGGCGCATATGCATTCTTAGGGAGTCCTACTTTATACGGAATTACGCGCAATGCCATACCATCGTATTGTAGATATTCCTTAAGTCCCATGATTTTCTCAGGACGACAAGTCACCGCAAAATAAATCGGACGTTTCCAGCCTGCTTCAGCATTACTTGCAATGATATCCATCAATGCTATTTCATCCTTACTCCAACCTGCACGATGTTCTCCTTGTATTTCAAAAGTGATTTGACGAGGAATCAAAGAATCAGGAATAGCTTCAGAAAGTGCATTATTCTTGCGTACAGCTACTGGATCTACAGGCAGAATTGCCATACGTGTATTACCATGATTTTTAATCTTAGGTGCTTGCTTTAAAGGTCTATCTTTATTGATATCTTTTAGGATATTAGATAGTGGTTTTGGACTAGGGTTTTCTGACTCTGGAACAAAATATGAGAAATTTAGACGCTCTCCTCTGATGTCCTTTGCTTGTAACTGCATAGGAATAGCAGGTGAGTCATTAATCTTACGACGCAACTGATTGATATACCAATCTACCCCCAATAAACTAAAGTTTACTACACGTA
>JAKVCT010000086.1:8855-16901 GCA_022448995.1 Saprospiraceae bacterium
GTACATCTCTCCGGATACCCTCTACTTCTTGGGCATACCAGAGCGGATAGGTATCATTATCACCATAGGTAAATATAATGGCGTTAGGCGCACAAGACTGCAAGAAGTTTGTTGCATAGTCTCTAGCCCCTGTGTTCAAAGCACGTGAATGATCATCCCAGTTTTGCATTCCCATGATTAGTGGAGCAGAAAGGACTACAGCAAAACCTCCCAAAGCAGCAATCGATTTACCTAAGCTATTCCGCAACCAACTATATAGAGCAGGTACAGCTAAACCTATCCAAATACAAAACGTAAAAATAGATCCAGCAAAAGCATAGTCTCGTTCACGTGGCTCACGTGGTGGCTGATTTAGGAACACAATAATAGCCAAACCAGTCATTAGGAATAATAACATAACAGATAAAGCATCCTTGGTACGAACTGTAAAATGGAAGAACATTCCAAGTAACCCAAAGATTAGTGGCAAGAAATAGTAAGTATTTCGCCCCTTATCATTACGCATATCATCTGTTAATTCACTTTGGTTGTACAATCGAGAACTATCTAAGAAGCTAATCCCACTAATCCAATTTCCTTTGACATTCTTATTATGTACCCCCTGTTGAGCATTCTGTCGACCTGCAAAATTCCACATAAAATAGCGGAAATACATCCAGCCAATCTGATACTTAAAGAAGAAACCAAGATTATCCCCCATAGTAGGATCCTCTTTTTTTCCTAGTTCCAGCCAATTTGGATATTCAGCTTTTTTATTGGTATGTCCTAAACGAGGAAATAGCATATAATCATCATCTTCATAAACAACAGCTTTTTTGGTATCAACCACGTCATAAAACACCTTACCATCGGCATCGGTAACTGGACGATAAACCTTACCAGTTGTGATCAACCCTTTTTTTCCTTTCTTCTGTTCAGCTTTAAAATGAGGTCCCCACAATAATGGACGATCTCCATATTGCTCACGGTTAAGATAAGATAATAAGGTAAATGGATCTCCAGGACTATTCATATTGATTGGAGTATCTGCATTTGCTCTGATAACGATACTCACATAGGTAGAAAAACCTGTTAATACCATAGCAAACATCACTAGACCCATTTGAAAATTGTATGGCGATTTTTTTCTGTAGTTAATATTACCTGTTTCTGTAAGAATATCAAAAACCAATGCTCCTGCAAAGATCAATGTAAAGAACTTGCTTGCAAAAAAGCTACAGATAATTAAGATTCCACTCAAGCCCCAAAAAAAGTACTGTAGTTTTTTATCGTCAGGAGCTTGTGCATGTAATAATCCTGCTACAATCCAAGTTGTTAGGAAGACAAGAAAAGTAAGTACACCTGTCCATAATCCTGTTCCCAAACTATTTACAAAAAAGAAGTCAAAATTAGCAGCCATTTCAGGTACTTTAGGAATAATGTAGTTTTGGACTAAAACCAATATTCCAAATCCAACTCCTGCAGCTATTAATGTTCCTAACCAAGGTACTGAGTTCCCTTCATAAGTTCCAGCAGTTCCTGCAACCATTGTGGATTTATGGATATTCTTGTAATAATATAATACAGTGATAAATGGAATGACTAACAAACTTAATAAGTGTACTCCAATGGATAACCCAATCATGTAAGCACAGAAAATAAGCCAACGATCTGCCTTGGGATGCTCAGAAACATACCAACGCAAACTTGCCCAAATTACTATTCCTGTAAAGAAAGCTGACATAGCGTACACCTCACCTTCAATTGCAGAGAACCATACTGAAGTGGCAAAAGTAGTCGCTAAACCTGCAACAATTCCTCCACCCAAGATAGCAAAGATCGTAGGAAAGTCTTCTGGATTTTTTTCTCTACCTACTAGGGCTAACTTCCCTAATATAGTAGTTGACCAAAATATGAATAAAACTAGAAATGCTGTACAAAGCCCCGACATTACGTTCAAGGCATAAGCAATATTAGCTGGAGTTGCCTCTGTATCTGTGAATGTCTCAATGGCAACGGCAAACATACGTCCAATCATCAAAAACAAGGGAGCTCCCGGAGGGTGAACTACTTCTAGCTTGTATGCAGCCGAAACAAACTCTCCACAATCCCACAAACTACCTGTTGGTTCGGCAGTTAGCATATAAACAGTGGCTGCTATCGCAAAAACGACCCAACCAGTAAGTGTGTTCAATAACTTAAAATTCATGTCTGTGTATTAACTTGATCTAAGAATAGTCTTCTAATATTAGCTTGCAAGTAATGATCTATAAGAAATTAGTAGCCATAATTTTAAGGTCTTTATCTAACCTTTGAGCAAGCATCTTTAAAATAGTCGACAAATTTAAGAAAACTAAAGATTGCAACAAAAATCAAATGTGTTTTTTGCAAAACCTTAATACACTTAACTTGATATTTAGCTGATTTAGGTCTTTTTTGACAAAAAAAAGTATTGGTTTTACTTTGAAAACCAATACTTCCTAACTTTATAATAGTATTTATGATGTTTAGATTACATGCTTATGCATCCTCATCTTCATCATGGTCATGGTCATGGTCATGGTCATCTCCAGCTTTGAATCCTAACTGATACTCAATTACTTGACCTTCGTTATTTGTGTAAGTAAAAGTGAAGTTTCCTTCTTTTTTACCATCATTAGTAATTTCTGCAAAATACTCTTCTGCTGCACCACCTAATTTTGCTTCCCAAATTAGATGCAATTCTGTTCCTTTTCCTTCAATTAAATAATCGAAGTTAGATAATTTACCTTCTGCTGAAGTGTATCCAGTACACATGTTTGACGTACCAAGAGCACAAGTATTAAAGTACATCTGAGGATGATCACCTAAGCTAGCTAATTGATCTACACCATCAACTGTATAACTAACTACATCCCAGTCAGTACCAGCAACGTTGTTAGTAAGTGCTTGATCCTTAGAACAAGAAGTGAAAACAAATGCAAATAAAAGCATTAAAGCAGAACCTTTGAAAAAGTTTTTCATTACAAGATCGTTTTTTGTTTGATTATAAAATTAAATATGGGTTTGATTATTATGTCTATTATTCAGTAAATGGGCAAAATAAACAGTTCATAAATGTAGCACAAGTTTGATGAACTAAAAAGTAACTACAGAAAAATCTAACAAGTACTACAAAAGAAAAAACTAAATCTAAGCTACTTGAAGAAGTATTTTGAAACAAACAGCCCACAATCTTAGTTAGTAGATAGAATTCTACATCTATTTATTTTTTGTGTTATGTAATATACCTCTCAGCAGACTACAAAATATAAGAGAGCTCAGAATGACAGTTCATTCCGTAGCTCTCTCATCTTATTATATTTAAATTAGCATCTGATATGCAAATTTAATATTCTTAGTCTTTAGTCAAAATAACTGTATATACATAGTTATCACTTCCAATAGTTTCAGAGTAAGTATACTCAAAATTGCTAGAAGTCAAAGAAGTGATGTCTGCAGTGATATCATCAGTTGTTGTTGTATCATTTACACTCCACCAGAATTTTCCACAATCATCAGAAACTCTGTACTGAGCAGCAGTAGTAACATCAAATGCAACTGGAGTAGTCGCAGTATTACGAATGCTCAATGCTCCTTCTGTAGCATCATTCAATTTGAACTTAGTGAAAGTGAAAGTAGAGCTAGCATCAGTTGTTGTAGTGTCAACTACTGCTGTACCATTCACAGTAGTAGTACCACCTGTTACAGTCCAAGTACCTTCTAATTTATTGATACAACCTTGATCCTTGTTACAAGATGCTAAGAATAAAGTTACTAATACAGCAAAGAATGCACCTTTTACTAGATTTTTCATGTAAAAAAAGAATTTTTTAAATTAAACAATTTTAATTAACGCTCACGAATATAAAAATAAACTAAAACGACTCTCTATTATCTAAAATCGTGCCGAAACGAAACTTTTTTGATTTTATTCTCGTAAACTTAGAAGTTTATCCGTTTTAGAGGAATTTCTTCTAATCCAGCACTTGTTCTCAATAAAAGCCAACCACTATTTGTCACACCTTCTATTATCCCATCCACATAATCATTTCGTTCATTATCAAAGAATCTATGTTTTTTTTGATATAAATAAAGACGATTTAAATATGTTTTTTCAATTATATTGAACGCTCTAGATCTTAGTACTAAATACCATTTTTCTAAAGCGTCACAAAGTTGTAAAAATACTTGCTCTAAATCAAATTTTTTTTGCTGTTCTATTTGGAATGATGTAGGATTTTTTAAATCACTGTTGAATTTATATTGATTTATATTTATACCTATACCAACAATGCTATGTTGAATGTGCACGCCTCTCAATATATTCTCTATTAATATTCCTGCTATTTTCTTATCTTTAATATAAATATCATTAGGCCATTTGATTTTGGTCTCTTTAGGAGAGAATCCATAAGAAATTAAAAGATCATAAATACTTAATGCTACAGCTTGACTTAAATAAAACTGTTCTTTGGCAAGCAAAAAAGTTGGATTAAAAATAAAACTTACAGTGAGGTTTTGTTTGGCTTCTGCGTCCCATTTGCTGCCAATTTGTCCACGTCCTGCATACTGCTCATCTGCGTATATGGCAGTTCCTTCGATTGGATTCATTTTTGAAATGAACTGTTTGGCGTATACATTGGTAGAATCGACCTTGGTTAGTCGAATTGCAACCTTTCCAACAAAAAGTGCGTTGTTAAATTGTGGACACATAGTCTTATATTTACAGATAATAGTACCTATTATATACCAGGTACGAGTACTACTAATAGGATATGATGCTCAAAAATAAGCATATTTTATTTTCTACTAAAATTTCGAAAGTCTCATATCTTCAAAACAATCTCTAAAAGATTGTGATTATATTAAATAACTATTAAAAAATTAGAATATTTGACAAACAAAGAAACTGTTAGATTGGAACAAAGCATCAAAAACAATACTGCTCTCAATGACGTTATCATAGATGCTATACAAGATATAAAAGGTATGGATATCATCCTTATAGATCTTAGAGAAGTCTATGATGCTAGTGCTGATTTCTTTATTATCTGTCACGGAAATTCTACCACACAAGTTGCTGGTATTATCTCCAACATAGAAAGAAAGGCTAAGGAAATACTCAATGAGCTGCCTTCTAATATAGAGGGTAAATCAAGCCCACAATGGATGTTGATTGATTATTTCTCTACAGTTGTACATGTATTCTTGAAAGAAAAGCGAAAATTCTACAATTTAGAAGGTTTGTGGGGGGACGCCCCTTCTGTCCAATACGAAAATGTAGCTTAATAATATCTAACTATGGCTTATTGACTCAAAGATTCTGATTTGTAAGAATGATGAAAGGACATCCATAAGCATACTATTAATACGTAAGATTTTTTTTATAACATGCAAGACAATAAAAACACACAGGGCAGTAAACCCAAATTCAATCCTTATTGGATTTATGCCATCATTGCTGTCTTACTCATTAGTATCAATTTTTTTGATATAGGAGGCAGCCCCCAAACTATTTCAGAAGATAAATTTCTGGAGTATGTCGAAAAAGGACATGTATCAAAAGTAGTCATTGTAAATAATGCTTTTGCTGAAGTATTTATTATCAAAGATAGTCTTCAGACACATGGTGAAAAAGCAAGTAACTCCCCATTAGGTTTACCTAATACAGGTCCACAGTACAAGCATCAGATTGGTCCAAGTACAGATAATTTTGATGCTGCACTGAGAAATGCCAAGGATAAGGCACCTAACTCGGCACAGATGGAAATTCTATCTGAACCAAGAAAAAGTTTTATAGGTCCTATTCTGAGCTGGATTTTCCCGATTTTGATTATCGTAGCTATCTGGATCTTTATTATGCGTCGTGTAGGTGGTGGTGCAGGTGGCCCAGGTTCTCAGATTTTCAATATTGGCAAATCAAAAGCTACTTTGTTTGATAGAGATGCTCGTGTCAATGTGACATTCAAGGATGTTGCTGGGCTAGATGAAGCAAAGGAAGAAGTTATGGAAGTTGTTGATTTCCTAAAAAATCCTAAGAAATATACTGCATTGGGTGGTAAAATTCCAAAAGGAGTTTTATTAGTAGGCCCTCCAGGTACTGGTAAAACCTTACTCGCAAAAGCTGTAGCAGGAGAAGCCGGTGTTCCATTTTTCAGTATTTCTGGTTCTGATTTCGTAGAAATGTTTGTAGGAGTTGGTGCATCCCGTGTGCGTGACTTGTTCAAACAAGCTCGAGAAAAAGCACCTTGTATTATCTTCATAGACGAGATTGATGCAATAGGTAGAGCTAGAGGTCGTGGGGCTGTTCAAGGTAATGATGAACGTGAAAACACTTTAAATCAGCTACTAGTGGAGATGGATGGTTTTAGTACAGAAAAAGGAGTCATCTTGATGGCTGCAACTAACCGTCCTGATATTTTGGATTCTGCTTTATTGCGTCCAGGTCGATTTGATCGTCAAATTGGAGTTGATAAACCTGACTTAGTAGGTAGAGAGCAGATTTTTAAGGTTCATCTTAAATCAATCAAAATCGGTACTGATATTGATCCTAAGCGTTTAGCAACTCAAACTCCTGGTTTTGCAGGTGCTGAAATTGCCAATATCTGTAATGAAGCTGCCTTGATTGCTGCTCGTAAGCAAAAGAAATATGTAGAATCTGATGATTTCAGTGACGCAATTGATCGTGTAATTGGAGGTTTAGAGAAAAAGAATAAGTTGATTTCTCCTCAAGAGAAGCGTGTGATTGCTTATCATGAAGCTGGTCATGCTATTAGTGGATGGTTCTTGGAATATGCTGATCCATTAGTAAAAGTAACTATTGTACCTCGTGGAGTAGCGGCTTTAGGTTATGCCCAGTATCTTCCAAAAGAGAAATATTTAACTCCAAAAGAAGAATTACTAGATCGTATGTGTGGTCTATTGGCTGGTAGAGCTGCAGAAGAAGTTACTTTTGGTAGAATCTCAACAGGTGCACAAAATGACTTGGATCGAGTAACTCAAATTGCCTATGGTATGATTTCTATTTATGGTATGAATGAAAAAGTAGGTAATGTTTCTTTCTATGCCATGCGAAATAATAATCAATTTGAAAAGCCTTATTCTGATGAGACTGCTCGATTGATCGATGAGGAAGTTCGTAGCTTGATCAATGAGCAATACGAAAGAGCAAAACAGATGTTGAAAGAGAAGAGAAAAGAGTTAGAACTCATTGCCACTGAATTATTAAATAAGGAAGTTTTATTAAAAGAGGATGTTGAACGTCTAATTGGCAACCGTCCTTTTGATGATATTCCTGGTGATAATGGAGAAAAGGCAAAAGGTGAAGATAATGGTGCAGATACACTACAGTCTGATCCTGAAGGAGATTTGCCTGATCCAGAGCTAACTTAAAATAATCCTATATTTTTAGCAGTCTGTCATATATATTTTTATTGTACAGAAGTGCTTCTCTACAATAAAGACTATCTTACGCCGATCACATGGTAAGATAGTCTTTTTTTATATAAACTCTCCTTGGATAATCTCATGGACAATAAATCAAAACACAAAATAATTGATAAGTTGAAAAATGCCTTAACTGATCGTTTAGATTCTTCTCCTCCTCCTCCAATACCTAAAGATTTATACCAACCTATAGAACAAGCTTTAGATTTAGAGTTTGCCCAAATTTTCATAAAAAATGGAGGAAAATTTATTTATAATGATACGGTAAATGAATTTATTATTAATCTAGAACAGCTTGTACAACAACGTAACTGGGAGCACTTATTTTGTGAAGATGCTACTCTAACCCCTATTTTTGATCGTTATAAAATACCATATAGCTTATCTTCTTCTCGACAAACTCCTATGTCAGTTAGTATTAGCTCTTGTCAAAGTCTAATTGCTAGAACAGGTAGCATCCTTATTAATAACCAAGCTCCTAATGGTCGTTCGGCTAGTATTCGTTCTCATACACAAATTATGTCATCCTTTGGTCCCACCCCCGCACCCCCCTGTTCATCAAGTGTCACCCTTTGAAGGTACCCCCCCCCCATTTCGATG
>JAKVCT010000087.1:0-5282 GCA_022448995.1 Saprospiraceae bacterium
TCGCAACAAAGAAAAAATAAAATCCAAAATTTTATTTGGTTTCATTTTTCGAAATTTACCTTTTTGGACAGCCCCGTCGCTACTTTATTCTTTTATAATTTTTTGTTGGACAACCATTTTACCTTGCCTATCCTGAATATGCACAAAATAAACACCCGAAGGTAACCACTCTATATTAACTTGATTGGTCTGTAATCGTTGCGTTAGTACAGGTCTAGCGTTAATGTCAATAAACTTGATATATTCCCAATCTTCTTTCTTATTATCAATCATCAAGATGTCAGCTGTTGGATTAGGAAATAGCTTGACAGCCTCTACTTCATGATACTTCACCTTAGTAGTAGTACTAGTTGTATCTCCAGCTAAATACAAATTTTGGATTTGAGTAGTAGATAAAATCCCATCAAAAATCTTAATATTATCCAGTTCTCCCTCTAGTTTATTTGTATTGAGATTCGTTATACCTAGATAGATTTTTGCATTAGAGTTTGGTGCCGATAAAGTGGATAAAGATTCCGTGTGACTTGTATCTAATTGGTTATCAATATACAGATAGGTAGTAGAACCATCATTCTGAGCTACAATATGATGCCAATCTCCATCATTCAAGTTTACATTATTTGTTTGGACTAGAGATCCAGTAGAACTGCCATCATAAAAACAGCTTAATATACCCAAAGTATCAACCTGTAAGCCTGCTCCCCAGTAAGCTCCTTGTAAAATTGATCCATCTACACAGTTTTTTACCCAAATAGAAATAGCAGTCCCTGTCCAAGTAGAATTATCAATAGAATCTATAGACACCAGTCCCTTTCCTCCTGTAAAAATGATTGAAGAATCTCCTGTTTGTGCTGTAATACCTACTCCAAAAGTAGGATCTGTCCCTACATTGTGATAAGACAAGTCATTATTATTGACAGATAGATCTGTGAAATTGCCATTTAACTGGTAATCTACTACCAAGTTTTGGGCAAAGCTATTGCCAACACAGAATAATAAAGAGGTTAAGATAAGTGTAAATACTTTTTTCATGTTTGAAGTTTTTGTTTGCTCTAAACTTTTTATGTCTCATCAAAGATAGAAGGTTGATAGTGTATAACTTTCGTAAGTTTATGAATAACACCCTTATCCCCATCAAACACGCTATATATTTCATGAACAGTATTTTACAACAACAGCGACCTCGTCGATTTCTAAAATCGACGAGGTCGCTAAACAATTACTAATTATTTATGATTGTCAAATCCTAATACATAGAAATAGATGTATCTATATCTCTCGCATAAGCCATAATTCCACCATGAAGATTATACAAATTATCAAGTTGATGTTCTTGTTGCAAAAAGCGAATAGCCATTTCACTTCTACGACCACTTTTGCAATGTAAAATCACAGCCTTACCTCTCTGAATTTCATCCACACGCTTATCAATTTCGGCTAATGGAATATGGTAACCTCCAATGGTAGAGATTTCACGTTCATCTGCCTCACGAACATCAATTAATTGAAAATCATCGCCTCTGTCTTGCATTTCTTTCAAAGTCTGAACTGTGATATTGCGCACTTCATTCATATTCATAAGTCTTTCGGTATATTGAAGTTGTTTAAAAATTGGATTAAAACTAAATTGTGATCTTTAGTTCTTGGCTGCGAAAATATGAAATTTGTTAGAAGTTTGCCAATGCTATACACTATTTATTTTTCTGATCTTCATTTTCCATACTATCCTTAGGCTTGGGAGATTGGTTGGTTCCCGACCAAATCCATAAAGTTTCACAATCGCCTCTATTACAGTCTTGAATACGTAAGAGTTGGCCATCACTACTATAGACCTTGAGTTCTCCATCATAATGTTCCCCATTCACAAACTTACCTTTCATCTTCACTTGTCCATTATCATGATACATTACAAATGGCCCATGTTCATGAGTTTTCTTCATTTGTATAATTTCCTTGAGTTGACCATTTTCATAATAAGTACGCAACTCTCCCTCCATTTCATTATCCATATAAGTTCCCTCTTGATATAAGACCCCATTTTCATGATAGAATTGAAAAGGTCCATGATACGTTCCATCTTTAGCTTGAAAAACACTTTCCAATTGTCCACTTTCGTAATAACCACGTTCTTCACCTATAATTTTACCATTCTTAAACTCTTGTTCCAAAGCCAATTGACCATTTTCATAAAACAAACGATAGAAACCATTACGTGTACCTCGTTTCTTGTAGACTTGAATTTTTTCCTGAATGTCACCATTGTCATATCTAGTCTTAACCACAGTGATTTGGCAGGATTGTAAGAGAAGTAATAGACAAGCGCCCACCAACACATTTATTTTTTTATCATTCATCTTCATTTAGTTTTTATTAGTCTGTCTTAGCTAATGCTAAACAAACCATGAAGTTGTTTAAGAATATGCTTTTTGGGAATAAAGCTATAAGTGGGTAAGATTTTTCTACTTGTTAGGATTAATAGTTATACCTGAATAAAAAAATGAGATGCTTCTACACAAAACACCTCATTCTTCCATCTGAAAGATAAAACGTTTATTTTTTATTATTAACGTCCTCCTCTTCAGTATTAGTATCTTCTGTTGGCTCAGTAGCTGCTGCCATTGGATCTTTACCTGCAATGATATCCGCACATAATGGGCTACTTGGCTCTGCGTCTCCATTTTCCTTTGTCCAAACTGTACAACAAACTCCTTTTAGACACATAGCTCTACGAATCAATTCACCAGCCTCATCATACTCTTTCAATTCACCATTCTCTTTTTCATCCTCTTCTCCTACAGAAGTAAACGTTCCTTCGTAGCTTAGTTTACCATTAGGATAATATTCCTTGAAAGGACCGCTTGTCATTCCATCTACAAAGACAACATCTGATTTTAAAGTTCCATCAGCATAGTAGGTTTTCAAACTACCCTCAAATACATTATTCTTGAACACTCCTTTTTGTGCAACTGTTTTACCATCTGGATGATAAGCCGTAAATTCTCCTTCATATTTACCATCTACAAAAACAATTTCCTGTTGGACATTCCCTGTTTCATAATAATCCTTAGCTATCCCATTTTCCATATTATTCTTGTAGATCTTTTCAGATAATAATTTTCCATTCTCCCCATAGAGTTTATACGTTCCATGCTTCTCTTCTGTTCCCTTTTTTACCTGAAATTCTTCCTCAACTTGACCGTTTTCATATTTTACAGTCTTCATTTCTAGATCTATTTTAGGAGCATCCTCATTGTCTACACTAGGCGTTTCATTTCCACCACCACAAGAGCTTAAGCCCAGCACAGTCATTACAATAGCTAACAAATAATAGGTTTTCATGATTTTATCTTGTTTTTGAGTTTATAATAATATGTCCACACCTTCAATAATTTGTAGATTTTCGGTTTCACAGAGCACTTCATGGTTAGCTTCACATACTATTGTAAAGATAAGTATAAGAATATTTAGCCTGTTAGTTGAAACAACTTCATAATCTCTCTATCTTATTTAAAATCCCATCTTACATCCTATCTACATAAGTCAAAAGATCTAGAAGGTTAACGTTTTTTTTGACTACTAAAAAAAATACTCCTATTATCAACTGTTAATCAGCCCCTTACTAAACAATATTTTCTGACACTAAATATCAAATATCTACCTACTTAAGTAGCTAGCCACAATTAATTTGTATTTAATTCAAGCAGCCTTTTTGCGCTGCACTTCGTTAAAAAGCCTCGTGATAGCGCTGCTATCCCTACGTTTTTCGCCTCGTTCAGCATCAAAAAACCTTGTGAATTATTATAAAATTAATTATGTCCACCTACTTATCAAACTTTCCTAGACTATAATGTGAAAGGTTCTACCTAATAACCTTGAAAAGATTCAGAGACCAAGCCAACTGTGGTAAGCTTTATTCTACTATTACTCTTCTTTCTTAAAAAAGCTGTCTGAGGTCTTCGACAGTTAGTCCTTGTTCTAGCAAAGCATCTAAGATTTCTTTATGCTCCTCAGAGATAGACAGAGGTTCCACTTGTTGTTCATACAAATCTAGCAAAGCATCTACAGTCAAAGCACTTACATTCAATAATTTGCGCAAGGTTTTTTCAACACTTCCCCCAGTACTTCTGAGAAAACTATCAGATATAAACAGTTGATTATCCAATTGATACCAATCTTCAGCATCTACCTCCTCTATCATCTGTAGTTGCTCCTCATCAGCATACAGATAAAACTGACAGGGAATAGCTTTAGGTAAAATATAAACTGACAAATCATGTTTTTGTTTCCAAGCTTCTGTGTATTGTTCTGCTTGCCATTCAGCCCCTTCTGTTAGATATTCTAAAGCAGCAATATTAACCTGTTTCTGAATACTCAATAATTTAATATTGTACTGACGTTCTTCAACCTTTTCAGCATTAGGAATAAACTTGGAGTGCAAAACTCGTCGTCCCAACTGATCACAGAGTTCAAACAGATTATTCCAAGGAATAGGATCCTTATCTAACATATCGAAATAAGAATATTGTTGTTGTTTACTCAATGCAATCAGACGCAACTGATCTGATTTTGCATAAATAACTGACCAATTTTTCAAACTATCTTGAGCTGTTTCACTAGCTTCTATCAATGCATACAACGATTCCAAAAAATCTCCTTGGTGGGGGAATCCTTTCTTGGAATTAGCCATCCACTCAAGTGTATTGACACGCCAATAACCGTCTTCTATTAGTTCTAGCTCAGCCACTTGCTCTACAGACCAGTTTAGCAGGAGACTTCGCCAAAGGAATGCAGCATTTCGATCAAAATCTGTGAAAACGCCACATTTGGCCAAAAAACTAGCTTTGGCAGCTTGCTGCACAGTGCTTCCTTCATTGGCCCATTGCACAATCATTGGATTAAGACATTCCCTTTCCAAAAGAAAGGCTTGCCACTCTGTTCTAGGTAATACCTTGTACTTGGGCTGAAAACCCTCAAAGGTGAAATAAGTAATTCCATCCTTATAGAACTGTTCTATCGTTTGTTCTAGATCGTGACTAGCTACTTTTTCTAATAAAGGTAGAGGCAGTGGTTGAATATTGAGCTCTTCATATAATTTGGTGTACACCAATACAAAGCTCAATTGATCTAAGTTGAGCATTTTGAAATTGGGGGTTTGGCTTAGTTGGAGTAAACTTCTGTACACCTGATCCGCCTCCATTCTCTTAGCTCCCAAGAATAAGTTAATGGAAGAAGATGGTAAGGCAGCAAAAGCTTCACGTGCTTTGCTCAGAATCGCCCCCTTT
>JAKVCT010000087.1:5292-16866 GCA_022448995.1 Saprospiraceae bacterium
GGTATAACGCCTATTCAAACCATTATCTGAACGATTATTTTGCAACTCAACTGTATCCAAAAACTGTAAGTCTGTCAGTGCCTGTCCCCCAATCCATATCCTAGATCGCAACAGTTCCAGTTGTTGCTCATTACCTCTCGGTAAATCTCGCATGTACTGAGCAAAAATGATAGCAAATTGATATTCAAAATCGCCTGATCCAAACTGGACATTCAGATCATCTGCTAAGCGTAATTGTAGGGGAATGTTCTGGATATATCTTCCAATATACTCAGGATATCTCTCCATCAACCAAGCAAAATCTTTCTTAAAACCATAATGCTGCAAGAGTTGTGCAACACTTTGCTTACCTTCTCTAAGTATGGGCAGGCGATACTCCCGAACAAACTCATGGAAAGAGGAAGGTAGTTGTAGAAATAAATCTTGGTTTTGCTCCAAAAACTGTAGGAGTTGAGGTTCCTCTACCCAAATTTGCTGAACCGTTTGGCCGTTCTCTCGCTTTTTGAATAAAAAGCGACTATCTTGAACCTCTTGTATATAAAAACGCTCAAAAATAGCCACTGCATTTTCTTGTAGCAATTGCAAGAGGTATATACTTTCTGCTTTTCCTAATTCAATTTCCTCAGGTAAAACCTGATATAAATTTTGTCCAACATACCACAATCCATTTTGATCGTTGTAATAGCTGCTTAGGGATTGATGTACGGGTTGATAAGTCCCCAATTGAGCAAAAATATCTTGTATATGTCCTGCTTCTCTACTTGTGTACTCGATATTAATCACCTCATTTTTACGTACAAATTGTTGATTTGCAGTGTAGATACACTTCCATTGTTCCTCCAAACTCACATTATTACACAATCCTAAGAATTCATAAAATTGCTTGACAGCATTCACTGTAGGTTTTGGCTTTGGCAGCCAAGCTTCCCAATTGTCCTTGATTAAGGTTTCGAAAACCATGGACTGTTGTACCATGTAGGGTTCCAAGGTATCGGCATCTTGCTCTTGTTCTGCTATCAAAAACTGCTCTGGAACATGTGGATATGCTCTGCTCACCTCAGCAGAAGCTAACTGTCCCAAAGCACACAGATCTCCCCGCCTATTTTTGAAATAAGGGAGATGCTTAATTTGATCCAAACTCGCGATCTTTTCTAGTTTTTGGATCAATAACCACTTATCCCGCTTGTTCAGTTGAATGGGCTCAATAAATTTACTCAACTTCTCATACAACAAACTATCATCCATTATTGACTTCAAGGCGTTATTAAGAGAGCGGTGTTGTGCCAAATTATACTGATTGCAAGATAGTTTTTTGTGTTTCTTTATCAAAGGTTGTATTGCCTCTAGGCGACTGTCTAAAATGATAAAAGGGGTATGTATATCCAAGTGTTCTGCATAGGAATACAAATTACCTGAACTAGATTTCAACCATTTGAACTGCTTCAATCGACTTTCCAAATCAGCCAATCGCTTTCCTCTCCTAGGATAATGATATTCCAATTCGCTGATAAAGATCTGATAATCTCGTTCGTTCAAACCTGATATCCAAGCATTGAGCATTCCCAAATCACCTTCAAGTAATAGATCTACCACATTTTTGGTCGGAATCTCAAATAATCCAACTACTCGATTGCGTAAAGCCTCATTTGGGATCTCAATCCAGTATTTCTTGAGAACTACCTGTTCTAACTGAATAGGTAAATTGGTCTTTTTTTCAAAGACACTTTTAGCATCTACATATTTATTATGTGTCGGTATATATTGTTCTAAATAAGTATATATTTCTTGTTTAAACTCTAGAATTACCTGTGGAACATTATCTAAATCAAAATTGGAAAATACTAGAGAGGTATACGCATGTAAATAGGCATTCCTATTGGCTTTTAGACGATCTAAATCTCTTAAAAGATGCTGCTTAACTTCATCTAATAAAGCCCTATTATAGGTTTCCCAATCAATCCGCTGCCGATCCGAAGTAACCGTAAACTCACTGTGGTGCAATTGAATCTTTAACCCATAACAAGTATTAATCAATGGAGAAAAATTATAGATATTTATTTCCTTATTCCCTGCAATTTTATAATCTAACTCCTGTGGATAGATGAAGGCACAAGCCCCATTAGGATTATTTCCTAAGGTAGAGGCATAGGTTTTAGTAGTTTGCTTCGCAGGCACAATGCGCTTTTGGTTGACAATAATCTGTTGCACTTCGTCAAACAAATGCATAGAAACAGATAAGCCCCGATCTAACTGAGGCTCTAATCGCTTAAACTTCTGTGCAACCTGCTTACCTAATTTCAGATAGAGTAAACTTCCTTGTGGCAAATTGGCATAGTTTAGACTTTGGTAAGCAGCATTGTTGTCCTGACTTACCTTTCGTAAAAAAGCTTGTAAAGCATGCAACTCTGCATCAGGAAACAAGTTGACAAATTCTCCGTCAATTATCTTCTGTTCATTGGGAACAACAGGCAAAAAAGTATGTACAAACTTCGCTAATATCGGACTTTCAGCACTAATACTTGGCGTAAAAGTATCCGCAAAATCTCGAAATTCGTCAAACTGCGTATAATTATCCCAAGAAAAGAGAATCAAACTCTCATTCTCTTCTACCAAAGCCTTCTTGATCTTCTCCGATAGCTTTTTACCATCAATATCAGCCAGCAAGGTGTACAAAAGCTTGGAACCTTGCCCAAAGCGTCCTTTTTTGGAAGCGTCCGCATATTTACTACTTGCTCCTCTAGAAAGAAATCCCCATAAATCTTCATCACTAAACTTCTTTCCATTATTGATTACTAATAATTGCTCCTCATCGTAATATATATACAAAGTATCTGCTTGTTCATCACTCGCATTTTGTAGCAATTCGTAAAAAACCTGATGGTGTTGTCCAGTAGCAAAATTGGTAATACTGTCTAGATATTGTGGAATCTCCTGTCCGACTACTCCCAAGTACCTAAATAAATAAAAGCGGTTATCTAATACTTCTGATTCTGGATAAGGCGAATCTATCCCACTCTTGTAAGCTGCGTATTGTAGACGAAAGTCTTGTAAATTTCTAATTTTCATACCTTATCTAGTCAGATTATTGTATTTGTTTTTCCCTTGGTTTGATAATAGTTTTCAGATCTACGCGCCTTGATTGAACGGGGTCGGCAGGTGCCTGAGTCTTACTCACATATTGACCATTTTGGTCAATTCCCTTAGAATAGGAACACCCCACTACATTAATCAAACTTCTAAACTTCAATTTATCCTTTAGAGCATGATAGCGCTGATTCATCAACATAAAATCTAGAATATTACCTGCACGTTGATGAGATAGATCCACATTATACCTAAAACAATCTTTTTCTTGTGCATTCCAACTTGGGCAAATCGTGTCTGTATGTCCCTCTATACGAATTTCTACAATCTGATCAGTATCATAATATTGCTCAATGCTATCGAAATACGCAGGTAAGAATCTACCTAAAACCTCCTCAAAATCTCTAGTAGCAATGGCCCTACCTGAAGGAAATAGTTCTTTTCCTTCTTCTACTTTAAAACGGATAGTTCCATCTTTTTTGACATCAATCATAGGGATACTATCAAAACCTTTGAGCGCAGCATAAATACCTGACTGTGCATCTTTGAATTCGTCTAGTTCTCTCTGTAAAGAATCTAACTTAGCTTCTAGATCTTGCTCTTCTATTACCTCCAGCTTTGTTTCTGATTGTACATAACGTGTCAAAAAAACCACGGTAATAATGAAAAATATAATGAATCCCCCCATAGCTAGATCGGATAAAATAAGCCAATCTCCTCCCTCAGTGTTTGCTGCTTGTCTTGATTTTGTATTCATATCAACCTCGACTATTAATTATTATTAACCTCAAAATAACTGTCCAATCGACGTAATAAATGCTTGATATTTCCTAGTTGTTCCACCACTACATTTATATCCATAATCTCTTCACTCTGTTGCTGAAACTTCTGAATTGTTTGCTTATTAGAAGTCAGCATCTCATCAATTTGCCCTTGCAGACGTTGCATAGATTTGTCAAAATTAGCAATAATCTTAGCTCCATCTTCTTGGTGTTGTGTCGATTTATCAAACTGTAACACTGCCTTATTAAAGGATTTATTCAGACCTTCAATATATTGTTTATTCTGACGTTGCCAGTGGTCAATTCGCTCAAAAATTTTCTCAATATCACTCAAATGTGCCTGCATAGTCTCAAACATTTTAGCCTCATAAGCTGAGACTGATCGTTCAAAACTCCTACTCTGTTCCTGTAGGTTAGCTCTGTATTCTTTTTGTGTATCCTGAGTAGCATCTTGCATATTCTGATAAAAAACATTCATCTGTTGCATCTGATCTTGCTGATGTTGCTGCAAGGCTTTAGCTTGATCATGCAATTCCTGAGTAGTCGTCGTAATTTGTTCCTGAGTAGCGGTATAGAACTCCTTAAGAGCATTGGCTTGATCCTGATGAAAATCTTTCAATTCTGAGAACTGCCCCTTGCTCTCTCCTACTAATGCTGAGATAGATTTAGTCAAAATCTCTTGAAGTGTAGTAAATAGCTTCTCACTCTGTTCAATATGTTGCTTTTGGGCAACCTCCAAGTTTACATTAACCTGATCCATAGCATCTTGTGCTACATCCTCCAAGGTAGGTGCCAATTGGTTATTGATATTCTTGACTAATTTATCTGTCAAACCATCAAAAATCTTATCCATCTTCTCAATACTCTGGTTAATCAAGTCTAGCTTTCCGTGCAATGCATCTTGACTATCCTTCCATAACTGCTTTTCTTGTGCATGTTCTTTCCGCGTTTGCTGCAAAATCCCAACAATCTGATGCAGGTATACACGTTCAGAAGTTTGCTCCATGGTTTGTGTTTGTGTATCAACTTGCTGTTCCTCTCTATATTCTTCAGAAGCGATTTTCCATTTGAAAAATAAACTTCCTAAAATTCCAATCAAAGAAGTGCCAAAAGCAGAAGCAAAATCACGTATAAATAATAGATTGATATCTTTTATGTCTTCTACTAAAAGTATATTTAACAGTAAGGCAGCAAAGGTTCCTCCAATACCTATGGTTGTCCAAATACTAGGGACAACATAACGGTTAACCTTCCAATTTTTTCGACCTAACAACAAGGTAAGTATGAGGGATAATAAAAAACAGAAAATGGTGAGTCCTATATTTATCATAATTTATCGTATCTCTTAAGGGTTAGTCATAACGATCTGTAGTTCATGAAGCTAAAAAACAAAAAATCATGAACTGTTATTAATTCTACAAGTCGACAAATGTACAAAAAAGCTTTCGGTTTTGATTAGACATTGAAACCAAATAATTTGAATACAGTCTATTATTCGTTCATCTATAAAGTTTGAAAAACACTTACTATAGTTTATAAAAATAGCTTCTTCTATCAGTAGGTAGACATAATTAATTTATATTTAACCCCGAAGGGCTCAGTAAAACTAACCACGAAGTGTTCTGCGAAGCAAACCTCCCTACTTATCAAATACCTTCAAAATCTTCATGGACTATTGTTATTCAAACACTAAACTTTTTCTATCTTCGATAACAAATACAATCAATAAAAATAATAGTCCAAGCCTTTTATAAGTAGATAGCCACAATTAATTTGTATTTAATTCAATCAGCCTTTTTGCGCTGCACTTCGTTAAAAAGCCTCGTGATAGCGGTGCTATCCCTACGTTTTTCGTCTCGTTCAGCATCAAAAAATCTTGTGAATTATTATAAAATTAATTACGTCCACCTACTTACTTTATTACTCCCCTAAAGGACTCAACTAAATTACCTCTGAAAGGATCAGTATAATTAAAGGCCTAAAGGTTTTGTTACTTACTCAGCAAACAATCTGTTTTATAGAATATAAGTTGGTTACAAAATTTGCATGGGCTATAATAAAAGTAATAGAATTATGTTTTATGAATTCAATGGTTATCGTCCAGTAGTCCATGAGACTGCCTTTGTTCATCCCCAAGCTAATGTTACAGGGAATGTTGTCATAGATGCTCATGTTTATATTGGTCCGGGCGCCGTTTTACGAGGAGATTGGGGCGAAATTCGAGTCGGTGAAGGTTGTAATATACAAGAAAACTGTGTGGTTCATATGTTTCCTGGAAAATCTGCGATTTTCGAGCCTTCTGCTCATATCGGACATGGTGCTGTCATTCATGGTGCTCATATTGGGCGCAATAGTTTGGTTGGTATGAATGCTGTGGTCATGGATGATGTACAGGTTGGTGAAGAATGTTTGATCGGAGCCTTGTGTTTTGTTCCTGCTAACATGCAAATTCCTAGACGTAGTTTGGTTGTAGGAAACCCCGCTAAAATCATAAAAACACTAAGTGATACTATGGTAGACTGGAAAACAGAAGGTACTCGCCTTTATCAACAACTACCAAGTGACTGTAGAGCTAGTCTGCGTCCTTGCGAACCACTTAGAACAGAACCCAAGGATCGTCCCAAACAGGATTTCAGCAATTATTTAACATGGAAAGACTACCAACGCAAAATGAAAAATGAATAATAAACCTCAAAGAGCTCAGCAATGCTAAAAATTAATAGTTTTTGATGAGTATGATCTTTTGATAAGCTAGATATTTATTTTGTAAAACACTTCCAATATTTGATGCACAGAGCTAAAGCTATTTTTTATTTAGTTACATCATTAATTTTTCATTCATCTAAAGTTTTTATCCATAGAACAGCAGTAATTCTTCATTTTTAATTTTTCATTTACATATAGAGTTATGAAAAAAAAGATCCTCCTCACAGGTGCTTCAGGTTTTCTCGGTTATTATTTGATGCAACATCCACAGACACGCTATCATTTGGTAGGAACCTACTTTCGTAATAAGCCTAGGTTTACAGATGTAGAATTGGTTCAGATCAATCTGATTGAGATGAAAAAAGTCAAAGCTCTTGTAGAACAACAACAAGCTGATTTAATTCTGCATTGTGCAGCGATAGCTAATGTTAACTTTTGTGAGCAACACCCCGCACAAAGTTATCATATTAATGTACAACTCAGTAAAGTCCTTGCAGATTTGGCAAACCAAGAAGATATTCCTCTCATTTATACCTCTACTGACCTAGTTTTTGATGGTGAATATGCTCCCTACCAAGAACAGCGAACAGCTGAACCTATTTCTAGATATGGTCGCCAAAAACTGGAAGCAGAAGAGTATATTTTGACAAAAAATACTCAAAATTGGGTTTGTCGATTGCCTTTACTCTTTGGATCAGGAGCAGACTATCATCGCAATTTCCTGAAAGTATGGAAAAAGACCTTGGAGCAACAAAAAAACATATATGCATTCACCGATGAATATCGAAACCCTATTAGTGCGATAGAAGTTGCCCAACTTTTATTCCAATTGATTGATCTAATCTTTGCAGGTGTACGTATTGATGGAGATAACATTCTACATTTGGCTGGTAATGAGCGCATATCTCGTTATGACTTTGCTAAGTTAATGGCTAAAGTTTATAAACTGGATGCTAAATATATCATACCAAGTAAACGTAAAGATGTACCAATGCCACGCGCAAAAGATACCTCTTTGGTTGTTGATAAAGCCAAAAGGATTTTCAAGTGGAATTTACCTTCTTTGGAAGAACAGCTAACTCTTTTCTAGCTTTTTTGATAAAAATAAGCTGTATTTTTTCATTTCTTTTCAGCAGAGTTCTAAAATTATATTTTTGCGATTCCTAGATTTTTAGTATACTTGTAGGGTAGAAATTAATAAGTAGATAAACAACTATAAGCAATTAAATTACTAGTAGTTTCCTATACATTTCCCTGTATCTGGACTTTATCAGCACTTTTGATTTTGTTGTTTACCCACTTTCCCCATTTCTTTTTATTAACAACCTAAATGAAACTGAATTATGTCTGTAGAAATAACCTATAAATCCATTAAGGGTCTTTTAGTGGATGAGCGCATGGAGAAAGGTAAAATGTTCTGTGTATTTGAGGTAGAAGGAGAACGATTTGAAGCTGATGCTGGTATCAAAAGAGATATGAGCAAAACAGGTGAGCGTGTCAAGAGTATCGTAAAAATGAATATGATTAGCCGTATGCGTTCATCATTCAACCGTATTCTCCGTGGTGTTTTAGGTGGTGGTATGGCTGGTAACATTGGTTCTCAAGTAGGTAATGCGGTAGTTTCAGAGAAATCTCGTGAGATGGTTTACTCCAAAGCAGACAAAGAAGGCGCTGTTGTAGCTGCATTCAAGCGTATTGCTTTCAATTTTAATTTTGAAGAGGGTAAATGGACAATTGCACGTAAATTATCTGAGTTTGAAAAGCGTATTCGCAAAACGCCACTAACAGCACCTTATGACAAGAAGACTTTGGCTCGTTTATTAATCGAAATGGCTAAAGCTGATGGATCTATTGCAAAAGAAGAAAAAGAGTTCTTCCAAGATTTCTTGAACGAAGATACCGGCTCTTTCTCTGAATTAATGCGTACACCTCCAGTAACTGCTGTAGATTGTCAAGAAGTTTCTAAAGAAGCTAAAGAGAATGTATATATGATCACTGTAGCAGTTGCTTTGGCAGATCGTGAGTTTGATGATTCTGAGAAAGCTAAGTTGGATGAATACGCAGAAATGTTTGGTTTCCGTCCACACGAAAAAGAAGAATTGATCCGTTTTGCTCAAGACTACACTGTAGAAACAGCGATTTTAAGTTCTGGTACAGAATTGAACTTAGATGAGCTATATGAGTTTGCTGACAATATTGGAATGCCTCGTGCAGAAGCTCAGCGTGCTCAAATCCGTTTGAGTAAACGTCTAAATGTATAATTCCAGTCTACTGGAATAACTCATAAAAAACCTGTTTTCCTTGCTGAGAAAACAGGTTTTTTATTTGAATTAATAGCAATTCTATTTTCTATTCCTTGAGTCATACCGACTATTATCCAAAAAATATAAGTAATTATTATGCGCGCAATCGTTTTAAAACGTTTTAATACCAACGATGCAAAAAAAGCTTTTGTATTAGAAGAGCGTCCCATTCCTGAACCTCAAGCACATGAAGTTTGTATCCATGCAGAAGGTTTTGGGCTAAACTTTGCCGATGTAATGGCAAGACAGGGACTTTATCAAGATTGTCCAGACCTACCCACTGTCATTGGTTATGAGGTTGTTGGGAAAATTCACAAAGTTGGAAAGGATGTAAAACACCTAAAGGAAGGTCAACGTGTAGTTGCTCTAACTCGGTTTGGTGGTTATGCCGAATATGCTGTTACACAAGCAGAAGCTGCTGCAGTTATCCCTGAAGATATGGATATGGGAATAGCTACTGCTCTTGCCACTCAATATATCACGGCCTATCACTGTGCAGAAGATAGTGTTCGCTTGCATCCAGGTGATCATGTTTTGATTCAAGCTGCCGCTGGTGGTGTAGGAACTGCATTGGTTCAATATGCTAAACACAAAGGTTGCATTGTATACGGAACAGCAGGTTCAGAGAAAAAACTGGAGTATCTAAGAGAGCAAGGTGTTGATTTCCCAATTAATTATAGAACAACTGATTTTTATCAATATATCAAAGAAAAAAGAGGAAATGTTGGTTTGGATGTTGTTTTTGATTGTTTGGGTGGAAGCGAAATGAAAAAAGGGGTCAAACTGTTGGCTACTGGTGGTAAAATTGTATTCTATGGTGCTGCCAGTCGATCAGGTGCTAAATGGGGTCTTTTCAGCACTCTCAATCTAGCTGCTGGTTTTGGTGTCTACTCACCTATTCCTTTTGTTCAGAACTCCAAAGGTATGGTTGGAGTCAATATGCTTCGTATAGCAGATCGTCGACCAGATAAGATTCAATATTGCCTAAAAAATGTCATTCGACTAACTCAAGAAGGTATCTTCAAGCCTGTAGTTGGTGGCCGTTTTTCTTACAAAGAGCTTGATAAAGCTCATATGTTCTTACAAAGTCGTCAGTCTATTGGTAAAGTTGCGGTTAGCTGGGCTGACTAACTAGAGAGGTTCAGTGAAACTAACCCCGAAGGGCTCTACGAAGTATTTTTTCTATAAACATCTATAGATTGTTGATTATCAAATTGTTTATCTAATATTGAACCTCCCGAACTATCAATGGATTTGATGTGATAAAGATAATTTTAAACAACTTCGATATTTAATGCTCTTCTCTTATTACTCTCCCACTTTCTACAACCCTAGATCAGAAGGTGGAAGAGCAGTAAGATATTCTATAAAACAAACTCCCCTCCCTACTTATCATCAGTATTTTTTATTTTCCACCAATCCCTTTGCCCCACCTTTATCGTTACATATATAAAGAATTGTCACCACTGTCGTATCCAAAATGACCGCAATACCAATTTTAGACAAAAACATACTATAATTTAACCGTCTAGATGGCTTTACTTAATCACTAGATATATACAGTAATTATCCATTTTAGGTTTTTATTCATTAGCATTTCAATTCTAGAAAGAATTACAGTAACTTTGCAGGACTTTTGAATGAAACTACCTTCTAAGATTTCTATTATGATGAATATACTATTTTCCCGAGCATTTGGGATTCTCTTTTTATTAGGACTAACAACACTCAATCTATATGCACAACGAGCAGATGGAGAAGCAGAAACAGACTCCATTGCGCCTATTGCGAATGCAGATGAACCTCAAACTTATGAAATTGGGGGCATAGAAGTAACAGGAGCAGAATATACAGATCCTAATGGTATTATTAATATATCTGGTTTGGTACGAGGTGAATCTATCAAAATACCAGGAGACGACATTTCTAATGCAATCCGAAAACTATGGAAACAGGGACTTTTTGTGGATGTACAGGTACTCCTAAAAAAACGTGTAGGAGATCTTATTTTCTTAGAGATTGCTGTACAGGAACAAGCCCGATTTGCACGTCATGGCTATCGTGGTGTCAAAAAAGGAATGCATGATGACCTTAATGCAGTAGTAAATCGTTACCTCATGAAAGGTAAGGCTGCTACTCAAGCAATGAAAACCAATGCAAGTAAGGCCTTAAAACGATTCTTTATTGAAAAAGGGTTCTTAGATGTCAAAATTAATGTAGAAACTGAAGAAGATGAAATTCTCAAAAACAGTGTTCGACTGATCTTTAATATTGATCGAGGTAAAAAAGTTCGAATCAAGGAAATCAACTTCAAGGGTAATGAACTTGCCAAAGCTGGTCGATTGCGCAAGGCAATGAAAAATACCAAGAGGGTCAGTATCATGAGTATATTCAAACCTTCTAAATATATCAAGAAAGAATACGAAGCTGATAAAAAGAATATTGTTGCTTATTACAATACAATTGGACATAGAGATGCTGAAATTCTAAAAGACTCTATCTATATTGTAGAAATTCCTAAGAAGAATAAGGTAAAAAAACAACTACATATTGATATTACAGTAGATGAAGGAAACACCTATCATTTTGGAGATATCAAATTTAGAGGTAATACTACATATACTGATGCTGAATTACATCGTGTCTTGGGTATTTCTAAAGGTGATGTTTATAACGAAACTTTATTGCAAACGCGTCTA
>JAKVCT010000088.1 GCA_022448995.1 Saprospiraceae bacterium
ACGAGGCTTTTTAACAAAGTGCAGCGCAAAAAGGCTGATTGAATTAAATACAAATTAATTGTGGCTATCTACTTACTTTTATCCTCTTAATTAAAAAATGAAAAACCGATGGGCATATCACTGCTAATCGGTTTTCCAAAATCCTTTGATGAGGATTAATATTCGCAATAAGAATTTAATCTAAACAGTCAATAGTTCTTATCCTTTCGAAGCTAGTAGGCCCTTTTTGTTTTTTACCCAAAGACAAAAAGTAGTGAACTATTAACCAGAAATGTTCTCAACCTAACATTTAATCTAATCGTTCGATATTATGGAATCTATAATTGAACGCCAAGACTCCAATTCAGGAATACCTGGCTTTCTCTTACCAAAGCAATAAACAATCAGGTTGCCCTCTTCGTCAAATAATTCGATGGAAGTGACAATACCTTCTGTTGTATTTTTTAGAACTACCCAAGTTTGGGCAACCCCCTTCATATTAAGATGCAAATTAAATAGAGGGTCCATTACATTATACCAGTCTCCCATCTCTACAATCTTCTTTACCTCTCCTGTATGGATCTGGATACACCCACTACTATTTGCAAAAACCATAATTGGCACTTGTTTTTTGGCAGCTTGGTTGATCACCTCTTTGATAGAGTTATTGTCAACCTGAAAAGCATATCCCTTTGGAGCCAAGCGCAAAGCTTGCAAACGTGCTAGCTTATGGCTGCGCAACATTCCAAAGAAATGATGTGTATCTTTCATCTCAATCCATTCCTTATGAAAATCTTCTACATTTACCTCTTCATCTTTAGCATATTCCTTGACAGGTTGGGGACTTCGATCGACAGTAGCCCCAATATCCTGATTATCTGCCTTGTATTTAGCTACCAATTCATGATAAGCAGCTTCATTTGATTTGGGTGTCAGATAAATTTTGTGTACAGCCTCTCCTCTATTACTAAAAAACTGCAATCCATATAGCGTTCTTCCTCTAACTTCCAGTTTAACAGCAAATACCTCAGACCATGCATTCATAAACAAACGCAAGTCAATATCAGGATTGACCACCAATCCCATATTTGCATGTCCATCCATAAAAGATACATTATGATAAATACCTTTTCGTTCGTGTACAACATGCTCATTACGTGTCAATGCCATTACCTGACCTAGTCCTTCTATCTCTTTCAAAATATCCTTGGATACTGAACGTAGACGTGTAACATGTTCGCCAACAAATAGACTTAACAGTTCTAATTCAGTAACTCCCAAATCCTTGGCTGCATCTCGAATTCTCTTCTTAGGATGCTCCGTTTTATAATCTTGATAGCGTGTTTTTAACTCTATAGGATTCAATGATGTAATCATAATAAATACTAAAATTTAACTATAATAAGTAATAACCTGTAAGCAATTTAAAACAGGATGCTCTAAAATAACAGATTCTACACCAAATGCTTCTTTAATTAGTGTAGCATTGAGAATTTTCTCAGGTGTACCTGCCTGAATAAGCTGTCCTTGTTTCATGACAGCAATATAATCGGCATATCGAGCAGCTAGATTCATATCATGTAATACTGCAATAACTGTAAGTTTCATTTCTTGAGCTACTTGCTTTGCCATATCCAATAGACTATGTTGATAATGAATATCTAAGCTATTAGTAGGTTCATCTAGAAAGAGTGCCTGTGCCTTAGAAGAATCACCAATCTGAGCCAAAACTCTTGCCATATGTACACGTTGTTGCTGACCACCAGACAAGCTAAAAATCTCTCGTTTTGCAAAGTCTTGCATGCCCACTTTTTCTAACATGTTCATGGCAATTTCTTTATCTTTTCTTCCCACTTGATGAATGACATGTGGATAGCGTCCTAACAAAACAAGATCTAATACAGACATTGAAAAAGTCAATTTGATTTGCTGAGAAAGTACTGCCCTTTTCAATGCCAATTCTGCCTGTGTATATTGATCAATAGTCTTATTACCATAATGAACACTTCCTTCTTGTGCCTTCCACTGTCCTGTTAATACCTTGAGTAATGAAGATTTGCCCGCACCATTTCCTCCAATAATCACACTTAATTGACCAGACCTTGCCTCCCAAGAAATATCTTTCAGAATTTCTTGCTTTTTGATTTGTAGAGAAATTTTGTCAGCACGAATCGACATTCTATAAATATTGATGTTTAGACTTCAATAACAAATAAAAGAAAAATGGTCCTCCGATCAAGGCGGTCAATATTCCGATAGGTAACTCTGCAGGTTGTACTACGATTCTCGCCAGTAAATCTGCTAACACCAGTACAATCGCTCCTAAGAACCCTGAAGCAATAATCAGAAAATGATGTTTTGCCCCTTTGTATAAACGTACCAGATGTGGAATAACTAAGCCCAAAAAACCAATCATTCCGACCATAGCAATACACACTCCCACCAAAACAGCACCATGGATAATTACTCTTGAACGTAATTTACGCACTTCTATACCTAAAAATTCTGCTTCCTCCTCTCCTAACAGTAGAGCATCTAAACCTCTAGCCTGCTTATATAAAATAACAGAAGAGAATAATACAGGAAAGGCCACGACCAAAACACTCATCCAATTTGATCCACTTAAGCTTCCCATTGTCCAAAAGGTTATATCTCTTAGCTGTTCTTCTGTCGAAAAATAGATAAAGAAACCTGCTACTGCACCTGTTATAGACGTAATAGCAACCCCTGCCAACAGTAATGTACTTGTCTGTGCTCCTTGGTTTAGACTAGCTAAACGATAAACCAAAAATGTACTAGCTAAGCCCCCCAAGAAGGCAAAAATCCCCAAAGCAAAATACTGTACCATCACAGGTGCTCCTGCTAATAAACTTCCTCCGATAACTATAAAAATAACTGCAGCTAGCATTGCTCCTCCTGTTACACCAATTAGGCTTGGATCTGCCAATGGATTGCGAAAAAGCCCTTGTACTGCAGCTCCGGAAATAGCCAAAGCACAGCCTACAAAAATCCCCATTAATATTCTAGGAAAACGTATATTCCAAATCAAGTACACAATATTGGATTCAGGTGCTTCTGAACTTATACCTAATTTATGAGCAAAAACATGAAGTACATCTACCACTCTTACAGAGTAGGTTCCTATGCCCAAGGAAATTATACTACTGAATATGAGTATAATTATTAATATGATCCACTCCTTTCGCATTTATATCTAATATAACAGTAATTCAATAGGATTGCAAACCAAATTTCTGAAAATCAAACAAATAGACGAGTTATTACAATACTCTAAAAGTCTAATTACTCATTAATTCCTTCATCTGAGTTGCTAATTCTAAAGCGGCATCAGAAGATCGTGGACCAAAACCAGAAAGGTATAAACCATCCATAGTAATGATACGTTTGTTTTTACCTGCAGGTGTTTCTGCCATAGCAGGCAATTGCAAGAGTGCCCCTAATGCGGCTTCTCTCTCACCACCTTCATCTGCTAGCGAAGCCAGTCCTGAATCAAACATTAGAATGATATCAGGTGGATTTGCCAAAAGTGCTTCTGGGCTTAGAGCCTGGAAGCTTTCGAATTCTGTAATCACATTTTGCCCTCCAGCTAATGTAATCATAGATTCTGCGAAAGTATTTTTACCAGCTACCATCAACTGCTTAGCTCCACGTGCATAAATGAATAACACTTTTGGAGAAGTAGTCATAGCTGATTTTATAGCGGTTAACTCTTCTTTATTTTTACGAACTTTTTCTTTTAATTCAGCCAATTTTGCTGTAGCTTCACTCTCCTTACCCAAGGTTTTTAAAATTTGAGTAGCAGCTTTTTCTGAGTTCTCCAAACTATTTTCCATATCAACTACCACCAACTTTACTCCCGATTCTTTGATCATCTCAATAGCCTTGGACTGAGCACTATTAGCATCAACAAATATGGTAGTTGGCTTCATAGCCAAAATACTTTCTGGGTTCAACTGGCGAACATGGCCCAATTTGGGCAGCTTATTAACCTCCTCAGGAAAGGTACTAGTTACATCTACTCCAACAAGCTGGTCTGAGTAATCTAAAAGATAAAGCAGCTCTGTTAAAGTTCCATTTAAGGATATGATACGTTCTTCCTTATTTTCTTGTTCTTGTTTGACACTTCTATCAGTAGAGGAATCTACTGGTTGAGTATCACTTTTTGGTGCATCCTCCGTTCCCGAACAACTCACCAAACATAAAATAAAGTAAAATAATGATAACTTAATAAAGTTCATATATTGTTATAATTGCTATTAGAATATCAAGTAAGTATTAGTATTTATTGCCAAAATCTTCACCTACTTTCTTATCAATATGATATTGTTAGGAAAGTTTGAACAATCATCATCGCTATTGTTCGCACTTCCCTAACGATCATAAATTAAACAAACTATTTTTTCTGAATTTTCTTAGTCAAAAGACCTTGTGGTGTGTGTAGAGTTAGTAGATAATTTCCACTCTCTAGATATCCTAAGTTGAATGTATGTGTATTCATTCCCTTCTGAACAGCAAGACTGTGTTGCTCTATCATTCTACCTGTAACATCATGAATAGTCACTTGCATGTCACCTTCAAAAGAAGTTGTTTCAAAAACCAATTGTGTTTGATCAACTACAGGATTAGGATAAAGAATTAATTGCTCATGGTTTGCTTCTGCTTCCTCAATAGAAGATAATAATCCCAAATCAGTTTTTTCTAAACGAGCTACACCAGTAGAAGAACCTTCCCAATCAATAAATTTAATTTTCCAAATATTGTTATCTGCTGTTTTTACAAAATATACACGATCTGAATCAATCACCCAAGATCCTGTATAATCTTTCCAGTCATGCCCAATCATTTTAAGGCTATCTGCATGCAAAGAACTCTGATAAGTACTAAACTCTACATTAGCTGGATCAATACCATCAGCAATTACTGCTTCTATATCTTTATTAACCAATATTCCACCTACTTGGTAAGGGGTTGGAGGTGATGTGGTATATAAATCTGTAGTATAACGTGTTAATACCATATCCCAATCAGCTGGTTCTGCATCTACCGCAGCATTAGTAATTAGATTGAAATAAGCTAGAGTTTTTCCTGTATAATCTCCTTTGTTTAATGTTTGAGTTTGAGCATTTGCTCCATCTAGATCTGCATAACGGAAATAATATATAGAACCAACTAAACTATCTATAATCATTTTTTTATAATTACCGTTAGTTAATTCAACTACATAGACTGTATTTCCAATAACACTCATAGAGCCAGGATTATATACTCCCCATCCATAATCTAGGTTATTACTCTGATCACGTTTGTCATTAAATGCACCATTTGCCCAAGAAATTTCTTTATTTTCTTGTAACGTTCCCCACTCACCATTATTTATAGTAGTTGAAAAATCCGCAGTATTAGCAACATATACTTGTGACCCTGGTCCTCCTCCTGTAAAACTATACTCAGACCCTTCATTTGCAAAAATACCCGCATCTTGTGTACCATATACAGAAAAAGCTACATGCCAATCTGAATGTTTTGTTGCTGTTGTTGTACCTGTAGAAATATCATAGAATGTAAAGTCAGCATAAGATGCACCTGATGATATAACATCTACAGTTTGTGCAAATGTAGTATTCATTCCTACAAACATAAAAAATAGTAAATAACGTGTCATATTCTATATGTTTATTACAAGTGACTAAGAAATAGTAATTATTTGTGGATTGTCAACTTGTTATTTTTAATTAATCTAAATTAAATTATTGCGAGAGCAAAGGTAAAACAAGGGTTTTTATTTTCCAAAATTTATTTAGACTTATTTTAAATAAAAACAAAATCATAAAAGAAAACTAGTAATCAAGCTATTAGAACTCAAATTAAAACTAGCTAATATTTTCATACATCTCCTTTTCTAAAACCAAAATAGACAATATGCCAGCATCCTTGCTAAAAGAAGAAGGATTTGAAAAATAGTTTGTTTCTTTCCTGAAATAGTCCTATTCTTGCAGCCATATTTAAAATCGGTGTTTAAATAAGCTCTTAATAACTTTTAGATTTCTATTGGTTATGACTTTATATACTTCCTAATTTTGAGATAATCTGAATGTGTACAGAAAACGTATTTACTATCACAAACTAATCAGTAAGTAATAGCGTTCTTTAAACAGTTACAAATGACAGACAAACATATTGTAGTGATTATTCCTGCGTTCGATGAGGAAAACTCTGTAGGAAAAGTCGTTAAAGAGATTCCCAAAAATTGGGTAAAAGAAATTATTGTAGTAAATAATAACTCTAATGACCAAACAGCAAAAAACGCTAGAGATGCAGGTGCTATAGTTTTGGATGAGCCTAGACAAGGATACGGTTTTGCCTGCCTGAAAGGCATAGAACACTTAAAGAATTTGGAAACTGAACCTGATATCGTTGTTTTTCTAGATGCAGATTACTCAGACTATCCCGAAGAATTACCTTTGGTTGTGGCTCCTATCTTAGAAGATGACTATGATATGGTTATCGGTTCTAGAGCCTTAGGTAAGAAGGAACGCGGCTCTATGACACCACAACAAGTTTTTGGAAACTGGCTTGCCACCACTCTAATTCGTTGGTTCTACAAAGTTCGTTTTACAGATTTAGGTCCTTTTAGGGCAATAAAATATCAAAAATTACTAAATTTGGGGATGTGTGATCAAACTTATGGCTGGACAGTTGAAATGCAGGTAAAAGCTGCCAAACAGCAATTACAAAGCACTGAAGTTGCAGTTAATTACAAAAGACGTATTGGGAAGTCAAAAGTATCTGGTACAATCAAAGGAACAATACTAGCAGGTTATAAGATTATTACGACTATATTTAAATATCGATAAACACAGTGGAAGTTTTTATTATTACCTTGTATGCACTGCCCATGATCTTGATCCTTCTCTACAGTATTGGGCAATTACACCTTATTTATTTATATATCCGAAATAGGATTAGTTGCAAAAGTACCCCTTCCTTAGCTTCTCTGGATACTTCTACTGATAAAACAGTTCCATATATTACTGTACAATTACCTATCTACAACGAACTTTATGTAGTTGAGGATCTCATTAATGCCATTTGTGCCTTTGATTACCCCTGTAATCGTTTAGAGATTCAAGTTTTGGATGACTCCACAGATGAAACTGTTGATATTATAGCTAAAAAAGTAGCCTATTTTCAAGAAAAAGGTATTGATATACATCATATTCGCCGACCTGATCGCAAGGGTTTCAAAGCAGGCGCTTTATCTTATGGTTTAGAATTCTGTAAGGGAGAGTTTGTAGCTGTGTTTGATGCAGACTTCCTTCCACACCAAGATTTTCTGAAGAAAACCGTTCCTTTTTTTGAAGACCCTACCATTGGTTTGGTACAGACCAAATGGGAACATATCAATGAAGACTATTCCTTGCTTACTCGCCTACAAGCTATGGCTCTAGATGCCCATTTTTCGGTGGAACAAATGGGGCGCAACATGGGACATTTCATTAACTTCAATGGTACAGCAGGTATTTGGCGTAAGAGCTGCATTAATGATGCTGGAGGTTGGGCAGCAGATACCCTTACAGAGGATTTAGACCTAAGTTATCGGGCACAGCTAAAGGGTTGGCGGTTTCAGTATTTGAGTAATATTGGGACACCAGCAGAGTTACCTGTTGCCATGAATGCCTTCAAAAGTCAGCAATTTCGTTGGATGAAGGGTGCAGCAGAGTGTGCTCGAAAAAATCTATGGAGAGTTCTCCGTTCTAAACAAGATCTTGGCACTAAATTTCACGCTGTTTTTCACTTATTGAATAGTGGTGTATTTATTTGTGTACTTATCATGTCTATCTTGAGTATTCCTGTCAGTATTGTGATGTATCAATCACCTGAATATATACCGAATTTTCAATGGATCAAAGACTTAGGATATACAATGATCGTTGTTGCTCTGTTCTTTGGAGCAGCACATCACCATCGACATGGTTTTCAGCTAAAGGAATTAGCCCTTTTTATACTTAGATTTCCTTTATTAATCTGTATTTCTATGGGGCTGTCCCTGCACAATGGTCTAGCAGTATTGGAAGGTTATTCAGGTAAAAAAACCCCCTTTATCCGCACCCCAAAGTTCAATGTAAAAAGCAAAACACAAAATTGGCAAAAAAATAAGTATATTTCGCAGAAAATAAACTCTGTAATGTTCCTAGAAACCTTTTTACTTTGTTACTTTGTAGGAGGAATGGTTTTAGATTTTTATTTGGGATATATGGGTTTACTGATGTTGCACACAATGTTGGTAGCTGGCTATACTATTGTTTGTGGGTACTCTTTTTATCATACTTGGCGAACAAACTAATAAAACAATCTTGAGCATAGTGCTCGATGGCTTCTAAGAACTACTCTTATTCTAATTTTCCAGTATGCTTAGGAAATCTTATATGCTTTTGGTACTATGTTGCCTTACTTACACTACCACTATTTTTGCGCAACAAGAACGCTGGCAACAACGCGTAGAGTATGATATGGATATTAAGGTAGATGTTGAAAAATATCAATACACAGGTACCCAGAAATTAGTTTATTATAATAATTCCAACGAAACACTAGATCGCGTTTTTTATCATTTGTATTTCAATGCCTTCCAGCCAGGAAGTATGATGGATGTTCGTTCTAGAACCATTGCTGATCCTGATCCACGCGTTAGCAGCCGTATTGCAGTACTTAAAGAAAATGAAATTGGCTATTTACGTGTAAAATCCTTAAAACAAGATGGAGAAGATGTTGCTAAATTTGAGGAAGTAGGCACCATTCTAGAAGTAAAATTGAAAAAGCCAATTCCACCAAATTCTAAGGTAGTTTTAGATATGGAATTTGAAGGACAAGTTCCTGTACAGATTCGCAGAAGTGGTCGCCAAAGTAAGGAGGGCATTGAGTTTTCTATGTCACAATGGTATCCAAAACTTTGTGAATATGACTATCAAGGTTGGCACTCAAATCCATACATTGGTCGAGAATTTCATGGTGTTTGGGGTGACTTTTCAGTGAAAATTAATATTGACGAAAACTATACTGTAGCGGGATCTGGTTATCTACAGGATAAAAACACCATTGGGCATGGATATGAAGATACTGGCGTAAAAGTCCCTAAAAATCCAGCAGAAAATAATGGTAAACTGACTTGGCATTTTATCGCACCTAATGTGCATGATTTTGTTTGGGCAGCAGACCCAGATTATCTACATGATGTTGTAGAAATCAATGATACTATGCATATTCACTTCTTCTACCAAGATGAAGATGATTTGAAAGTAAACTGGGCTAAAGCACAACCTAAAGTTGCAAGCGCATTCAAATACATTCAGAAAAGATTTGGAACTTATCCTTATCGCCAATACTCAATTATTCAAGGTGGTGATGGTGGTATGGAATATCCTATGGCAACTCTAATCACTGGTAAGCGTGGTTTGGGTAGTTTGGTAGGTGTGAGTGTACACGAAATTATGCATACTTGGTATCAGATGCTTTTGGGTACAAATGAGAGTTTGTATCCGTGGATGGATGAAGGTTTCACAACTTACTCCTCTAATGAAGTAATGAGTTATTTAGGTTTCCGCAATCGAAATAATCCACACAAACAAAGTTATGGTGGTTATTTCAATTTAGCAAAAAGTGCTATTGAAGAGCCCATGAGTACACATGCTGATCATTATTATACTAACTCTGCTTATGGCGCAGCTTCTTATAATAAAGGTTGTGTATTCTTGAGACAATTGGAATATGTTGTTGGTGAAGCTGTGGTGATGGAAGGTATGTTAGATTATTATAATCAATGGCGTTTCAAGCATCCAAATCCAAACGACTTTATTCGTATTATGGAGAAACGTTCTGGTTTAGAATTGGATTGGTACAAAGAATATTTTGTCAATAGTATCCACACAATTGATTATGGAATCAAGGAAGTAAAGAAAGATGGTAAAAACACAATTGTAGTATTAGAACGTAGAGAAAGTATTGATAAGGAAACTGGAAAACTACATGGTGGAATGCCGATGCCTATTGATTTAGTGATTGATTATGCAAAGAAAAAAGATGATGTAGTCACTGAATTATATTATATACCAATGCGCATTATGCGAGGTGAAAAGAAGAATGAGAATAAGTATAATAAGCATATTGTATTGAAGGATTGGGCTTGGACAGATAAGACCTATGAGTTGGTTATTCCACATAAGTTGAAGGATATTAAGAAGATTACGATTGATCCAAGTGCGCGTTTGGCAGATGTTTTCCCTAAAAATAATGTCTACCCTGAGGTAAAGGAGGAATAATAGATTTCAATTTTTCCAATAAAAATGCACTGATAGATTCATTCCATCAGTGCATTTTTGTTGTGTGGAGATTTTGTGAGCACAGGGCTAACTCCCTACGCTGTTCTATATCGCTCCTTCAGAGCTTATGTCATGATATCCGCGAATAAATATTGGTCTATTAATTGTTTTACAGTATAACAATCATTTCAAATCCATTCAACAATAACATGATGCAATATTTCTATATTACCTTATTTATAGTCACACTCAGTACAGTCAACAGTTTTGCACAAAACAACAATAACTTTCCAAAACTAGAGTTAGATCCTCCCATGCGATGCAGCACACAAACTATGGTAACTTCTTCTGTTGCTAGGCTTAGCGATTACTATCGTCCTTACTATGGTTTACCCGATTCTATTCAGATTACCCAATTTGATATGTGGTACCTTCCACCAGGTCAAGATGCAATTTCTATTCAACAAAACGCAGATGCCATACCACTCCCTATAGGGTCTTTCAATTTTATGAGTGAACTAGGATTCAAAAATATTTTAGGAACTGGTACAAGTGGTAATATTTACCGTTTGCCTCCTTTCAATATGTCTGGTCAGCCGCTTGCTGTTGCGCTAGGTTGGAATGAATTTGATATTCGTTCTTTAAAATTCTTTACTAAAGATCAAGAAGTACAAGAACGTGGCATTGATCGAGTAACCATTCAAGTGAAAGGTGTTGCTAACCCTCAAAAGTTTGAATTTAGAGGAAGTCGTGTAAACACTTATCAAATTCCTGCACACACCGAAGGGTATTGGGTATTTATAGAATATAAAAATGATGGAATTATTAAAAATTATAGCATTCCATTCCTACCAAAAACTGCCGATTCTCGAATCATCGATCAAGAAAGGGAAAAGGCTTTTCAAGAGGAACGAAAATAAACCATTTTGTAGGGCAGCATCAAAAGATTAGGGGCTGTCCAAAAAGGTAAATTTCGAAAAATGAAACCCAATAAAATTTTGGATTTTATTTTTTCTTTGTTGCGAGGGAATGAATTAGCTGCGCTGAGCCTTTCAGATTAGGGTAACCTTTTTAGACAGCCCCTGTGTAATATAATCCCCCATTAATAAAATCATCGTTTAACGATATTTACGCTTTGTTTTCATTTGATTGCCCCTAATAAATCGACCACCATCAGGTGAGCCCACACGTGTCATAGCCGCGCGGAAACCAATCGGTTGCACTTGGTGATCTTCTAGGTAATTAGGCGGCAAAGCCTCCTCTGGCCAAGCCCAACGCACCCCAGGCCATATTTTTCCTGTTTCGTGCAGTACATTCGCTCCTTTAATCACTCGGTAGCGTTGAAGATTATCTTCAATAATCTTCTGTTCAGCTTTTGCCTTTTTATTTTCGAATTGCTCAAATTCGTCTTGAGATAATTGCTTGAAATGTAAATTTCCTTTCTCATCTGTTTCTACAATTTGGTATGGGCTTCTTGGATTGCGTAATTGCGTATAAAAATCTTTATACAATAACTCCTCACCTTTTTCATCATAAAATTTAGGTTGTACACTATAAAACTGTGCTTTTGAGCCTTGCTGAATTTTTGAGTTTTCAGCAAACGCTGTCTCTTGACATAGCAAACCTTCTTTGTCTAGTGCCATTCTGATAGAGTCCTTCTTGTTAAACACATTCCCACGAAAAGGATTTAAATCATGTGTTTCTGCATCGATTAATTGGCTACTGGTAAATGATCTATACACATCTTGCGTCCACTCAGACACATTATCACTTGTATTAAACAGACCATAAGCATTGATATCTCCATCAAAAATAGACTTGGGTAATCTATACTGAGTATGATCATAATAAGCAGGAACAGGATTCGATTTATTATGCTTCTTTACTAGATTTCTGAACTGGCGCACTGCCTTACTAGCATGTTTTTTATTCCGATTGGTACTGCTATATTGATAGAAGGGTGTCTTGGGATTCTCTCCTCTTGGGTAGTATTGGCTACCAATCAAAGCCCAGGCAGCAAATTCCCATTCAGACTCCATTGGCAATCTGTAATCCGGTAAAAAATAACTATATAAATCTTTGTTTTCAGGGAGGTCTAAAAAATCATTCGTGTAGAATGGTTTGTCTTTCCATGTTTTTGCGTCGATAAAACCTTCAGCTATTGCAATCTCTTCATTTTTTCGATCCGTCCGCCATTGGAGATACATATGTGCTTGTATCCAATTCACCCCAACCACAGGATAATAATCAAAAGCAGCTAAACGATAGTAATCCTTAGCTAACTGCTCTCCTACCTCTCCATCTACATAAAGCGTCCAAAGTGTAGTATCTGGCAATAAATGCACCTTAGGCATTTCAGGCTCATACTTTCGCATCCAAGCAACAAATTCTCTATAATGTTTATTGTGTACTTCTGTCGCATCTATAAAAAAAGAACTTACCGTGACTCTACGTAACTCATCTTTGGAGGTCAATGCCGAGGATTGTCCCATATTATAGGTTCCCCCCTCTATAAAAATAAGATCATTATAGGTTAAATCATTATAAGTTAATTTCTCAAAACCACCCCATTCACTACTGTCATATGTCCAAGTTGTTTTTTCACTTTTTTTATTTTTTTTCTTCTGGGCTTCTACTGTATTGATAAATAAACCACAACTAACTGAGAGAATAAGCAGGATATGAATCTTAGATTTTAGACTAAACATAGTGTGTATTATTTTAGGTTTTCTAGATTGATAATGGTATAATTTTTAGCGTTATCCGCTTCTAAACAAACCATGCGTTTACCATCTGCGGAGAGTATAGTGGATTGGATGTCTGCAAAACGATGGTCTGTCAAAAGGCCTAAAATTCCCAAAGAGTAGTAAACATTAGTTTGTTTTTTAACAATATTTCCTTTCAGAGAATAAAAATAAAGATTATTACTTTTGTGGTCATAACTCACAATATAGCCCTTAGGATGAACAAATAATACTCGCCCCTCCACTCTCACAAGTGATTCTAAGTCACCTTTATAGCTCCAACAAGCTACTCGATTTACTCCAATTCCATAAATTATATCCTTTCGTGGTTCTAACCTTATTACTCCATCTGCTCTATTGAGCGTATCGGAGAGTATAATATTACTAGGATTATTAACATTTAGAATAGCTAATTGGCGATAGTTTAGTACAAACAGTTGTTTACCATCTTCACTAAATGCACAGTCATCTGCTACTTTATACTGGGTTTGGAAACCAATATCAAAATCTCTTGTACTCAAATCACGTAAATCTACTAGTGTAGAATTTCCCAAGGCAGTATTGATATACAAATATTGCTCTTTGGGATCAACCACCAAAGCATTTCCCAATGCAAGATGATCACAAGCTAATTTATTAGGAGTTGCCCAAGCCACCTCTTTTATTCCATAATTATCTAAATTCAAATAGTTGACAACATTATCTCTATTAAGTGGATATCTACTCAAATCCCCAGAAGATAATCCATGTATTCTTTCTACATACGATTTATAACGTAGACTATCATTATAATAATGAAAATGAGCAAAAGGAAGACCTGTTTCGGTTTGTAACTGTAGGGTATTTCCTTCTTTATATATCTTAATTTTTGCCTTTTTCAAATGAAGTCTTGCTTCATATAAATCTTCTATGGTACGATAGCTATTCCTCTTCCAATTGTAAACAGCCTGAGTACCAATGACCAGTTCTTCATTATTTAGAAATCGAAGCTTTTTGGATGATCTTCTTGGCATCTGGGCAAGTACTTTTCCATCTTCGTGGTTGATGATCTTGAATGCCATCCGATCTTTTCCACCCGAATAAGCAACTTTCTGTCCATCAGGTGATATGGCTATACAGTTAATATTTGTATAGGCTATCTGTGCACTAAGCATAGTAGTTACTAAACAGAAAAATAAAATTGAGTAAAATAATTTCATTGAAAAGTAAAATAAGAATTAATTGAGCAAAATAGATTTCAGTCATTAGAATACATACCAAAATTGACTATTTGGTTATCAGTAGAAATGAAAATAATTATTTCATCTTTAAGGCGTCTAAAGCTTGTACAATCCAATCCTTATTAGCCATTGGGCTAGTCTTCTCCATCAAAGTATAAGCAGTATTGTACTTCTTTTGGTACTCTGCTGCGCGCATCCACACTTGCCCTTCTTTGAGCTTGCTCAATTTTGCAAAAAGCTTTAAGAAATTTAGTGTTGCTTGTTGGCGATACACAGACAACTCTTTATTTCGCTTGACATAAAGCTTAAAAGCTTCTATGGCAGAACCAATCGCCTCAAATTCTTCTAGTGCATAATAACTTTTCAACTGAATAATCCGAGCACCTAAACCATAAGTTGCATCCACAAACTCCACATTATATAATGCTTGCAAAGCCTGTCCATATTTATGGGTCTCATAATACCAACTTGCCAAATTCAGTCGATAAGCATTTTCCCGAATTTCTGGTAAAAGATATTGCACATAATCCTCAATAAAAGTCTTTCCCCATTCGTATTCCTTGAGACGAAGTGCGATAGTTACTAGATTTTTGTAATAAGGTGCAGGTAAAAACCCATCTTGAAAAATGATCTTACGTTCCAATAAGAATTTATAAATTACAAATACTTCTTTGTAATAAGTTGCATCTCCTTGATTGATTCGCTTGGCGCAATAATTCAGTGCATAGCGATATGTTTCAGCCAGCTCATTCAAATTAAAATCTTGATGATGTTGGGCTAAAAGTTTTTTCAATTTTTTGAAATGAATTTCATTTTCTTTCTCTGTCAATAAATACCAAATAGATAAGTAAATCTTCAGAATCGGAATATCTTGATAAGCAGCATCACGCTGCTGCATATACTGCAAGAGATCATCCAACATGGTCGTTTTATAATCAGCTTGAATAAACAAATTTCGATTTGCCATATCGCAAGCAATCTTGAGCTTTTGGGTTAGAAAAAACAAATCTAAATAATCGTTTCTCAATTGTAAATTTGGATCAAAAGCCCTACCCGATTGTTGAATAAAATTCAAATCCAACTCTTCATAAAAATGATAATTCTCCAAATATTGTTGCTCTATTCCTGCTTCAGTTCCCAACTTGTGATAGCGCCTTACTGCAGCATTCAACTGCTTTTCTAAATTGCGCTGACGCAAGGCACTAATCAAATAAATTTGTTGTCTGCGTTCTTCCTTCTCTTGTTCCAAATAGGCTAAGAAATCGCAAACTAACTTCAATGTTTTAGCAACCAAGCTATGCCAGAGGTTATCATTATAAGCCTTCTTGGGATAAACTTTAGAAAAAACGCGTTCTTTCTCAAATCGTTTTTTCTGCTCAAACTTAGGTGCATATGGCAATAAGTATTTGGCTAGACGCTGAATATGTACATGTTTATTGAAGAACGGTGAATTTATATAATCCTCCAAACGATTAATCTCCAAGCGGTTCATCTTAGATAAAACTAATAACAATTTTGACTTTTCCATCCTTCTTTTTTTCAAGTAAGTTTATTATGTCTTTTGACTCCTCAAAATAAGTATTTTGTAGACTAAAATAAAACAAAAAAAACATAATATTTGTAAGAATTAACATAAAATGTCTTTTGTTTAGCTATTCTGTTCATAGATATTTGTAACTATCAAATTAATCTATATAGTAGATTTCGAATAACTATTAAATCCTTACATAGCTTTGGTACATGACGCTTTCATAACAACATGAAGATAAAATCACGTACTATCAATAAAACAAAATACAATGAATTCTTTTTTAAAAAATTTAGGATGTCTCCTTTTATTGCTCTGCGCTTTAGGCATCAATACACAAACAACAAGTGCGCAAGTTTCTGCGAACTGTCACAGTACAGCTTATGTTAATCTAGATGCTAATGGCACAGGCATGATCACTATTAACGATATCAACAATGGTAGTGTAGGTACGATATTAGGTATCTTTTCTGGCAATGCACCAAACGTATCAATTTCTCAGATTATTCCTGTAGACTGTAATGATTTAGGAAGTATGCCTGTTATCTTAACAGTTGCTGATTCTGCAGCAGGTGTTACCCATGTATGTACAACCAATGTAATTATTTCAGATACTTTGGGGACTTGTAGCACAAACTCAGGTTTGATTTTAACGGATTCCTTTTCTACCGATGCTTCTAATTGTAATACTTGTGATGGTGAGGCTTATGTTTTTCTCGAAGATCCTAATAATCCATCCGCTATTGCTTCAAGTACACCTCCTTATTTGTTTCAGTGGAGTGATGGAGTAAACTATACTGCTGCTCAATATGCGTTTCATGATCGCAATGATTTATGTGCAGGTACATATACTGTAACCATGTATGATGCTACTCAAGCTTCTTACACTTATACGCTACAAATTGGTTGTGGAAGTAATAATGGATGTATTGATCCTAATCAAATTG
>JAKVCT010000089.1 GCA_022448995.1 Saprospiraceae bacterium
ACATAGTCAACCCCCCAATCTCAAAAAAGATAGTGTAAGTTTTGACTATGGACTGGTACAAGATTTAATTTATTTATCCGTTCATTGTATTTGGCAATTGCAACAATGAGCTAACAATTAAAAATAACAGAATGAGAAGTATTTTATTAACCTTATTTGTTTTAGGTTCTTTGGTCAAGATATTCGCACAAGATGCTGCAGTAGTAGGTAAATATTATAGTGATGATAATTGTGCGAGTGGAGGAGCTTATTACTATTTTTATGAAGATGGAGTCGTTATTATGAATGGGATTGCTTATGAAGCAAGACCAACAGTATGGCTTGGAACTTGGTCTGGATCATTAGATAAAGTAAACTTGCATTTCACCAAAGCGTATGAAGGTAAACCCACTGGAGCTATCCAATATCCTGTAGGGTCAATGACAACTTACGATGCATATTCTGCAACTATCCGCGATATAGAACATAAAGAAACATTCAAGTTAAGAGAGATTATAGACTTCAAAGATGGATGCGATGAAGTAGGGACACATAATTTTATGGAGCCAGATGTACATGATTTCCTAAGAAAATCAAACTTTGAAGATACCTATGCATTTACAAAAACACGTGTAGTTGATCCAGCAGAATTAAAAGCTTACAGTAAATCAGAATTGCGTATTATGCGTAATGAGATTTTTGCACGTTATGGTTATAAATTTAAATCCAAAGATCTAAGAGAGTACTTTATAAAAAAAGGGGTTTATGGGAACTTGGAGAATGTTAGTCCATTTTTAACAAAAATTGAAACTAAAAATATTGATTTAATCAGAGCTGCTGAAAACGCTAAATAATGATATCCATGAAAACTAATTTAATTTATAGTAGTATTTTTCTACTCATTCTACCATTTGTATCTTTTGCACAAACTAAAGAGTCCCTAGAGAATATGGTTTATGGACTGGGGGCTTGTGTAGAAGAGGGGCAAAGTGCTTTTAAAACTTATTTCTTCCCAAATGGAAAAGCAATCTCAAAATGTATTGGAGATTGTGCAGAGGATCCACAAGTATTAGAAGGCAATTGGAAAATTGCAGGGGATAATGTAGAAATTAAATATCATACCGAATGGGGTACAAGAGGTGGAGGACAGGTAACCACTTCATCCTCTACGACTATACATGAGTATTATGTTGCTGCTAAAAGAGCCTTAAATTCTACCGAAAAAATCTACAAACCTTGGGACGAAAAAGAACGCAGTTGTGAAGAGTTTTATGGACACAATCGCAAATATGATGTGCATGTTTTTTTACGAGAAAATGGCAGAGAAACTTATCCAGAAACAAGTGAACAGATTTTGGACCCAAGCAAACTAGAGCAATATAGCAAGGCAGAATTACGAATTATGCGCAATGAAATTTTTGCACGTTATCGCTACAGTTTCAAATCAAAAGATTTGCGTGAGTATTTCAATGAACGTGGTTTCTATGGAGGACTAAAAGATGTTTCCATCTTTTTATCGGACATTGAGAAGGCGAATGTAGAAAATATCCGCAAGGTGGAAAAACAGAAGTAAGAATGCTTACATTTACACCAAAGTAGGTGGGCAAAAGACAGCCTAGCAAGTACGATTAATTTTGGTCAACTACTGAATTTGAGATCTATCTACTATCAAGAATCATAAGATCATTTGATCAGGGTAGCTTCCAATGTGGAGTTATCCTGATATTTTTTATAAAAAGGTCATCAAGAGAAAGAATATCCCAAACAGCGTTGTACTTTAGTGCAACGTCACTGATAATGTAACATCATCTTTTAAATCAAATTACCTGTTTTTTATTGGGCAAAGCAACATGAAAAAGTATTCGTTTTTATTCCTTACACTGTTCACGATTTTTAGCTATTCAACAAAAGCACAAATTTTAAATGCAGACCGTTTTGGTTCTTCAGTAGATTCTACCAAATTTTTAAAAGCTGCTTTTGATTTTGGGATGAAATTGGATCGGCAAAAAACTGTAATTTTATCTTTTAATACCAAACTAGATTTATCTTATTGGTTCAAGAATAATATCCTGATTGTAGTCGGCAAGTTCAATCTATTTCGCTCAGGAAGTAGCAATATTCTGAATGGAGGTTATGGGCATTTACGCTTACGATTAGCGCAAAATAATTGGGTGCACCCCGAAATTTTTACGCAATACCAATTAGATGGAGTGCGTGGGATGCGTGAGCGTATTTTGGCTGGGGCTAATGCACGTTTTCGAGTGATTGAGTATGATAAAGGGCGTTTGGATATTGGACTGGGCTATATGTATGAGAATGAAAATTGGGATTATACTGGTGTGGCAGATGATGTGATCGTGGTGGATGACACACCGATCCGAAATCATTATACCAAAACAAACATTTACTTGTCTTATGTGCAAGCTATTGGCAAGGCAGTGACCACGCATACAATGATTTATTATCAAGCACGTCCAGATATTAACTTTATCAAGCCTAGATTATCCTTGAATTTAAATTTAGATTTTAAGATTACTAAACACATACGTTTTATTGTGAAGTATGGAATGATTTACGATGCTGCTCCTGTTGTACCGATTTATAATGTATATTATTCTATGCTGAATACGATTCGTTTTCGTTTTTAGTTTTTAACTAAAAAATATGCTTTATTCTTAATCTCAATTTCTATAGAATTGGATTTTAGAACAAATGGAGGAATTGTTTTGATGGATTGGGTAATTTCTTGTTCCAATGTTGCTGTATAAGCTTCAGGAATTTCATGTTTATGATCTTTAGGATGTTGTCCTTGTTTATAATCATAATAAGCTTGGATGCGAATAATTCCATTGCTAGGAATTTCAAAACCAGCTAGAATATTGGCAAAAGCCATTTCATAGATTTGTTCTGTTTGATTAGCTTGAAGCCTAAACACATCTTTTTGCCAATCTGCATCAAAAAGTCCGCAGCGAAGTGTAAGTCCTGCTTTCAGTGGCAACCATTTTTTATCCTTTTTAAGCTCAATTTTGAAATAAATATAAGGTTCGCGCCAAGCTGATTCTGATCCATCACTAGGTTTGATAATCAGATATTCTTTGTCGGTAGATTCATTGTTTAGGTATAAATGGATTTTAGAATAAGCTGCTTTTTCTTGTGTTTTTTCAATAAAGACGAAGCTCATGTTTAAGTCTTTTTCATAAGCTGTTTGCGAATTGTTTTGAGCAAAACTGTTAGTAGAATAACTAAACATAGACAGTAAAATAAATAAGATATTTTTCATGAATTAAAGGTTAGGTTCAATTGTATTACACAAAAGTGATGGAATAAATTCATTATTTAAGTCGAATTAGAATCTATAAATATTATAGCCAAGCTAGAATTAATCGGTTCAAAAAAATGTAGTATATTGCAATTACAACTAATAACAAGTTCTAAACTGAAAATAGTATAAATTATGATTGATGCCATAATAATAGACGATGAACAAGATGCGCAAATTACCCTGATGCGTTTTGTGCAAATGCATTGTGAGGGAGTGAATATTGTGGGTGTGGCAGGTGGTGTTGCTGAAGGATTGAAATTGCTACGTTCACGCAAAGTGGATTTAGTATTTTTAGATATTCAGATGAATGATGGGACAGGATTCGATTTGTTGCAACAATTGCCTGAGATCAATTTCAATCTAATTTTTACCACAGCTTATGATGATTATGCCGTCAAAGCATTCAAGTATAGTGCAATAGATTATTTACTCAAACCAATTGATCCACTAGAATTGCAAGAAGCTGTAGAGCGTGTTCCTAAAAAAGATACTGCTCAATCTGCACAGAGCATCAATGGAATGTTGCAAATGCGCGAGGAGAATAAGTTTGATAAAATTGCAATTCCTTCTGTAGACGAATTTCATTTTGTGCACATTGCGGATATTATTCGCTGCGAGGCAAGTAGCAATTATACCTTGATTTATCTAAAATCAGGCAAAAAGATTGTGGCACCTAAAACACTCAAGGAATTTGAAGAACTATTGATCAAAGATGGTTTTTTCAGAGTGCATCAGTCTCATCTAATCAATCTTTCACACATTCTTCAGTTCTACAAGAGCAAGAATCGAATCAAGATGTCGGATCAATCAGAAGTGGAAGTTTCTAGACGTAAAAAGACCTTGTTTTTGGATTTGATTAATATGCGTAAACTGTAGAGGATGAGTCGTACTTATTTGAGCGTTTTTCAAGATTTTGTGAAGGACTTGGAGAAAGTTTATTCCGAAAGAGAGGCAAATAATATAGCTAGCATTATTTTTGAAGACGTTTTTTTATGTAAAAACCCAAGTAATCAACAAAATTGGTCAACCCAAGAAGAAAATAAACTTCAAGAGATCCTTCCACGTTTGCTTCAAGCCGAGCCTTGGCAGTATGTAGTTGGAGAAGCTGATTTTTATGGTTTAAAATTTTTGGTAGATCCCTCCGTACTCATTCCCCGCCCAGAAACTGAAGAATTAGTCGATTGGATTATCAAAGAATACCGAGATCAGTCAGTCAAGATATTGGATATAGGTACAGGAAGTGGCTGCATTGCAGTGACCTTAGCCAAACATTTGCCCAAAGCACAGGTTTATGCTTGTGATGTTAGCCTAGGAGCTTTGCAAATTGCAGCGCAAAATGCTGCCAAAAATCAGGTGAACATTGATTTTATCCAACAAAATATTTTGGATGAATCCAAATGGTCAGACTTAGCAAAGCTTGATTTTGAAGTAGTTGTAAGCAATCCGCCTTATATCACACAAGCAGAACAGCACAAAGTGGGGAAAAATGTTTTGGAACACGAACCTCATTTAGCTTTATTTGTTGAAAATGAAGATCCTATGCAGTTTTATGCTGCAATTGCAAAATTCGCCCACCAAAATTTACAAACTCATACTAGTGTTTTCTTTGAGCTGAATGAAGCTTATGCCAAAGAAACACATGAGGTCTTAAATACCTACGATTTTAAAGATATTATACTTCGTCAAGACTTTTTTGGACGTGATCGTATGCTTAGAGGCATCGTCTAGTTTTTAGTTGTCAACAAACTACTAATCTAATGAATGAAGTTTTTAATGAGGAATTCACTCATTGATACTAGACTACAGTTCCATAGCTAAAATTATATAAAATGTCACCTTTTTAGTAAATAGTTAACCTTGAAGAGCTCAACGCAGTTAACCTCGAAAGACTCAGCGAAGGCTTTTAGACCTCTGTTACTAACTATTACAATTATATCGACCCAAATCTATCAATCAACACATGAAAAAACTATCCATATTTTTGTTTTTGGTGCTACTCTCTGTAACTATGAGTTACGCACAGACTTCACAAAATCCCAAATACTCTCGAGTTCGTATACATTTGGATCAAGTTAATATTCAAGATATTGTAGCTCTTGGTCTGGAGTGTGATCATGGACATTTACGAAAAGACCGCTATATCGATAATGATTATTCTGAAGCAGAAATTCAGCTTCTAAGAGATAATGGTTACAGTTATGACATTCTCATTGAGGATGTGGTCGAGCACTATCAAATGCAGAACATTCAATCTTCATTAGAAAAATCGTCCTCTACCTGTGTGGGAAACAATGGAATTTCTTATCCAACACCCAGTAACTTTAATTTAGGTTCTATGGGAGGATATTTTACTTATCAGGAGATGCTAGACAATTTGGATAGCATGGCAAGTAAGTATCCTAACTTAATCAATACACGTCAAATTATTGATCCCAACAACTTAACACATGAAGGTCGGCCGATTTATTGGGTAAGAATTTCTGATAATCCTAGTACAGATGAGAGTGAACCTGAGGTTTTATATACTGCATTACATCACGCACGTGAACCAATGAGTTTATCACAGCAGATTATGTATATGTGGTATTTATTAGAAAATTATAGTACAGATCCAGGAATTAAATATTTGTTAGACAATACAGAATTATACTTTGTACCTTGTTTGAATCCCGATGGATATGTCTATAATCAAGTGAATGTTCCTAATGGTGGAGGAATGTGGCGCAAGAATAGACGCAACAATGGGGGAAGTTATGGAGTTGACTTGAACAGAAACTATGGATATGCTTGGGCTTTCAATAACTCTGGATCTTCAGGTAATCCCAGTAGTGATACCTATAGAGGTCCAAGTGCCTTCTCAGAGCCTGAAACCCAGAACATACGTGACTTTACTGTAGCGCACAACTTCCAACTAGCCTTAAATTACCATTCTTATGGAAATATGCTGATTTATCCTTGGGCATACAGTGATTTACAGACTGCAGATTCTTTAGCTTATGTGGAGTTTTCAGCCTTGATGACAAAAGAGAATAACTATATCACGGGTACAGGAACAGAAACGGTTGGGTATACCTCCAATGGAGATGCAGACGATTGGTTCTATGGTGAGCAAACTCAAAAGAATAAGGTTTTGGCAATGACTCCTGAAGCTGGAGATAGTGATCTAGGGTTTTGGCCTCCAATTACAGAGATCGATCGTTTGTGCAAAGCCAATATTTGGCAAAATTATTCAATGGCTTGGTTAGTCCACAATTTTGGGATGGCTTCTGATATGACAGATCCCATTTTAACAAAATTGAATAATCAGATTTACTTTGACCTGAAGCGTTATGGTTATGTTTCTGGGAACTTGACAGTGAGTCTTACGCCAATTAGTACGAATATTTTGAGTGCAGGCCTTGCTAAATCTTATACACTCAACCAATTTGAGAATATACAAGATTCTATTTTCCTAGAGTTGAATCCTTCTATAATAAGTGGGGAAGAGGTTGTTTTTGTATTGAATGTGGACAATGGAAATATACAAATGAGGGATACTATTACCAAAATTTATGGTGCTTACGGAATGGCATTCTTAGATAATGGAGATGACTTAAGTAACTGGACTAATATTGGAGCTGCTTCTAATTGGGAGGTAACTAATGCGGATTATTATTCTGCACCTTCTTCTATTACAGATTCCAAAAACGGGGAGTATAATAATAATGAAGTTACCGAAATCATCTTGACACAAACCTTAGATTTGAGTAATGCTTCTGATGCTAACTTGACGTTTTGGGCAAAATGGGAAATTGAAGCAGCTTATGATTATGTACAAGTCATGGCTGTAGCTGATGATGGTTCTGGGACTTTTCAGTTTGAGCCACTATGTGGATTGTATACAACATTGGGGACTGCAGATCAGGATGAAAATCAGCCTTTGCATGATGGTGAACAGAATTTTTGGGTGCAAGAATGTATGTCTTTGAATGATTTTCTTGGGGAATCTCAAGTAACTATTAAAATTCGGTTGGTTAGTGATCAGTGGATTGATGGAGATGGCTTTTATTTTGATGACTTTCAAGTCAATATCTTAGATGCTGGCCAAGTTTCTAGTTTAGCACAAGTGCAAAAACTAAATATCTTGGGGCAAAATCAACCTAATCCAGCTCAAGAACAGGTGTTTATTCCCTTAGATCTATCTACTATTACTGATGCCAACCTAGAGCTTATTGTTACCGATGTTTTGGGACGAGAAGTGTATCGTAGCCCCATAGATCAGAATAGTGTTGGTGTAAATTTGACGATCAATGATTGGGAGAATGGTTTTTATTTCTATCGCCTTGCTGCGGAGCGCATTCAATCTCAAACCTACAAAATGCATATTCATCGATAGTTTAGTCTTTTTACAGACTCTTGGCTAAGAGAAGAGCGCAGATAAAAGATTAGCCTTGCTATGTGCTAACCTAAAACGGTTCAATAAGGTTAGTCTTTTATCAATTACTTAAGTAGGTAGACATAATTAATTTTACAATAATTCACAAGGTTTTTTGATGCTGAACGAGGCGAAAAACGCAGGGATAGCCACGAAGTGGACAGAGGCGAAGCCGACTAGTGGCGAGCTACGCTGCCACCCACCGCTATCACGAGGCTTTTTAACGAAGTGCAGCGCAAACCTCGAAGAGCTCAACGCAGTTAAAAGGCTGATTGAATTAAATACAAATTAATTGTGGCTATCTACTTAATAAAGATTACTTAAGTATTTTTTGTGTGGTAAGAAAGTAGTGTTTTTTTACTAAACTAGCCCTTGTATGGACTACAAATAATAAGATGCAACAGCATTAACCTCAATTTCAAATGGATATGAATTATAAACAGTTCAGCATTTTTTGCTTTTTTTCCCTATTGTATTCTTTCACAATCAATGCACAAAAAGAATTGTATTGGAATACAAAGCATTTAGATCAGTATGTACAAATTGGTTATGACGAATATTGTAATAAGTCGTTACTTACTAACGATGGGTATCCTGTGAGTACTACTCAGGCCATCACTCAGGATGAAAACTTTTTTAAGCGAGGGGATCACTTATATTTCTCAGCTAAAAAGCAGTGGGATATTCGGAATGCTTCTGCTTATTGGATACGTTCAGGAAATGAACTTAAAACACTTTACTGTAAGTATGCAGATACATTGACTAATGAGTTAATCTTAGCGGAAATTCAAGGAGATTATGCTATTTTAGATACTAATGGTCGGGTTACACGCTGGATTAAGGGAGCAGATTATTATTCTCATATTTTTATGGATCAAGATAAACTATATGCTACCTCAGACGATCAAATCGTAGAAATAGATGAAACGGGGAAACCTATTCCCTTAGCCTGTAAGGGTAGTACTGAATACCTAGGGAAAGGGTATTGGATTTGTATGCATGGTGGAACGGGTAATACAAATTCTATTTTGACTACTGATAAAGAAAGTGCAAAAGTATTTTCTCTTTATAGGCACAGTTATCAAAGAGGATCAGATTACCTAATTGTCTATAATAATCCAAATATAACAATGAATTTTTCAGAAAAAGGTTATTGGGAGGAATTACCATCAGATCAACTGTATGGTTTTCCTGATCGTTTGAGTTTGATAACTTTAGAAACAGAGGAAATTCTTCTAAAAGATTATGCTTTGATTATAGATCTAGGAAATCATTATTTTTTGGTGCGTGGTGGTAGTAAATATAGGCTGTATGACGCCAAAAATAGAAAGTTTTCAAAAATTGATTTTGATGATTATACCAATTATGGGATTACAGGAAAAATAATGTTGAAAAAAAATGGTCACTGGGGTATGTTAGATATTGAAAGTGGGATGAGGCCATTTTTGCCTTTTATACATCGAGGTAACAAAGACTATCTATTGCATAATTTTGGGAATTGGATGGTAATCTGTCATAATTCTTATTATTTGGGGAATAATGCATATGATTTTAGTGAAGTTTCTGAAGATAGTGAGATCTTTCCAACATATGTGTATAATGCAGAGGCTGAGTTGATTAAGAAATTGAGCCTAGGAGAAGAGGCTTGTTTTATTGGAGATTATTTATTGTATCGTAAGGGGGAGAATCCTTATGAGATTATTGATGATGATGGTAAGGATATATTAGTAGATAAAGCTAAGGCATTTCAAGTTAAGCCTTTATTTAGTAAGAATCAGCATTATAATTTCTTTCTATTGGATCAGGAAAAGAAAGACCAATACACTGTTTTTGATGCTAATGAAGTAAGCACAATGAACTATAGTTTTGATGAACTTCAACCACTAGATATATTTTATCAAAAAAGATATAGTCATTATGAAAAAAAGCACCCTATCTTGCGAAAAGTACGCAAAAAGGAGAAAATTGGTTGTTTTGCAGCTGTTCCTAACCATAAAAAAATGATATATTTAGCACCTAAGTATACAGAGGTTTATTATGTCTTGGAGAATACTAAGTATCATGCTATTTTCTTGGTCAAACATAAAACCAACATCTTTTGGGTAGACCCAAAAGGAAATAAAATTTGGGATAATGTCTGTACCAAGGCTCTGCCTAAGGAGATCCAACGATTATTGAAGAGTCCATAATATAAGTTTTGGGCAGCTGTGTAGTAGAAAAACTAGAGTTGTTCTTAGACTTGATGAATCAAAAATAAAGGAAATAATAAAATATAGATAAAACATATAAAATGAAGCTTTATTGTATACCTGGTATGGGAACAGACCAACGAATTTATCAACGTTTGAGTCCTTTATTGGATGTTAAAGACATTGTATATTTAGATTATATAGAACCTTTGCGTATTGATGAGCCAATTAGTGAGTATGCAAAACGCTTGTGTCAGCCCATACTTGCGGAGACTAGGCCTCCTTTGTTAATGGGGATGTCTTTAGGTGGTTTTTTGGCAACAGAAATTAGCAAATTTGTAGCGTTACGTAAACTCTTTTTGATTTCTACCATAAAAACAGCAGCTGGGGCACCTTGGTATTTTCGCCCCTTACAGATAGTACCTCTTCATCGTTTAGTTCCTTCTGCATTGACACGTATTTCTATGGGGAAACTGAGTTATTACTTTGGGGTAATTAGTAAGGATGGTCGTGATTTATTAGATCAGATGATTCGGGATCGTAGTGCTGAGCATTTAGCTTGGGGACGGAATACTGCGGTAAATTGGAAGAATTTTGAGCCAGCCAAAAACTGCGTTCATATACATGGAACTAAAGATCATATCTTTCCGTATACCAAGGCTAATCCTACTTACACTATTCAAGGGGGAACACATTGTATGATTTTTGATAATGCTGCAGAAATTGCTGCTATTGTTAACAAAGAATTAGCACTACTGTAATACCTTCAATAACTTCAGGGACTATTGTTTTACATTCCACTAACCTAAGAAGGAGTAGTCAATGAGGTAAATCCTAAATTAATATCATGGACTTTTGTCGTGAAACATAAAGTCCGAGCTGATTAACCAAACGAATATGGCAAAAATATATTGTATCCCTGGTTTGGGAAATGACAAACGTATCTTTGATAATCTAGCACCACTATTGGTAAGCCAAGATATTCATTTTTTGGAGCATATTGCACCTTCACATCGCAAAGAGCCTTTGAGAACATATATGTATCGTCTGTGTGAGCGTATTCATGAACACAAGGAAGAGTCTGTTGTCATAGGAATGTCTCTAGGTGGACTGATGGCAGTAGAATTATCTAAGATTCTACCTATGAAACATGTTTTTCTTGTATCTACAATCCAAAACAGTACTGAAATTCCTAAGCATTTGCGTCCTTTTAAGCATTTTCCAATTAATCGGATTATGCCTTTTTGGGCTATTCAGATTACGAGTCGACCTGTAGTTTGGGCCTTGCAAGTAACCGATAAAAAAGGACGCGATCATATCCAAGGACAGCTAGACGCTTACTGTCCCAAAACTTTTAAATGGGGTGAACGTGCAGTATTAAATTGGGAGGATACAGAATCTCCAGAATCTTTGACACATATTCATGGTACACATGATGAGATTTTCCCGATTCGACAGGTAAATAATACACATACTATTCAGAAGGGGAATCATTATATGATAATGGATAGAGCAGAAGAGGTAGCATCTATTATCAATCGAAAATTATTAGAGTTATTCCCACATTTGGGAAAGTAGATTAGATAAAAACCATTTGGACATTTAAAGCTACCATTCGGACATTTTCCCTTTCCTTCGAAACTAAAAAAGTTATCTTTGCTAAGAATTTTTAGAAATTTTCTCTAAAAGTGTTTAATCAAAAATCAACTTATGAAAATAGTATATTATTTAAGCCTATTTTTCCTCTTAGCATCTACCTATGCTTGTGGAGATAAAATTAACACAGCACCAAGAATTCAATTTACCAAAAATCCAATCAATGATTTATTAGCAGATTTGAGAGAACCCAACCAGAAATTTACAGTTGATGCAGCCCAAAACCACCTACTCAAAGGAAAGCAAGGAACATTAGTTTCCATTCCCCAAAGTGCTTTTGTAGACAAGGATAATAAAGTCATTACGGGTAATATTGAGATCGAATTGTCTGAGGCAACAGATATTAATGATTTTGCGATCAATGGATTGCAAACGGTTTCCCCTGAAGGTGTTCTAGAATCTGGAGGAATGATTTATATAGATGCTAAACAAAATGGGAACCCCATCCATTTGGGGGCAGGCAAAGCAATTTCTGTAGAAGTGCCTACTAAGAATAAACAAGCAGATATGGAACTCTTCTCTGCGGATATGTCTAAGGATGAAATTATCTGGTTTAAGGTTGGAAAATTGAGAAATGATCATTTGATTCAAGTGCCACTAGAGTTATTAGAATTTGATGAAATAGGCATGGATAGTGATTTTTTACATGCTGCAGTTGGACCTAGTTTTTTGGAAGATCTTGAAAAAGCATCTTTGACCAATAGTTATATAATGACTCGTGAATTTAAAGAGCGTTTGAATTTCATTTGGACAGGTGGAGGTTATTGGGGCTGTACACATACTAGAAAGGATATATCAGATATGCATCCAATCTATTTTGATGTGAATATTTTTATTTCTATCTACTGTGATCCTAAATATAAAAATTTGGGAGAAGCAGATAAGGCAATGTTAGCCTACATGGAGAAGGAGAAGAAAAATATGGTAGATGATAGATATGGAGAGTGTGTTTATATGTGGAGAGAAATGTTCAGAGGATATCGTGCTTATACTGCACAAAATTTAGGCAAACCTCTAGAAGTAGAAGGAATTAATTTTGACGAAGAACAAACTGTAGAAAGTCTAGAATCAAAGGGTTTTGATAAACAAAAAGTGGATCAAATTCTGTCTTATTATAAGATGAGACAAGAGGTAATTAAGAATCTAAAGCAACAGATTGAGGACAAGGCTACTGCTGAACGTGTATTTGCCTACGGTGCAAAGTTGGTTAGTTTGGGTTGGGTGAATTGTGATCGTTTTATGAATGATGAAAGTGCTCAAGAGTGTAATTTAAAAGCTAAGATTAATTATTCGACTACATTGGAAACTATTCGCGTTTCTCTGATGATTCCAAGTCGAAATATTTCTTTATATTCTTTAGAGAACAAGAATAATCTACACAGTTTTACGAATAGTTCTAAAACATATTCCAAGTTGCCAGTGGGAGAGAAGGCATTTATCGTGGCAATTGCTATCCATGAAGGGCAATCCTTGTTGGGTATTCAAGAAATTGAGATACCAAAGGAAGGTATTATTGATGTAAGTCTTGAAGAAGTAGATAAAGCTACTTTGAAAGCTAAATTAGTAGGTTTGAATCTTTAAGTAGTGGTTGTTTAAAACGTGTAGGGTTGGGCTAAAGCCCAACCTGTAAAATAGGTAAACAGACAGGGTTGGCCTTTAGCTCAACCCTGCAAAATATCAAAATGTAGTATTTAGAGCCATTTATATTTTTTAGCCAATTCAGGATAATGCTTACGACACAAATCTTGAACACTACCTTTATTGATCTCAAAGTGAGGCTTATCTATAAACTTTTTCCAATCACCTCCCCAGGCAAACCCAAAACGTTTACCAATAGCAGCGATTTTACCCCAGTTAGGATTGCTCCATATGGGTTGCCCATTCTTGATTTCAACTACATCAATAGCCAATCCATAATTATGATAACTCTGACCACCTCTTGCTTGAGTTACACCACCTTTGGCATACAGAGCATCTTGCTCAGCAATTGTTCTCAAAGCAGAAGTTACACGCAGTTTGATGCCTAGCTCATTGTAAGCTGCATTAATAAAACCAAAGGCTTTGGGCTGAACTTCAGCTCTCAAGGTTTTGATTCTTTTATCTGTATATTTAGGATCCCATGTAGTCGTTCCAGTATACTGAATTCCTTGATCATCATTTGTAGCACTACCTCCCGAATCGTTACTGGCAACACCTTCACTACCGATCAACTTTTTCCAAGTCGTTTTACCTGGGCTAATTAATCCATCTGACCAACCATTAAAGACAGCAGCTTGGAATTGCTTGATAGCCGCAATGGTTTTAGGGCCACAGTCTCCATCAACACTAATTCCATAGTTTTTATCTTTCAATAGCTGTTGAATAATTCTTACATCTGCTTCATTGTTTGTTCCTCCCTTTCCAACAGAGGCTTGGATCTCCGAAGAGCTATTCGGATTAGTGGTATTATCATTATTTCCATTATCCCCAGCATCAGAATTATCCTCTTCATCTTTGGGGTTAAAACCAATTAATCTAGCGGTTCTATTTTTCCAACCTTTCAAGTATTTCTGGAATTTAGGCTTTTTAGCTGCCAAGTTTTCATAGTAAGCATTTTGGTAGCCAACGAAACCTTCTACTAGCTTATTGGGGTCAGCACTATTAATAGCATTGATCTCTTCAGCCGTAAATTGGCTATTGTTTGCCGCAAAACTGTGTCCACCTAAATCATTCAAGGCACGTTTCATATTTTTACGAATAATACCTGGCGTTAGAATACTTTGATCAAACAAGGCATTGATTACCTTATTGCTCTTAATTTTATCTAGACCATTTTGCTCAAATCTAGACTTGATATAGTATTCATCTACCTGTTTTTTGGTAATATCCTTGATTAACTCAGGTTTGTTAGGATCTAAGCCATGCATTTTAGCAAAAGCTGGCCATTCTCGATGTTCTGCAATACCATATTTAGTTTTTCCTCCAGGATCATTAGGATCGTCTACATAACCACCTTCAGACTTATGGATATTAGCTAGGAACTCTTTGACTGCTGGTGTATCTGCTAGCGCTTCATATTTATCATCAGCTGTTGCAGTGTTACCTGTATCTGTAGATCCACTATTTGCATTCTCTTCGCTTTGTATTTTAGTTTTGATTCTATCAATGTAATTTTGAATAGATACTAATTGTTTTTGCTCCTCATTATCAATCTTCCCATCATCAGAGTTGAAAAGTTCTCTAAGTGTGATCATCATTCCTTCATACTTAGTTACCATTCCTTTTAATTTCTCAATAGTTTCAGAGTTAGCCATTTTTGGGTAGTTTTTTATTTTAGAATAGTTTGTTGATTTCTCAATTTTTGACTAAACCCAAAAGGGCTCAGTGAAGCAAACCCTGAAAGGTTCAGCGAAGCTAAAATTAAAAAATCAACGAATTATCATGTTTTAAGAATAATCTTTAATCGTCCATAACTTTTTGAAGTTATCTATTGTCCAATAACAGAGAGTAAAATGATAGATTAGTGTTCAGAAGTTGGTATAAAGCTACTGTTAAATTTCGCAGGGGAACTACGATAATTCAGAACTTTAATGGTTGAATTTTAGGCACTTATTTGTTAGGTGCCTATCTGTTTCCAAACAATTTTTTAATGAAAAAAAGTTATGGATTTGTATTGTTTTTAACTGGGGTCTACAGTTATTTGTAATTGATTAGAGGTTATTATGAATAGTTTTGTATGCAAAACCCCGAAGGGCTCAGTGAAACTAATCGCTTTTTGCGCTGCTATTCTGCGTTATGTACTTGACCTTGTAGCGCTGGTGGCAGCAAAACTTGCCACTAGTTGGCTTCGCTTCTTGACCTTTTCAAGGCTACAAGTCTCCGTGCAACCTTGACTAGCGGGCACAAGCTAATAATTTATGCTCTATACAACTCCATTCGTAATAACCTCTATCAACAACGTATAATTTCTTATTGCTTGAATACTTTACTACTAAAGCTTTATTAGTTCGTTGACTTCTTATAAGTAATCAACATTCGAGGAAGAATAAAGGCTCTAAAGCGTAAAAAAATCAACGAACTAATAATCTTTAATAAACAAGAATAAAGGATTTTTATTTCTTGTGAGTAATAATGAAACGGTAAGGATTAATCGCCGCAAAGTCATCCCAACTATACAGGTTATCTTGTCCCATATTCGCTGGTAAAGTCCCATTTTCCTTGATCGCTTTCTCCACCTTATCATACAAGCCATTTATAGACAAACGACGCTTCAGTACTTCATTGTAAGAGTTGAATTTACTTTTGTTTTTAGAAGCTGCATCACCATTCTTCATGTATTGACCAATGCCTAGGCAAGCACCATAAGGATCATTGATCACAGGACCGTCAGATTTCAGACTACGCAAGAACACAATATGTCCACCGTGAGTAAACTTACCACTAAGGATTACTTCTGCACCTTCTTTTAATGCTGGAAGGATCTTGTCTTTTACTACATTCAATAATCCATCAGACTTGATTTGTTGCTCCCAAATGGTTTCTACCTTAGATAATTTAGTAGACATTAGCTTCTTTGCCATCTTACCCATTGTACTACTACTGAATACAGAAGAACCCTGAAGATCGGTATATTTAGCTAATAATTCTTCGATGCCCCAAGAAGACTTATAGGTTCCACCTGATTTCTTGATCGCTTCTTTAACGATTTCGATTACACCATCTTCGTCACCACTATTCATTGCGATAAGCATCATACTCAAAGAAGTTACATTACACTGTATATCTCCTACAATTCTATTTCCAAAAGTGCTTGATTTTGAGTTAGAAAGATAAACTGCTTCATTATCACGTTGAGATTTGTATTCATCATCGTCATCAGCACCAATACCTAAAAACTTACCTGGATCTTCATCATTAATCAAGTCATCCAGTTGTTTTTGTACACCAGTTTTAGGAGCATTTTGATCATAAACTCCTTCACCA
>JAKVCT010000009.1:0-23505 GCA_022448995.1 Saprospiraceae bacterium
ATAATGGAATCCCGAAAAATTATGTCAGAGGCATCATCGATTGTGATGCGTCGACTCAAGCCTCGGATTCGTCACCATTGGATACGTCGAGATTCGATACCGAATGCTCCATTAAAAAACTAGATAAATAACATGATTCAGTACCGTAAAGACAAGCATAATATTGTCACACTTACGTTAGATATGAAAGGGAGACGCGTGAATATTCTTAATCATAAAATTGCACCTGCTCTGATTCCTGTATGGAAAAGACTGGTAAAAGATAAGGAAAAACAAGCGCTCAGAGGCGTAATTATTACCTCGGCTAAACCTAGTTTTTTGGCAGGAGGAGACTTAGACTACTTGCATAGTGCAACAGATGCAGAAGATGTTTTTAGGCTAACAGGAGTTACACGAACCATTTTTAGAAATATAGAAACACTTGGTGCACCAGTAGTTGCAGCAATGAATGGGGCTGCTCTAGGAAGTGGTTTTGAGTTAGCCTTAGCCTGTCATTACAGGATAGCAGTGGATGACCCTAAAACCATCTTTGGCTTACCGGAGATTACTTTAGGGATGATGCCTATGGGGGGAGGGGTGAGTCGTCTAAATTGGATGTTTGGTATTGTAAAAGCCTTCGATATTATCAGTAGTGGGAAAAACTATCATATACAGGAAGCCAAAAAACTAGGATTAATTGACGAAATTGTTGAGAACCGAAAGGATTTGATTCTTAGAGCAAGAGAATGGATTCTCGCAAATCCAACTGCTTGTAAACCTTGGGACAAACCTGATGCTGAAATTCCTGCCCTTAGCGATCCACGCAATACAAAAACAGCAAGAAAAATTACTCAACTTACAGCTATGCTAATTGAGCGTACTTGGGGAAATAGTCCTGCTCAGCAAGCTATTCTCAATGCTCTTTCTGAGGGGGCTGTAGTAGACTTTGATTCAGCAGCTAAAATAGAAAGCCGTTACTTTACAGCATTAATCCGAGGTACTAATTGCATGAACCTAACCAAAGCTTTTTGGTATGATCTCAATCGAATCAAAAATGGTGCTAGCCGTCCCAAGGGATTTGGTCGTTTCAGAGCACGACAAATTGGGATTATTGGTGCAGGAAAGATGGGATCGGGTATTGCTTATGTTGCTGCAATGGAAGGGATTGAAGTAATTCTCAAAGATATTTCTGTGACTATTGCCGAACAGGGTAAGGCTTATGCTGAACGACAGCTCATAAAGTTAGTAAAGAGTCAAAAGATGACTCGACAACAAGCAGATTGTATTCTTAACCGAATAAAAACAACGGAAAAGTCTGAGGATTTTAGTGATTGTGACCTGATTATAGAATCAGTTTTTGAAAATGAAAATATCAAGGCTAGAGTGATTCGAGATGCTGAAATGTATTTACATAGAGATGCATTTATCCTGTCCAATACATCTAGTTTATCTATTTCCAAGTTATCCGAAGTTTGTTCTAGACCATCTAATTATATTGGAATGCAATTTTTCTCCTCTGTTCAAACCTGTCCTTTGGTTGAAATTTTGCACGGACGAAACAGTTCTCAAGAAACTTTAGCTAGAGCCTTTGATTTTGCAAGGCAAATTCGTAAAATTCCAGTGATAGCCAAAGATTACCCTGGGTTTTATACATTGAGAGTATCTAGAATGTATAGATTTGAGGGAATTGCGTTAATACAAGAGGGACAGTCTGCTATTACTATTGAGAATGCAGCTCTACGATCAGGGATGGTTCATGGCCCTTTGGCTTTAGCTGATCGTCGTTCTTTAGAAAACTTACTGCAAATTCAGAAGGTACAGTTGGCGAATACAAATCTAGTCCAACCAAGTACTGAAGCTATCCAAAGTCTAGACCGAATAGTGAACGATTTTGGCCGATACGGTAAGGCAAGAGGCAAAGGATTTTACAATTATGATAAACGGAAAAATAAACTAAAATTGTGGGAAGGTCTGTCAGAACATTTCTCTAAAGGAAATACTCTATACACGCAGCAAGAGATTACAGACCGGCTAATTTTTATTCAATGTATAGAAAGTGCTCGTTGTTTGGAACAAGGAATTATTGAAAGTAGTGCGGATGCTAACTTGGGAAGTATTCATGGTTGGGGATTCATTCCATTCAAAGGGGGGACTATTCAATACATCAATGATTATGGTATAGATACCTTTGTAAAGCGTGCTGATGAATTGGCCGATAAATATGGAGAGCGTTTTAGGGTACCTGCGTTATTGCGTAAGATGGTAAAGGATCAAGTGAATTTCTTATGATTATAGCAAAATAAAATGTCTTGTCTTGAAAAAGTGCGACCAATAAAAAGGGGTTGTCTAAAAAGGTTACCCTAATCTGAAAGATTAGAATATTATTTGGCGAGGGAACCCTGAAAGGCTCAGCGCAGCTAATGAATTGCCTCGCTATAGATGAGAAAATACGATCCAGAGCGAGGCAACCCTAAAATGCTCAGCGCAGCTAATTCATTCCCTCGCAACAAAGAAAAAATGAATCCAAATTTTCACTTGGATTCATTTTTTATGATCAGAGAGGATCAGTCTAAATACTTAGCGAACAATATTCAACTTTTGTACATAAACTCTGTCATCCTTAGCTACTTGTAAGAAATAAGTACCAGTAGATACCTCTGTTAGATCCAATGTGATTTGGTCTTCTGCATTTAACAGACTTTCTTGTGTGTGTACCAATCTTCCCATAAGATCCATAACGCGAATCGTGGCTAAACCTGCCTGTCCTTGATGTGCCAGTGTAAATTGACCGGAATTAGGATTAGGATATACAGTATAACTCGCTAAATTCTGAGTCTGATCAACACTTGCACATAGAGAATACACAATAGAAATTGTATCTACATCAAAGCAGATTCCTGGAGTTTCGTATATAATAGAGTAGTTGCCAAATTGACTTTGTGTCAAATCTACAGCTCCAGTACTTGCATCAATGACCAAACCAGCAGGTGTAGCCGAAAATGTCCCTCCAGTAGTTCCATTAACTGTTACCACAATTGCTGTATCAGAACAATCACCATAGGTAGTGCTATCAAGAGATCCTGCACTCAAACTAAAGCTTGCATCTTCTACCTCAACAATTTCAATAGTTTGGTCTAGTGTATCTGGACAAGTCCCAGCAGTTATATAGCTTACTTCATATATGCCTGCACCAGAACCCAGTAGATCAATTTCTCCTGTAGCTGCATCAATAGTACCTGTGTTAGAAATAGTAAATGTACCTCCAGTTGTGCCATTGATTGTAGCTAAAGGATTAGCTTCATCTGTACAGAATACCACATCTGCATATTCAAAATCAGCATCATCTGTTTCTACTATCGTAATAGAAAGAGTCTCACTAGCAGGACAAGTGCCAGCTACAGAATAGGTAACATCATAGTTGCCAGGAGGAGTATTACCCAAATCAATTTCTCCTGTAGCTGCATCAATGCTACCCGCGCCAGAAATAGTAAATGTACCTCCAGCAATACCTGTTATGATTGCTAGGGGATCACCCTGATTGTTACAGAATGTAGTGTTATTATTATAATTGAAGGTTGCATCACCTCCTGCTGTAATCGTAATAGTTATTGTAGAGCTACCACTACAAGCACTATTGGTGGTATAGGTAATATCTTGAGTACCTAGAGGAACTGTAGACATATCAATTTCTCCTGTTGAGGTGTTCAACCAAGCTGGGCTACCTGTTGCACTAAATGTACCACCAGTTACACCTGTAACGGTTGGACTAGGGTTAGATACACCTTGGCAGAAGGTGGCACTTGAATAAGCAAAGCTTGCATCATCGGTAGCAATAGCAACTACGTCTGTAGCCGTAACTGGTGTACAACCATTAGCACCTGAGGTCGTATAAGTAATCGTATAATTACCTACAGCAGATGCTGAAGGATCAATTCCTCCTGTAGTTGTATTGATACTTAGACCGGCAGGAGATGAACTAAAGGTTCCAGTAGTAGTTCCAGCAGCCAAATTTGGCAATTCTATAGTAGCACTTGTTGGACAAAGTGTGCTAGCTGTATAATCAATACCAGCTACTTCTTTAGTAATAATAATATCCACTGTGCTTGTACCTGTACCATAATCATATTCAACTGTAAATGAACCTGAAGCTGCAGCATTACTTGGGGTAATTTCGCCTGTAGTGCTATTAAATGCAGCATTAGCGTTACCTGTAGTATTAATTAAACTATAGCTACCTCCTGTTGTTCCAGTGATGGTTGGGCTATAAGTAGTATTATCATCACCACATAAAGATGCTTGCGTATAAGTAATAGTGGTAATTACTGTTTCTGTAAGACTCACTGTAATTTGACTAGAAACATCATCACCAGCAGTACTTCCGCCATTGGCAGCTAAACCAATTCCGTGGAATATAACAGTACCAGAACCTGTGGTAGGTGCTGTCCATGGTGCAGAGAATACCCCTGTGGTATTGTTTCCTCCACCATGTTCTAAGTAACTACGACCACTAATATTAGTTATTCTTGTACCTCCAGTAGTTGGAGATCCAAAACTACCTGCTTGGTTATTATTTGAGGATAATAATGCAACAGCTTGAGAACCATAACGGCTTGGACTACCACTGCTAGCAACAACAGTTGTTTGTACAGTATAGGTTTGTCCTGGAATATAACTTGTTACAGGATTTCCATTGTCTAATACCTGTATAGAAAATGTGGTGGTACCAAAATTTCCAGAATTACTGTGACAATTGGTACAAGCTGCAGAGCTGTGAAAAGAACCTGTATAATCTGCATTGAAAGCTGCACCTGCTCCACTGGAACTACTTTGCAACAAAAAGACTAAAAGCCCTGCTGCAAAGGCAAAGTAAATAAAACGTAATTTCATAATTAAGCTAAATATATGTGTAAAAAAATGTTTAGATCTAATTCTTATGCGTGGGCTATGATCTTCAATAGTGAATTATAAATCTTTCTGCTTACTATCTAGAATAATAGTCACGGGACCATCATTGAGGAGTTCAATTTTCATATCTGCTCCAAAAATCCCTGTTTGGATTTCTTTTCTTGATTTTTCTTTTAGGCTCTGTACGAATTTTTCATAGAGTGGTATGGATATATCTGGTTTAGCCGCTCGGATAAAGGAGGGACGATTCCCCTTCTTTGTGCTTGCATGTAAGGTAAATTGGCTAATCACTAAGATCTCACCATCCACGTCTTGAACAGACAGGTTCATTTTATGCTCAGTGTCGTTAAAAATACGCATACCCAGTATTTTTTTGCAGAGCCAGTCTATATCTTCTTGTTTGTCTGTAGCTTCAATACCTAGTAAAAGTAGTAAACCTTTTTTAATTTTACCAATGATTTTTTGATCTACAGTAACAGAGGCATGGCTGACTCTTTGTAACACAACTCTCATATATATAATCTATGGTTAAAAGTTTCTAAAATACGAATTATGAAGTTGTTTAAGAATAATCAATTATTAATTGACCGCATCATAGTTGGTTTGCTATTTTTTAAATAACTTCAATCAAAAGATTATTGCTTAGATACTGGTATTGCTTGGTTTTGATCTTCTCCATTTGCATAAATGAAGTACATACCAGCTGGATAATTACTCAAATCTAATTGAATATTATTATGACCCTGATGTACTTCAAGAAATCTATTTTCTAAGACTTTACCTAAGAAATCTACTACTTGAATATTATATTCCGCAGAGGATCTTGCCTGCAATTCCACTGTAACAACACCTTGAGTAGGATTGGGGAAACTTTTGAGTTGTATTGTATTTACTTCTACCTCGGCTACAGAACTAGCAACGGCTTCTGGTAACTGTAAGTTGCTAGAAGGAGAAACATTATCTCCTGAAGTGCCACTGTTTCCGTTTGATGCCATACCTACACTGTAGAAAGTTACTGTACCAGAACCTGCTGCTGGAGCTGTCCATGTTGCACTGAAAATACCATCTGAATTCATGCCACTCCCACCATGTTCTAGATATTGTCTATTACTTAGTGTACTGATCTGAGTATTAGTCGTAGTTGCTGAAGATAAGCTTCCTGCTTGAGTATCATCTGAAAGTAAGGCTACTGTTTGAGAAGCATAACGGATAGGGTTACCTGTAGCATTTGTCACCGTTACTTGTAGTGTGTAGGTTTGTCCAGCTGTGTATTCTGTTACAGGAGTTCCATTGTCAAGAATTTGAATTTCGGAGCTTGTTGTACCAAAATTACCTGCACTATGACAGGTGTTACAAGTTTGATTATTATTTACAGGAGATCCCGTACTATCTGCATTACCAGCAGCTGCGCGTCCACCCGAATTACTTTGTAAAAAGAAGATACTTAATCCTCCTAAGAAAATGAAGTATAAAAATGATGATTTCATGTTTGTAAAATTTATGTAATTGATAATGTATGAGCTCTTAGAGGCTCCAAAAAGCTAAAAATTAATGAATTAACAATGTCTAGAAAACTAAGAAATGTTGCTGTGGTTAGAATGCAAAAAAAGGATAATTATGTGTAAAAAATTGTGCTCTGTAATATGTATATTTTTATTACCAATAAAAGATTATTTTAAAATAAACGAACTATCATATTAAAGTTATTTAATGGTTAGATTTAATGCAGGAATTTAGATAATTTGGCTTTGCTGAGCCTTTCAGTAAAGCTAACCCTGAAGGCTTAGCGAAGCTAAAAGTGGCCAAAATCAATAAATTTGATGCGGTGAAGACGATTTTTAAACAACTTTAATAAGGTAAATGGCACTTAATGGTAAACTTTGAGCATATATTACCTTTGGTTGGTTGAAAGGTGATTTTAAACAGGGATAGTTTTTGTTGATATATTCCTTATTTGTTTGATAATTAATGGTTTGTGTGAATATAGAGTCTTTCTAGATAACAAAATAATCTAAATTGATATTTTGAACAGAATAAGTTAAGAAACAAAATTAGTGTATTTTAGTTGGTTCATCTGCCAAACAACTTTATATGGGTATTCTGTATGACAATTATAAATCACTCTTGTGATACGTAAAAAAGTTAGCTCATGAAAAGGGGCTGTATAGAACGACAATTTCAAATTTACCGTTCTATACAGCCCCCTCAGACATAATATATTACGTATTGCTAAGAATAAATCTAGAATACTAGTATTTCATCACTTTTACAGTTTGCTGACTTTCTCCATTGTCAATTACTAAGAAATAAACACCTTTTTGGTAATCATTCAGATTAATTTGTAGGAAATTAGATCCCTGATTCAATAAGACAGTTTGATTCTGTACAGTCTCACCCAGTACATTCATCAATCTCAATTGGTACTGAGCTGTAGTTGTATTTTCTAACTGAATATTTAATTCGGCATTTGTTGGATTAGGATATACCGTCAGACTTTTAATTGTACTTCCAATTTTGTGAGTAGAGGTTACAAAAGCATCACAAACAGTCTGATTGCGATAAGCCTGTCCTCGGAGTTCACCAGCACTATTGGTTTGGGTATGTATATTGAGATAAATCTCATTGGTGCGAAAAGCTTCTACCATACTTGCATCAAATGCAGGAGTACCATTCTGATACCAAGCACCAGAACCTATTACAGCGTTACCTACACTTGTGAACAAATTTGCCATGTCAAAGACAACAGCTCCTGAAGATCCTGAGGCTGCTTGATGAAAATGAATACCCGTTGGTGTCCCTGTCAAGCTATCAGCTACATAAGAAAAGTAAACGTCTTTTTGGTAGGGATCGATAGAGGTGAACCCATTACCATAGCCAGCCACAGAGATAGCAGGAGTTTGTTGAGTACCCTCCAAAGTAAATACATTACCGTCACGGGCCATTTTGTGGATTTGCCCACGAGCCTCACCTGCTGTATTGGCTGCAGTATGAAAGTTGACATAAGCCTGTCCAGTCATTAGTTTACTAATTAATGCTTGATCAACACCTGATGTTATTGTTCCATTCACTCTATTTCCATTGATCAATGCACTAAGATCTAATAGAACACCACCTGCAACACCCTCTGGACCTTCGTGAATATGAGCAGCCGTTAGATTTCCACTCAGGCTATCCAAGTAAGCATCTATCCAAAGAGTATCCATTGTAATATTAGTTGCAAAATAGCTGATTCCTTCAGGATTAGCATTGGTAACATCGTGTACCTGCTGAGCGGTGTCAATTACAGCTTCAAAAGCTAAGCGTTCTTCTACAACTGCTTGTCCTCGAATTTCACCCGCTGTATTGGTAGCTGTGTGGACGTTCACATAAATACTACCTGCATTAAGACTATCCATAAAATCATTAGGTGCAGCAGCAACTCCTGAAACTGTGTTACCATCAATACCTGAACCCAAGTCAACTGCAACACCACCTGCAACACCTGCTTGTCCGTAATGTAAATGCGCTGCAGTAATAGGACCTGTCAACCCCAAGGTAATAATGTTGTAAGTGATATCTAGATCATAAGGATGAAAGTGAAAAACAGCTAGTGCATTGGCATTACCTGTTAGTCCTGTAACCGTATGTACTTGTTGTGTAGTATCCAACCAAGCATGGAACAAAGCATGGTTTTGAAACATGATTTTACCAGCAGGCATAAGACTTGCATCTCCAACATCTACACCTAAGTAGTAAGCTCCATTCATTAAGTTCTGCTGCCAATTACTCGAATTAAAATCACTAGCCGTTAAGTAGGCTTGTACTCTATTGTTATTGAGTGCTGAAGTAAGGTCTATGACAACATTACCTGTACCTACCTCATAAATATTGATACTGCTAATGGAGTTGGTTAAATTGCCAACAACTAAATCTAAACATAAAGTATCAAAAGATGTATTGGTTAACATCGTTGCTAGACCTCGTCCTGTAGGAGCATTGCTCAAGAACTCACCGTCTAATTCAGCTGTAAATAATAAGCGATCGTTATACTGTGCCACGATTGTTTGACAGAAGCTAAGTGCCAAACATAAGATAATTAAGGGTTGAAATTTTTTCATATCAAATTCTGATTGAATGAGTTTATTAAAATGGGGTGGAGTATTTTATCGGGATTATATAATTGATAGATTTATTTTGTCTAAAATGAGTCTACACAGTGCCCTGTAATAGAGTACTTTTGTTTAGACAAAAAATTATCTTAGAGCGAATATTCTTGCTATTGATAAAAATGGGGTAAACTACAAAAAGCCTTGGATAGACTCTTAGATACAACAACAATACAAACTACAGAAAACTACTCAAATTTCAAAATAAAAATTAGACTATTCTATATGTATTATTGCTACTTAAACACTTTTAGAGTGCAATCTTCAGAAGAATGCTATGGGGTGAAATGTGTAGGGAAGAATGCCTTTAGACAACTTTACCAAAAGTACAGAGTTTATCTAAGTTAGGTTTGGCACTACCACCCTTAGGTTCTATAGTAATTGCAAAAGCATCAGGCTTTTTTACTGACTTTACCATGGATAATTCCTTGAACATTCCCTCTGAGACAATACCTAAATCAACAGGCTTATCATCTATTATTGCCCACAACTGATAATCTTCACTTACTTTTTTGGGAGGTAGATGCCGAATAAAAAGACAGGTAGAAGCATCTAGAGCATTCCAATAAATGATAGACTCACATTTCTTGGTTTTACCTTTCATGACAATATGTTTGGTGCCCTTAGCTTGAACCATTGCTAATTGCATCTTTTTGAGCTTCAGTTTTTCTTCTAGCTCTACCTGCTCCTCTCTTTGAGTATCTAGAGATAGGTCTAAGGCATTTATTTTTTGTTCCAACTCAGCTATAGACTGTTGCTGGTTTGCTATGGTCGATTGAGCAGATATCCCGTAGTACGTTATTAGACTTATTCCTATCACAAGTAGTACAAGAAATCCAAGAAGTAGATAGTTTATTTTAGACGGCGTAGGTTTTTCTTCAGTACTTTGTGTTTTAGCTGTTGTAATAACTGAATTAGATTGGGAGCTTGGAGTTTGTTCTTGTTCTGTCGCTATCTCTTGTTCTATGCTTTGTAAGATTTGATTGCGTAAACCAGCTGAAGGAGCTACTTGCATGGACAGAGCTAGATTTTCCATAGTCACCTCAAGTGCTTGGACTTCCTGGAGAATTTCAGGATAAATTTTAGAGAGACATTGTACGGCTTGGGTTTCTTGCTCAGAAGTGAGTCCCATCACATAGTCTTCTAAGATTCCAGATGCTATGAATGATTTGATATCCACTAGTTCATTAATTTTTTTAATTCTCTTAAACCGATTCTTACTCGACTTTTGACTGTACCTAAAGGGATATTGAGTTTTTTCGCAATTTCGTTTTGTGTATGTCCATAGAAATAAGCAAGCTCGATAACCTGCCTATACTCAATGGCTAAGCGATTGACGATTTCAGCTACCCCAATTGTATCTGTTTTATCTCTTGTGATACCTAGTTTTTGTGTTTTCAGATCTATTGTATCGGTAACTTTTTGTTTCCGATGATTCACAGAGCGTGCTACATCAATGGAATAATTCCGTGCAATCCGAAGCATCCAGGTAAATAGACGACCTTTTGAGGATTGATATTGATGTCGATATTTCCAAATTTTTACAAAAACCTCTTGAAGTACATCTTCTGCTGCTGTTTGTGGCTGGATGATTCTTGATATTACACCCAACAAAGCAGCAGCATATCTATCATATAGAATTCCCATAGCTCTACTATCTCCTTGAGTTAGTAAGCCTACTAGTTGTTCTTCAGATAAATATTGATCTGTGCTACCCAATGTTTAGTGCTATTTTAATTCTGCTTAATTTATATTACTCGTAGAATTTTCAATATGGAATTCTATCAAAATAAGATTTCTTAAAACAAACATAAAACGAATATCTGAATTTTCACAACTTCAGATGAGTCAAAAGATGTATGAAATCTAAAATTAAATAGCTTATAAGAATAATTGTACCTATCTAGCTACTTGTTTAAGTAAGAGGACAAAAGTAATTGTTAGAACGATTTTAGTCAACTTTAATGAACAGAACGTAGTAGTAGTAGGCCACAGCTAGGTTCTTTAAAACAAACCCTGAAAGGCTCAGCGAAGCTAAAATTTGACTTGAAATCAGCTAAAAATAACTATGAGAATATATGTTCTATTACTTAATGTATAATACGATAATTGAAGAGTATTGGATCACCAAATAATTAAAATTAGCACTGAATTACTCTGTAAAATAATATTCTGTATGGAGTTCTTTTATAAGATATTTGTCTCCAAAAAATAGAATTTATTGATTTTGTGATAAGTATATATGTAAAAAAATAGCTTTAGTTTTTTCTTGGATTTCTACAATATATAGTGTTTTTGTTATGTATTTAATAGTTTGATTATTAGTTTTTTAAGTGATTATTATCTAGTTATTTTTTCTGTATATCTTAGTTTAGACTTCTAAAAAAAAGACTTAGAACATATTGATTAAATAATAGAAAAACATTTTATCAAAAGATTATTTTTTGTAGTTTTGTACCACAAAATTTAATTTTAAAAAAAAGCTATATCACACCAAATTATAACTAAGAAAAAAATAAATTGTAGTAGATTATATTACAAAATTAGATAAAAGATAACACACAAATTCCCAATTTTATTTATTCTGAAAAGAATAATCCAAATAATATTCTGTAAAAAGTTTTTAAAAAAAGTACATCAAAACTTATTTGCTCAAATCTATCTCTAACCAAATTTTATGAAACCTCTTAACATTTTCTCCATTGCATCCAGACTGGGAACCAGCACTTTAGCTTTATTAATGCTGTGTCAAGTAGGTAATGCACAAACAGATGCTCAGAAAGATTACATTTCGAGCACCTACAACACAACAAAATCTGCACAATATCAAGCAGACTTAAAAACAACTAAAGACGCGGAAAAACAAGCTGCTGTAACCTACGCTCAAGCTAACGATATTCCTCTAACCATTGATATGGGGCAAGAGCGACAAGGTGAGTTACAACGTATCATGAGTGATGGAACACCTATTTACTATGTAGTAGGTAACTCTACTGCAGCGAAAACTACTCGTGCTACATCCTTAAATTCAGGTGGCTCTTTAGGATTAAATGTCAATGGACAAAATATGACAATTGGTGTTTGGGATGGAGGACCATTGAGAACGTCTCATGTGGGCTTCTCTGGGAGAGCTTCTCAGGGAGATGGTGTGCCTTTTACTTCGCCGAATGGTAATAATGGACATGCTAATCACGTTGCTGGAACTGTAGCTGCAAGCCTTAATGCAGGTAATGGTTATGCAAGAGGAATGGCTTATCAGGCTTCTGTAGTTGGCTATGATTGGAATAATGACTTATCTGAAGCAGCTTCTGCAGCATCCAATGGCTTGTTAGTTTCTAATCACTCTTATGGTTATGGTGTAGTTGATGGAGGTGGGCGTTTACAGATTCCTAGACATTGGATTGGTAAATATGACGAAACTGCTTCTGACTGGGATAATCTAATGTACAATTATCCTTATTACCAAATGGTAAATGCAGCAGGAAATGACAGAGGTTTTCAAGCTTCTATTACGAATAAAGGTGGATTTGATTTATTGACAGGACATTCTTGTTCTAAGAATGCAATTGTAGTAGCTGCAGCTTACAGTGTACCCAACTATACTGGCCCTAATTCAGTACAAATGTCTAACTTCAGTAACTGGGGACCTACCGATGATGGTCGTATCAAGCCAGATATTGCAGGAAAGGGGGTAGATGTATATTCTGTGTATTCTAATAGTAATAGTTCTTATGCTACTCTAAGTGGTACTTCTATGGCGAGTCCTAATGTGACAGGTACTTTAGCCTTATTACAACAGTTATACAACGAAACTTATGGTGGAAACAACTTCATGTATGCTTCTATGTTACGTGGATTGGCATTACACACTGCTGATGAAGCAGGACCTGCAACCGGACCTGATTATATGTTTGGTTGGGGGTTGATGAATGCAGAAGCTGCAGGAGAAGCAATCTTGAATGCTCACAGTAATTCAGGGGCAATCCTAAGCTCTGAAGTACTCAACAATGGTCAATCCTACACCTTGAATGTAGTTGCTGCAGGTAACGCACCTCTTGAGGTAACGATTTGTTGGACAGATCCTAAGGGAAATGCTAACAATACTTCTACGGTGGATGATGCAACTCCTGTACTAATGAATGATTTAGATTTGCGCCTTGATAATGGAACAACCTATTATCCTTGGAGACTGAATCCGGGTAATCCAAGTGCAGCTGCAACACAAGGTGATAATAGTGTAGATAATATTGAGAAAGTTTATATTGCAAACCCAACTGCAGGAGCTACCTATACTATTACAGTTAATCATAAAGGTAATTTACTGGGAAGTAATCAGCGTTTTGCATTGATTGCAACTGGTTTATCTTCTAATAACAACGGTGGTGGTAATACTGGTGGTGGCAATAATGGTGGTGGATCTACCTCAAGTTATTGTGCATCTAGTGGAAACAGCGTAGCAGATGAGTGGATTGCTGGAGTTATTATTGATAACTTTACTAATAATACACCTGCTCAGCCTTCAAGTGGATATTCTGATTTTACAAGCCAAACTATTGGTATTGAAACAGGTTCTATTCCTGTAACCTTAACTCCAGGGCACTCGAGTACTGTCTATAATGAGTATTGGAAAATCTGGATTGACTTGAACGAAGATGGTGATTTTGATGATGCTGGCGAGGAAGTATTTGATGCTGGAGCTGCAAGTTCAACAGCAGTAAGTGGTAATATGACTATACCTGCAAGTGCTGCTGGTGTAACAACTAGATTACGTGTTGTTATGCGGTATAATGTAGCACCAGATGCTTGTGGGGCTTATGATTATGGTGAAACTGAAGATTATACGGTAACAATCACTGCGCCAAGTAATGGCGGTGGTGGAGGTGGAGGAACACCTGCTTACTGTAGTTCAGAAAGTAATAATAGTACTTATGAATGGATTAGTGCTGTACAAATTGGATCATTTTCCAATAATTCAGGAGCATCTAATTATTCTGACTTTACAGGAAGCCTAGCACCAGCTAATATTGTAACAGGTCCTAATGCTGTAATTTTGACACCTAAATATTCTAATTCTACTTATAATGAGCATTGGAAAATTTGGATTGACTTCAATGAAGATGGTGATTTTGATGATGCTGGAGAAGAAGTATTTGCTGACTTGAACGGTAGTACAACAGCTGTTTCTGGTACAATGACTATTCCTTCAAGTGCATCTGGTTTGACTACTAGAATGCGTATTGTGATGAGTGATAACTCAACAGTCAATCCTTGTGGGGGGTATAGCTATGGTGAAACGGAAGATTATCTTGTAACAATTACTGGTGGTGGTAATAATGGTGGTGGATCTGCACCAACAGGATATTGTGATTCTAAAGGAAATAATAATCAGTATGAGTGGATTGACTTAGTAGAATTTGGTGGAATTTCCAATTCTTCTGCTGCTGATGCTGGTGGATATGGTGACTACACCAATCTAACAGGTAGCGTAACTGTAGGAACTTCTCCTAAAGCATATTTTAGTGCAGGTTTCCAAGGACAATCTTATGATGAATATTGGAGAATATGGATTGACTTCAATCGCGATGGAGACTTTGATGATGCTGGTGAATTATTGGTTAGTGGTTCTTCTTCTTCTAGTGGAACTTTATCTGCAAGTCTGAATATTCCAGCAAATGCTTCTACTGGTTTGACCCGTATGCGTGTAAGTATGAAGTATAAGGAAACGGCTGAACCTTGTGAAACTTTCTCTTATGGAGAGGTAGAGGATTATACTATTGATTTAGTGAGTAGTTCTGCTGCACTTTGGACATTAGCTCCATTAAGTGATCAAGGACAAGCTTACGAAACTTTGGGCTCTGATGCTCCATTAACTATACCTGTTATTAATGTTTATCCAAATCCTGCAGTAGATAATATTATTCTTGATCTAGAGCGTTTTGATACTGAAATGGATTATCAAATCATAAACATTCATGGTCAGGTATTACAAACAGGTCGTTTGTTGAATCGCCAAACTCGTTTTGATGTGAGTGAGTTTGTAAGTGGAACTTACTTCATCCGAGCTACAGATGGCGAAAATACACTAACACAGAAATTTATTAAGAAGTAAATTATTAATATTATATATTCGCACTAAGTTTTTGATTAAAGGTTGCTCAATTTATTGAGCAGCCTTTTTTTTAGGGAGGTTCAGTATTAAGCATATTTTCTCCCTCACCTTTTGCATTGCTGCAAAAGGTGACCAAAAAAAACCGAAGGGCTCAACGAAGTTAATCTAGGACTCATTTATTTTGTAATTGGTCACTTGTTAATTCTTGAGAATTAACAAATAGCTCAATTTAAATTACTCCGTAATTTTCAAAGCTATGACCAATTTGGGAACGTTAGACAACCACGAAGTGCTCAGTGAAACTCATTTATTTTTAAAGTTATCTTGTAATTGTTTGATTATCAGTTGTTTTACTTAATGCTGAAACAGCCTTTTTAATGCGCTTCCAACCAATTTTGTCCTGTGTCAATACCCACTAAAATGGGAACTTTCAGTCCCTTCAATGCTGTGCGCATAGCTTCCTCAATAATGGGTTTTACCTTTTCTAACTCAGCATTAGGCACATCAAAAACCAACTCATCATGCACTTGCAAGATCATTTTAGTTTTGAATTTACCCTTTTCCAAAGCAGCTTGTACTTGGATCATGGCTAACTTAATCATATCAGCAGCAGTACCTTGGATAGGAGTGTTAACTGCATTTCGTTCAGCATGAGAACGCACCATTGAATTCTTTGAATTCAAGTCGCGTAAGTAGCGACGACGACCTTTGAGTGTGGTGACATAACCATCAATTCTAGCCTGATTCACCACATTTTCCATATAAGATTTAATGCCTGAGTACTGCTTAAAATATTGCTCAATCAACTGTTGTGCTTCACTGCGTTTAATCTCTAAATTCTTAGACAAATTCGTTGCACCAGCACCATAAATAATACTAAAGTTCACTGTTTTTGCCCGATAGCGTTGTTCCTTGGTCACTTCATCAATCGGCACATCAAAAATCCGAGCAGCAGTAGCTTTGTGAATATCTTGTCCAGACTGAAAAGCCTCTAGCATGGCTTCATCTTTACTGATTTCAGCGATCAAGCGCAACTCTATTTGGGAGTAATCCGCAGCAATTAAAGTATGCGCTGCGTCCTTAGGTACAAATGCCTTACGAATCTCTTTTCCTTTTGCGCTACGAATGGGAATATTCTGTAAATTGGGATTTTGAGAGCTCAAACGACCGGTTACGGTCAAAGCTTGATTGAAAGAACTATGAATTCGATTCGTTTTAGGATTCACCAATCGAGGTAGAGCATCAATATAAGTTGATTTTAGCTTTGCTAAACTTCTATATTCTAGCAGATCAGCTACGATTTTATTATCCTCTGCCAATTCTGTTAACTTAGATTCATTGGTAGAATACTGACCAGTTTTGGTCTTTTTCCAACGATAAGGAATTTTCAATTGATTAAAAAATACTTCTCCAACTTGCTTAGGAGAATCTAAGTTGAATTTCAATCCATTGGCTGCATCAAAAATGGCTTTTTTCATTTCTTGAATATCCGTATCAATGATTTTTTCGTACTCTGACAAGAACGGAACATCCAAGTTTACACCATTATATTCTATATCTGCTAAGATAGTAATCAAAGGTTCTTCTACTTCCTCATAAAGCATTCTTATTTCCTCCTTTAATAATTTATCTAAAACTTCTTTAAGTTGGAATGTAATATCAGCATCTTCCGCAGCATATTCTTTGACCTTATCCAAGTCCACATCACGCATACTCAACTGATTCTTTCCTTTTTTACCAATCAATTTCTCAATAGGTACAGGTGCATAATTTAGATAAGTCTCTGAGAGATAAGTCATATTATGACGTTTCTCAGGTTCTAGGACATAATGCATAAGCATGGTATCCCAAAACTTTCCTTGTACTTTGATATCATACCAGCGTAGTATGAGTAAGTCATATTTTAGATTTTGTCCAATTTTCTCAATCTTAGGGTTTTCTAAAACCTCCTTGAATTCAGTGATTAATTTCAATGCAGCTTCACGCTCCTTAGGCAGAGGTACATAATAAGCTTCATGTGCTTTGAAAGAGAATGCGATTCCCACTAATTCTGCACGATTGGCATCAATTCCTGTAGTTTCTGTATCAAAACAGAAGACCTTTTGTTGGTTCAATGTTTGAATCAACTCTTGACGTTTATCGGCAGTATCTATTAAGTGATAGTTGTGCTCAACATTATCTATATTCTTATCTACAATAGCAAGAGCAGAAGACATTTTAGACTCAGCTTTCTGTGCTGTACTGATTGGGTTACCAAACAAATCTGTCTGTACATTTTGTGGAGTATCTGTCTGTCCTTTCTGCTGAAGGTATACAATACGTTTGGTGAGTGTTCTAAATTCTAATTCTTTAAAATACTCCAGGAGTTTGTCATAATTATATTCAGAATGCTGATAACTCTCTGCATCAAAAGTTACGTCTACATCTGTTTTTATAGTGGCTAACTTCTTAGATAATAAAGCAGCCTCCTTATCTGTTTCTAAACGCTCTCTTTGTTTACCTTTGAGCTCATGTGTGTTTTTTAGAATATTTTCAATAGTGCCATATTGCGCTAATAATTTAACCGCAGTTTTAGGCCCTACACCACGCACACCTGGAATATTATCTACGGCATCTCCTTGCAATCCGAGTAGATCAATAATCTGCTCAGTGCTTTGTACTTGCCATTTTTCTAAAACCTCTTTTACCCCAAAGACATCAATTCCTTTACCCATTCTAGCAGGCTTGTATAGAAAAACCTTATCCGTTACTAACTGTGCATAATCCTTATCAGGTGTCATCATATAAACTTGGAATCCTTCTTTTTCAGCTTGCTTAGCTAAGGTTCCAATAATATCATCCGCTTCGAAACCTGCTTTTTCAACTACAGGAATATTAAAAGCTTTGACTATATTTTTGATAATCGGAATAGAGCGTGTAATATCTTCAGGCTGTTCCTCTCGGTTAGCTTTGTAAGGTTCATACATTTCATGTCTGAAAGTCAAGGCAGGCATATCAAAAGCAACTGCAATATGGCTTGGCTTTTCTTTTTGTAAGACATCCCATAGGGTAGATACAAAACCAGAAATTGCAGAGACATTAAAGCCTTTGGAATTAATAAGAGGACGTTTGATAAATGCAAAATGTGCACGATAAATGAGTGCATAGGCATCTAGAAGAAATAGTTTTTTCATTAATACAGGGTTGTCTATTATCGAGTTGATCTGTATAAAGTTGATTAATAGAGGGCTAACTTTGTTGTACACTTATAAAACCACTAATAATCTCTAATGATAGTTCGTTGATTTTTTAATTTAACTGAGCCCTTAAGGGGTTTTATGATTGATAATCAATGTTTTATAGGATTTGCTTGGTTTTGTACATCCTTTTGATTGTCAATTAGTTACAAAAAAACTACGAACTATTGCTCTAACAGTTAGTATTTTAATTTGCTCTAAATTACAAAACTATCTTTAATTGATTACATGTTCTTAAATCTTTCTCTATACTATTTTGTGGCTATTTTTAGATGAAAAAAGCTAAAAAAATACTCAGGCTGTTTTAGGATTGTACTTGTTTTCTTGCTTAACCAATAGGATAAATCTGTACACTTTTAACAAACAAAAAATTGTTAATTATTTGAAATACTAAGCTTAAATGTGTATTTTTTAGGAATTACTACCTAAATTAATGAACTTTGTATAAATAGAGATTGTATTTTGAGTACAAAAGCATATATGAAAGGTCGAAAAAAGAATAAAAAATCCTTTGCGGATGGTCTAGACATGTTGTTTACACAAACACTTGAAGATAATCTTCAGGACAATCCCTCTATGCTTGATGTTGAGCAACCTTCTCCAAAGAAGAAAATCAGAACCAAAAAATCTACTCCGACTAAAAGCCGTAAGACTAATCGCAAATCTTTTTCTACAGATTTAGAGCTTTTTTTTAAGGAGAGTATTGAATCCAATATCGATGGTGCTGAGGTCACTGAGATCAAGCGAAATATAATTAAGGATAATAAAAATAGAAAGGCAATCGGTATTGATGTTTTGATCCAACGTACTGCCCAACCCACCAAGGCTGAACCTGTAAAGCCAACTACCAAGCGAGTGACTTTTGTATTGGATAAGAGCAAGATTGAAGGCTTGAAGACGGTAGCAAGATCACAGAAAAAATATATGAAGAATATTATCTCTGACTTGATAGAAGAATATCTCAAGAAGAATAAATAGACTATTTTAGTTTGTAGAATTTTTCAGTATTAGTTTCGTGGAGTATGTATTAGTCAGAGTAATGAACTATCATAGGAAGGTTCAGTATTAAGAAAATCTCTTCTTAAGCTACTTTTAACAATTGCTTTAAAAGTAGCACAAAAGATCTAGGACTCCCTTATTTTATAATTGGTCATAGCTTTGAAAATTACGAAGTAATTTGAACTGAGCTATGACCAATTTGGGAACGTCAGACAACCCCGAAGGTCTCAACGAAGTTAACCAGGGAGATTCAGCATGTTTTTTCTTTCACCTTTTGCCATTCTGCGAGAGCTTGAACCTCTCTACCAACCACCACTAGCACCACCGCCACCAGAGCTACCACCGCCCCAGCTACTATCACTATAGTCAGAGTAATCACTATAGTCCGAATAATCACTATAGTCCGAATAATCACTATAATCTGAGTAGTCCGAATAATCACTGTAGCTAGTACGTCTTGATGAAGAGGACGATTTTGATGATGAGGAATTGGATTGATAAGTTCGCGTATAACTAAAACTACGCTTTGTCAAAAAAGCTTGAGGCTTTTTAGTGATAGCTAATACCTTATTCTCATAGAAATTTACGAGTTCTTCATAAGGATACTCTTTTTCTGCAATCACACGTATTTCCTTAGCAAACTCTTCTTCCACTGTTTTTATACTTGCACTAGTATAGGTACTCCTGTGGCTAGATAAAGCACCAGAAGTAAGGTAAGGTTTACTGCGTTTAATTAGTTCTTCTTGACTATATTTCAGAACAGATTTTGGACTAGCAATCAATTTTTTGACTTTATCGATTGCTGCATCTAAACGTTCTTTTTCAGTTGTATCTAATATTTCTTCTGGAATTTTTCTAAAATAATCAAGTTCTCTATCCAGATACTTCTCAAGGTCTAAACGTTCTTGAAGATCTAATATTTTTCGTTGAAAAATTCCTTCATTTTTAGCTTGTTTTATATTTTGATCAAGCACATAATCGTTACGATAATTACCTGTTAGCTTCACGTTTATCCAAAAATCATCAATATCTTTTGTGAAATCTTGCATGGTTTGTTTTTCTAAAACAAAACGAGAATCATCAAAACGCGCTTTGAATTTTTCCCTCTGTTTATAATATTTAGAGGTTTCTTTCAATGGTTCTAATTTTTTATCCCAGTCTGCTATATCTAATTTTTGTTCTATATTTTTATAAATATAGTTACTACCATCTGGCCTTGTAAAAAGATAGTTAAGATGTTCCGTAAATTGTTCCAAACGTTCTTTGTCGGTACCTTGTAAATTGCTAGGTTGAATTCGTCTAAAAAACGCTAATTCTGCTTCTACTTTTCGTTCTAGTTCAGCTTTATGATTTTCGTTCCAATGTACCATAATTGGCTTTAGAAGGTCGTAAGCTTCTAGAATAGGAGCAGTTGTCTTCTTATTGATTATTTTTTCTGGTTTACGTAGGAAGGCTGTAATATCTGACCTAAGGGCATCGATTTTTTTATCGTTGAATTTAGCTTTGAGATAAGCATTTTTGAAGGTTTCATATTGTTGATCTACTTCCTCCTCTACATGATAACGTTTTAGAATTTCCCATTTATTCTGATCTGTGTTAGGTATCAAACCAAGAAGTTCAGCACAGGAATATGCAGTGCCATTTGGGGAAACCTTTTCTAATAAATCTTCAGCTAAATGTTCTAATGCAGCTTCTCCTAGGATATACATAAGAGGAAATAAAGTTAGTCCCACTAATAAGTTGTAATAGTCCGTATTGCCTATATAAATCTCCAAAAGACTAAGGTTGATAATTAATTCCTTATCTGCATAGTGAACGCTGATGAAATGAGCTGCTCCAAGTAGAATAGGAGGCAACAATAGGTAACGGAATGTGTTGAGAGGAATATTTAATAGAATCTTATTGGCATTACTTTGTATGAGTATTAAGTGAACAATAATATTTGTGATTAAATAGATCAGGTAAATTATTGTCCAATCATAGAGTGCCTGTAGCCATGGTTTAGATTCACTATCACTCATTTCCAAAAGATACATAGCAACAATTCCAGCTCCCCAAAAGAATAGTCCATAAAAAGGTAAGCGGATTAACACATGTTCTATCCCATATCTTTTGCGAATAGGTGTTCCCAAAAACCATAGTGGTATACAAATAATTATGGCTAAAAAGACGCCAGCAACTTGCAAAAAACCTACAGAAGCACAAGCAATAACCATAATGGCTGCTTGATAGCTTTTGTGCATATTTTTAGTGCCTTGTATTTTTTCTTTGAATTCCCTAAAAAGGATAGGAATACTCATTATACATAATAAAATAGTAATTATGAGCATTGTATAGTCAGGAGAATCATAAAAGCTTCTTAAATCCTTAGCAAAATAACCAATATCCAATTTCTTAACAATCTGAGCTAGAGCAGCTTCAATACCTTTTCCATAAGCTTGTTTTCTAAAATTAGGACCAAGCTGGTTTTTTATGACAAGACTTGCGTCTATATCTGTCAATAGACTTTCTACACCATAACCTGTTTCAATTCTTAATTTTCGGTCTTGTATAGATGCTAGGAGCAACACTCCATTATTTTTCTCCTTATCTCCAATTTGCCAAGAGTTGAATAATTGATTTGCATAATCTTCAAGAGTATAATTCCCCAAAGAATCTATAACTACGACTACTACTTGATTACTAGTTTTTTTATAAAAATTAAATAAGTATTGTTCTAATTCGCGTTCCTGTTCTAAGGGAATTACATTAGCGTAGTCATTGATATAAATTGCAGGATTGGGAGGAGAGGGGATCTGTCCAAAAGCAGAGTGGAATAAAGAGGCAAGGAAAGCTAAAAATAAAAAGAAGCGCATAAAATCTAGGTTTAGTCTTGGGGATATACAGGGTTACATCTTGAATATACTAAATTTTAGAGTTGTAGAACTATTATTAACAGGAAAAGTTAGTGTGGATAGATATTATGGCCAGAAATAGAAGTCTGTAAAAGGTTGTACATTAAGTAGTCTATAATGGTAAATTCCTTGATGTTTTATTGATGGAGAATTAGCTTTGCAGAGCTATTCTAGGCTTACTGTTATTTAATAAGTACTTAAAAAACAAAAGGCCTTCGTCTTGGATATGAGATATGTCCATCCAAAGCGAAAACCTTTAGTTTCACTGAAGCCTTCAGGCTTAACTTAACCTCTAGAGCGAGCTTTGATTCAATAAGAATCTAATTTCCTTTTTTTGTAAATTTGAAGCTCTGCTCTTCACCATTTCCCAAACGAATTGTAACAAAATATACACCAACTGCCCAATGCTTGACCTCCTCCAAGGTAAAGACTTCATGATCACTTAAGGTAATTGTATTTGTGTATAATTGTCGTCCAGTTGGATCCGTAATTTGTAACTCAGCGGTCTGGTGCTCACCAATTTGTTCAAAGCGAATATTTAAAGCATCAATACCTGGATTAGGAAAAATACTAATTTGTAAACCCTCCTTGTAATTGCCCTTACCATCTACTGCACGAATTACAGAATAAGTATAAGTATTATCCATATCTACCTGTTTTATTCTATAATAACTCATTGCATTTGAAGCATTATTATCATTATAGGAATAATGTGTAGGGCTTTGGCTATCGCCTAAACTATTGATAAAACTGATAGTTTCAAATTCTGTTTCATTCTCTAACAAACGTTGAATTTCAAAACCCTTATTGTCTAACTCTGAACCTGTTGCCCAGACCAGTTTGACTTGATCTATATGTGTACGTTTAGCTTCAAAATTTAGCCATTCTATGGGTAAGTCAATATCATTTTCTATATCTGGAGCTAGTTTATTAGCAGTTTGACAAATACACTGTGTATACCCATTAGCAGCAGTATCTGCAACAGTCAATACCACACCTTGTATAGCATTACAAGCAGGTTCAGTCGTAAACTGAATTTGTTGATAACTAGTACTATTGGCTAAGATAGGTACACTAACAATGTGACTGTGTTTTACATGCCCTGTAGGGGTTCCATTAGCATCAGCACAATAAAAATCAATAATGGTTCCTGCAGGCATATCAACATTTGCTGTATTATTTACATCGCATTCGATGGTATATTGTGCTTGATTATTGGATAATTGAGCATAACTTGC
>JAKVCT010000009.1:23515-45305 GCA_022448995.1 Saprospiraceae bacterium
TGAATATTACTAATCGTTATATCCGGTTTGTAGATACCTGTACTCAAGAATTCTTGTCCTACAGAAACTCGACTTATTCCACAAGAACTACCATCCAAGGCACAACTTGGAGTACTAACCGTCGAGATATGTTCAATACTAATGACTTCAGAGTTAGAACAACCTGTGAAATTGCTAGTACCAATATCTAAATCAAAGCGAACTGTATCTCCCGATGCCCAATTTTGAGGAAAAGCAAAAACAAGACGTGTAGAATTGTCCATTAATAGTTCATTGAATAAAAAAGTAGGGCACTGCGATTGATAACAGGTTAGATTACCTTGATAACGAATATCGGGAGGTAATATAATATAAGTAGTATCTGAGGAGTTGGGAGTACCATCTGCAACTAGCTCTACCTCTAGTGTAACCGTAGGTTGTTGACAAGAGGGCACTGCAGCCAAATACAAGCTACTAAGTATGGTATAGTCTGTACTCATGGTATCAAAATGAATAGGAGCTTGATAACTAGGAATACCACTTCCTTGAGCAGCACTACCACAGGGAGCTTCACCATAAGGATGCAGATAGAATCCCGTACCTGATACAAAGTCACAAGTTGTCAGAAACTTTAGTTGAACCAAAGCTTGGCGTTCTTCTACCAGGTTTGTCATGCGTGTACCTAAAAGCCCATCATTCTGAATACTCAAGCTGCCTGTATTTTGAGCATCTGCATTATCTAAATCAATGACTAGGAGTTGACCAACAGTTGTTGTATTGAATACTCTCGGAGTGGAACCGATTGGGTATTCGATCACTGCATCACCAACTAGGTGCAAGCCTTGAGGAAGTTGTAGCTCTATACTAGGCTTGAATACACTTGCTTCTCCTGCGGAGTTGATCAAGAAACTATAGGTCAAGGTATCGCAACCAGCATCTGCTGTAGAGTCAAAAGAGGACTCTACTTGTAAGATAGCTTGTTTGGGTTGTACCAATAACGTTAGGGTGTCTAAATCGCAAGGATATAAGGAAAGTGCATTGGGGTAGCCCGTACAATTCCAGCCTGCCATAATCCAAACACTATCTAGCATACACTGATTATAATTAGCTGTAATACGAAAATCATGGTATTCTGTTTGAGTAATATCTCCAAACTGGAAGGTATTCGCTTGTTGACTCAGCAGAGTAGGACTTACCACTGTTCCATTCGAACTAATATGCTCAACTTGTAATACGTTGATATTACCAGAAGGGGAACGAAACCCTAAGAAAACATTACTAGCATCTGATGTATTGGTTGGATTATTAATGCGTACAATCCATTCAACTTGTTCGGTAACACCTTCTGCTGTTGTACTACTAATTGGGCTGAGCTGTACAGCTGGTTTTTGCCAACGCAATCCATTCTCTGAGCGTGTTGCATCTAGAACTTCTCCATTAGGATCCTGCAACTGAGGTAGTGTGTGTGTCCAGTCTAGTGTAGCATGCATGACTTGTGGAGTCATATTCGCAATTGTACATGTTGGGCGCAAGAATACTTGTACTTCTTTTCTATCTAAACCATCTATTGGGATTACTTGAGTTGGGTGCTGTGGAATTCCTCCTGCTTGATAAATTTGTCCTACTTCAAAAACTAATGGATTAGCATTGGGATCTACAGGATCAATCAGGGTGTTGTTAGGAATATTCGGAAAGCTATTCAAGCGTGCATAATCATATTCATAGCCTTGAGGGATCTGCAAAGTCATAGTTTGTGGATAACCAATCAAACGATACTCATAAGGAAAAATGTTAATGCTTTGAATATTTTGTCCTGTATTAGCCTCTACTTCTACATCAACCCTACGTAAATTACAAGAATTATGTAGTCCATTTCCTGAAATATCAACTCTAGGTTCTAAACTGTAGATCTTATATAAGGCAGAGAAACCAATATTGTTATTGCAGCTAGCTTGTTGGGCAGTACTTGGATTGGCCACTTCACTAGTATACATACGAACAGGATAAACTAAACCATCTAGGATATTATTCCCATTGAGCGTATTCACAAAGTTGGCACGTACAGTAATACTATCACCATCTTCAAAGCTGTAAGTATTATTTACATTGGGGCATGGACTACTCAAACTACTTGGACTGTAATCAAAAATAAATGTTTTACGGTTACCATTGACCGTTGTATTATTGAGCTGTAACTGATTGCAATACAGAACAGTTCCCGTGCTTGCATCTAAGATTTCTGCACTACCATCCAAAAAATCCCAATTGTTATCAATAGTTAGTTCTATATAAGCAAAGTTATAGTTGGGAGAACCTTGCAGAACTTGAATCTTACCTTCAAAAAGTGCTTGTGAAGTATCTCTATAAATAAAGAAATCTCGTCTAATCTGTGAGGTATCTAAAGTGCCTGTTGGATCTGGATAACGATCATTATCGTTATCTGCTAAGCCTAAGTTAGTACGTAAGAACTCAAAGTTAGTCATACGTAAACCATCACAAGGAGCAGCATTACAGGATTGATCCACAGATAGACTATTGCTGATATTGTAAACACAAAATTTGCAATGATCAGGGTCTGTAGCAGAGGTGTTGACAAATAAGCGTTTTTGTATAGATTGTTGTGCACCACAAGTCCCACAGCTTCCCATAGTATTGATTGTCAATGTAGCATTATCATAGATGTCATTGTTTGGGACATCAAAAGTAGCTCGTATAGTGTCACCATTAGTTAATAGACTAATTGGATAACGGTTTGCCCAGCTAACATCACTGGCACTTCCAGAGAAATTGACACCACAAGGGGGCAATATAATTTCCCAGATTAGACTACTATTTGTATTCAGACCTGAAATATTACCAGTTGCAGTACTAAAAGGAGCTACCTGTCCATTGTATATAATTGGCAGATTATATTCATTAAAATTATAGGTTCTAAGGGTGCGGTTATTATCAATATTTGTAGAGTTTAGGCTAAAGTTATTCCCACAGCCATCTTGGTAACTAATTTGAGAACGTCGATAACCATCATAACGAAAAACACCACATTGATTCTCATCAGGACAGATATGTTCTACCTCTACTTGTAAGTCAATGTACTCACCAGCAGCTAGACTCGTAAAACTGGCTTGAATTACTCGACTAGTATATTGATTTGGAGTAAAAGCTTGTGGTGTGCTTGTTCCATTTGGAAAAATAGAAACAGGACTATTCGTAAAAAGAGTAATCGAACTATTTGAATCACGAATACTAATTTGAAAATCAAGATTGAAGGCATCTGCTGAACCTACATTGCGTATCCTAAAACGCTTTAGAAAAGTTTGACCTTGAAAAGAATTTGGATTCTCATTCCAATTGAGATCAACAATCTCAATATCTGGAACATTGAGTGGGTTACTAATATTGGCACTTGCTGTTAGGAGTGGTTGGCAAGCTCCTCCACAAGACCAGCTTACTCCGTAGTGCGAGGTTCCATCATTACTATTGGATATGCAACTTAATACACGAGTAGTCTCCTGTAATGTAATGGTCTCACCATTGCACAAATAGCTTCCTACACCTCCTAAATTATCCATGTCTAAGGTGTAAAAACTAGTATCACCACTTGTGTGATGAGGAGTCAATGTAAAAGGAAGATTAGCTGTTCCTTGAGCAGATGTTGTCAAGAAATCTAGTTGTAAAATTTCGATAGAACTTCCTTCATCTACGATATAGAAATCAATAGTGTTGGTACAACCCAATCCTCCGTTAGTAATAATAAGTGTACGTTGAACCGTATCACCTACTTGAGCAGTCAGATCTTCGATACCTCCATTTGCTGCGGTGCCACCAATCGAGACGATGGCTTCTTGGATAGAAAAAGGAATAACTGACACATTCAATGTACTCAAATTGTTTGAAATCTGTCCATTGTTATAATAAGCATAGACAGAATCAATCAATGAGCCTCCGGTATTGCGAAATGCTAGAGCACTGCAATCAGCTTGACGTGTAATCTGAAAAACTAGGGTATCCGCTGTGTTTAGAGTTCCTGTGAAACTAAACTCAGGTTGTCGTAAATCACTTAGATTACTCTCAGTAATTTGAATGTTAGATGGATTTTGTAAAATCTGGACAGAGTTTTCATTATAATATACACCTTGAGGTAAATACACATGAATTGCGCTCCCCACTACAGTAGAGTTAGCAATTAGAGTAATTTCTACACTTTCACTACTTTGGCAAACTTTGATCGCATCTGGACTACCTGATGAAATAACAGATAATTGAGCTTTGAGCAAAGTTGTTGAAAAAAATAGTGATATTGTTAAAAAAAATATGTGTCTCAGAACAAAACCCCTTTTTAAAGGAGATAAACAATACATAATTAATAATTTGGGATATCTACTATTCCAGTTTTGAATTAGTGTAGACGATAGTTGTGATTAAATTTCTTAGTAGTTCTAATGTTTAATTGTATTATAGATTTGCTTTGTTTTATGCTATATATTTTTAGTAGAATTTCCCTGTGTGAATACTTCTCGTATGTTACTTAATTGAAAAAATAATTATAAGTGCTTGAAATAATGTGTTTTATGTTTACTTTTTTTGTTGAAGATTATGTTGCAATTTACAGGAGCTTTATCTACAAAATTAGTACTATTCTGATTAATAGTCAATCAAGTTAGGGGTTTTGCACTCGAATTAGGTAAACCTAGGTTAAAAGGATTGTTTTTTGATTTTTTTTTATTTAGACTGCTTTTTTTTGAATAAGTTTGTGAAGAAGTAAAGAGGCATTATTTCTCCCCTTCAAAAAAAAAAAAGAAAAAACTGGAAAAAGTTTTGAAAAATCAAAAAGGGTCGTATATTTGTCCTGCTCAAGTAAGAAGGGTGATTAGCTCAGTTGGTTCAGAGCACCTCGTTTACACCGAGGGGGTCGGGGGTTCGAGTCCCTCATTACCCACTATCTTTTAAGAGCTTTTAGAAACATAATATCATTCATGGGTGATTAGCTCAGTTGGTTCAGAGCACCTCGTTTACACCGAGGGGGTCGGGGGTTCGAGTCCCTCATTACCCACCAATATGTTTCTAAAAGCTCTTTTTTATTGCCCCAATCTTTCCTTTTCTATTTTCTCAAAAAATACCACTCCTAATTTTTAGCTTGATTATATCTCAAAACTTCTTGAAATGGGTTTAGAGAAGATGATAAAAGTTGAGTTACCATCACCCTTAGTTCATAGTTTTTAGTTTCACTGAGCCCTTCGTGGTTGGGTCACCTTTTTTTTTGCTCTGCTTTTGTACCTCTTGGCATAAGGTCACAAAGAATGGCAAAAGGTGAGAGAAGATAAAATCTTTAATACTGACCTTCCTGTAGATTAAATAACTTCTATATAATCGTAGCAAGAGCATACCAACTATCTTTCGTCCTGGATGTTGTTTTCAGAACCTATTTTTTAGTTAAAACAAGTTGGAATTATAATTTTGCACATGTACCTAAAGTACCGTATATCATATGTTTTATGGCACTAAAAGCCAATGTTTATTTTATTTTATAGCTTCATTGAATGTTTATAGAAAAAAATATTCGATTATTTGAATATATAGTGAAAATTGGTAAAAAATTTGATGCTAACAAATATGTAATTTTACCTCTCAATCCACAATTCGCACTAAGATTTACAGTAATCGTCCAAATGTTCTATAGCTATCCTTTTCTTCGAGGATGCTTGCCGTAGTTTACTACAGCTGAAGACTTTTGTTCAATTTGTCCAAAAAGATATTCTACGATTACTTTTAATATATCTACTTAATGCTCTAAGAATATACCTTAATTTATGGGGTTTTCAATTTTAGCTTCACTGATCACTGCGTGGTTTACTTTGTAGAGCCTTTCAAGGTTAACTGTGTAGAGAGCCCTTCGGGGTTTAGTCAGAAAATTAAAAAATGACGAATTATTAGATACCAATAAGTAAATATTATCGAATACTCAAGAAAATCTTCATGCTATCGTTAAAGTTCTGAGAATGACTCTCTTGCATGATCTGTGCTCTTTTTAAAAGAGGCAACCTTAATTTGTTATAATTAATACCTAAATCTAAAAAATTAAGAAGTATGACCTTAATCAAAACTCAACTCGTACGTGTATGTCTTGCATGCTTATTTATTTCTTGTGCTCTATTCAGTAATGCTCAAGAATGGAAATTAAGCAAGGAGAAAAATGGTGTTAAAGTCTACACCCGTAAGATAGAGGGTTGGGGACTCAAAGAATACAAAGCAATTGTAAACGTAAAGACAGACTTAGAATCTGGAATGATGGCTTACAAAGATCCTGATCAGAGAAAAAAATGGATGAGTGATCGTGTTGCTAAGGTTGGTAATATCAAAGAATATAGTGATGAGTTTATTATGACATACAATTTGGGAAAAGCACCTTGGCCAGTTGCTGATAGAGATCAAGTATCTTTAGTGAAATTTAGTAAACCTAGTGATAATGTTGTTTTAGCTGATGTAGAGGCTTGTGAGATGTGTATTCCAAAAATAGATGGTGTAGTGCGTGTGCCTAGATCTAAGGGGTATTGGAAATTTGAGGATTTGGGAAATGGAGAAATTCGTATCACAACACAGATGGTTGCAGATTTAGGTGGAAGCGTACCTGATTGGGTTGTAAACTCGTTTATTGTATCTGGTCCTTATGATACCTTAACTTCCTTAAAGTCATACTTAGAGAATTAATATACTTTTGAGTATCTCATTCTAGTCTTCAACTTTTGACTAAACCCTGAAGGGCATTGTAGAGCAAACTAGGCAGTGCCCAGTAACGCTAGAATTAAAAAATGAACGAACTATCACGTTTGATAACGATCTGTGAAGATTTTGAAGTCATTTGACCATCAGGTCTAGATAGAAAAGAACTTAGTGTTGATGTCAATTCCGGATAGGAGGATTGTCAAGTTCAGAAAAGAAGTTTTGAAGATTATTCAAGTAATCTTCAAAACTTTTGGAACTTCAATAAGTGGGCAATTGGCAAAAGGGAGAGTAGAGTTTGTATCCTATAATTTATCATGAGATTTACACCAAGTAAGCATCCTATCTATTTCTTTTGCATCAGTTGTTGCTTTATCAAACTCGATATGCATAGCAAATAAACCTTCTGATATTAGTATTAGTTTTTCTTCTGTGTTTTCTACACTTGAAATACTATCCCAAAATAGCTCTTGCTTCTGTGGCGGGTTTGTTGGTACTTTTAGCTGAATTGAATTTTCTTCGAAAATCAAAGTAATTTCCGCTCCAGCTACACGTTGCGCAAGTATATTGGCTGTTTTTTGTACCATAATATAGGCAAGTGCTCCAAATACAATAAAGAAACCTACTCCCGCACCAACATAAATCAATGGGTGCCAACTTCCATCAACAATGTATAATCCTAAACTTAGGATAAGTGCTAGAGCAGCAATTTTCCATAATCTTAGTTTATACAAGCGTTTGATTAGTCCTTTCTTAACAACTTCTGGATCTAGTTTGGTTTGTTTTATAACTTTTGACATAGTACATGATTTGCTTTTAAGGAAGTAGATGATAACTTCAGAGGTGCATAAAGGTATGATAATATCCCCTAAACCTAAAACAATAGTTTGTAGTTTTTTAACTTAGTCGAGTCTTTTTCGATTTTTAATTGATTGATAATCAAAGGTTTGTTTGAAGATGACTATGTTTTGTAAAACCTTGATAATTAATTGGTAAGAACCAGGCAACGCTCAGTGCAGCTAAAAAATATTTTTTCATTTTTTGTTAGAAAAAAACAAAATCAGCGAACTATTACTAAAATGAACCTTTTCAACAAAAATGAAGTTCATGCACTAAAAAACAATGAAACAATATCCTTCTATTTCTAAACAAATAATAGAGTTAGATCATTTAATTGGTTTTGATAAACTAGACGGTTCAAATATTCGCGCTGAATGGGATAAAAAATCTAAGCGTTTTATGCGATTTGGTAGTCGAAAATTACTATTAGCTCCAGAACACCCCAGTTTGGGTAAGTCCATAGAATTGATCCGAGAGACTTATGAAGACGCTTTGACTAAACGATTCTTAGATTTAAAGTATGAAAAGGTAACTGCATTTTTTGAGTTTTTTGGTGACCAATCCTTTGCAGGATATCACGAAAAAGATGATCCAACTCAACAAGTTGTATTGATAGATATGATTATCTACAAAAAAGGCTTGATTCATCCAGATACCTTTGTTCAAGAATTTCAGCAAGTTGGAATTCCTAAAGTATTATATAGAGGAAAAGTAGATCATGAACTGATCCGTTCTATCCGAGAGCGTACTTTATCGGGAATGAGTTTTGAAGGCGTGATCTTCAAAGGGCGAACAGGTAAGAAAAATCATCTGCCTGTTATGTTCAAGGTCAAGAGCAAGGAATGGTTAGCTAAATTGAAAGACTTTTGTAAAGGAGATGAGCAATTATTCCAAAAAATGGCTTAGAAAAACTGTTAATATCGGAATTTAATGTAACATATTCATTATTTAATAGTAATAATACGTGGTACCCAAAGATCCAGTAACTAGTTGATAATCAGTATTAAAAGTTTTGCTCTTTAAAGTCTTTTTAGATAACTGTATATCAAGAGATTTATAGCTAACGTTTTTTGATTATCAGTGTTTTATGGAACTTGTGTTGCGGTGTGTATTTGTTGAGTAAACTATTATATGCTTCTAAATTCTAACAATTTTCCCTAGATATGAGAAAAATACTTTATTTGTTGACATTGCAAGTGCTGGCTGTTTGTTCTGCTTCTATGAGTCTTGCACAAGATGCGTCTTATATACAATTACGTATTACCAATAGTGATTTGGTAGAAAAGGAAAATCCATTCATTCAATTAAATGCACCATTAATCGTTAATGGTGTAGAGATCGATTGGAAATCAGATCAGACTTACACTATTCCTACAAGTAACTATACTAGCCGTTTGGATATTATTCACTATGGTGAAAAAACAATTTATACAAAATTTAAACCCGACGAAGAATACCTTATCAAAATTAGTCGATCATGTTCCTATGAGTTGATGCCTGCTAATGGTGGTCAAGTAGGAACCTTTCATTATGAGTTCACTAACTATAATCCAGGACAGGAGTATACCTTATTCACCGAACATGGCAAGGATTCGGAAGGTGGCCTACAATTGTCGACACTTTGTCCTTTTTCAGCTCAAAAATTTGTTATCTTAGATCAAGATTATGATCCCTATTCTATTTATATGGATGGAGAAATTGAAGATGATAATCACATACTGGGTGAAACTTATTTTCACTTTTTACATGGAGAGCGCATTTCTATTCGACATAATGTAAAAATGAAGCGAACCTCAGTTCGACATGACGGTTATATCGAGGAGGGTAAGAGCTTTAAGGACTATGTTATAGAAGTAGAATATGTGCAAGAAGAATAAGTAAGTTTTAATAGACATAAAAGATGATTCGATATTTTTTAGTGTGCAGTTTAATGTACATAATGACTTTGTCCTGTTCAGGGCAGGCTTTTATTTTTAATAAGTTTTTTCAACCCAGTATTCGTTTTAATGCTGAATATACTTATGATTTAGGGCTCAATCCCAAGCATGATAAAATATCTGTAGGGCGATCCAATATGAATTTTGTCATTCCTATCAAAAGTAAATTAGGATTGAAAATGAATTGGATGGAGCTCCTAAAAGTACGCAAATGGAATGATTTGGGAAAGGTAGCAAGAGTAAAGGCTTATCAGATTTTTTGGAATATCCGACCTCAAATTACCACATTACAATATTTTCCGAGTTCAAATACTGAAACGATTTGGCCTTTCGAGCGTCAAGATTTTCACATCACCTATGGTTTATCTACAGGAATCACAGGACTACATGCGCTGAGAAAATTGAAGGTATTATTTTATTCTATTAATATCTCTGTAGATGAAGACTTAAACTCTATCCGAAAATTACATCCTGCTTTTACTGGGGTGGTAGGAGTAGCTCGTCCATTAGGATTGTTTACTTATGTCTATTATGGCGGATACTTGAGCTACAGTAATGGTAGTGTATTGCCAGCCCCCTTCATAGGAATACAAGCCAAGATAGCCAAGCGTCTATGGTTAAACATTACTTTACCTGTACAAGCACGACTAGGTTGGGTACTTTCTAAGAAAGTACAGCTAGATTTAGTGGCAGGATTGAGCTCTGTAGGATCTGGTTATGGAGTGCGCAGTACTGGGCAGAATACCTCAATAATTGAACGGTACAATTTTGCAGAGATCCGATTTAGGACTGCTTTAACTTGGAACATTAAATTAGGTAAGCAAACTCGCCTATACCTTGAGACAGGATTTTTGCCCTATCGTCGTTTTAGCTTAGGAGAACGTTTTTGGATATTTGGAAAGCAAAGTCCTTATCCTGTCCCTGTTCCCAAAGTAGCCCCAACGGTATATGGAGGTATATCCCTGTTTTATGTATTCAAAAAATCTTTTTTGAGTAGCATGATTGATGGTCTAATCATTTTCTGAGTGAAGTTCTTGAAGAACAGATGGTAGAATGATAGACAAGTGCCTGGAAGTTAGGAAGGGTGATTTCTTTTTTGAATCCAGTGTTTTACTCGAAAAATAAGTTGTGTCGAGCTAAAAATAGAGCTCAGTTTCGCTAAAAACTTAGTGAAATCTACCCAACTGGATCAATCGGACTATATGGGTTGTCAGCAACAAAGAAGGATGAATATTGACGTTCTGAAGGTAGCTTTTTCGATGTCCGAACATTGTAAAGTGTTTATGTTGAATGTTTTATCATTCTGTAAGCCTGTGGCAAAAGTACAAGTTGTTAGGATTAAAGTGAGTTAGAAGAAGCAGTCAATGAGGAGAATTGTTAGCTTCGCTGATCCCTTTGGGGTTAACTTCGTTGATCCCTTCGGGGTTTTTTGGTCACTTTTTCTTTTTGCTCTGCCTTTGTGTCCCTTGGCACAAGCTCTCGCAGAATGGCAAAAGGTGAGAAAAGAAACATCCATAATACTGAAAGTCCCTAGGAAAAAGCTCTTTTTGGGGGAGATTTTCTTTTTAGAGGTTTTCGTGGTTCAGTATTACCGAACCTTTCTGCTTAGCTCTTGGAGTAAGAAGGTACAAAAGCTAAGCAGAATATTCCTAAAGGTTTGGAGCAGCACCAGGTTCATTTCCATTATAATACTTTTCTACAAACTTAGGTCTATAGGTAGTTGCATAACTTCCAATGCGCATAATCATATTATAAGCTTCATTGGCATCCATACCTTCTGCCTCTCGTATTACTTTGATGATTAGTTGATTACGTGTTATTGCAAAGGCTACACCAAACAATTCGTTATTGGCTTCCAAGACATCTCTATAAAACAATGGACTAATATTACTAGGAACTTCTAATAGAGGTGCAATGACTTGGAAATAGCCACGTTTTTCTCGTTCAGGATACCATACATCAATCCAAATAGCTTGATCTTGTTTTTGTAAATTCCATTGGCCCTGTTTGACTTCTTGTGTGTTAAGGTCTACAGCACGTTGAGCAACAGGATTCAAACCAATTTTTGCAATAGCTTCTTCTACAATTGTGTAGTAGTTAGATAAGTCCATGATCAATGTTTTATAAGCCAATACGGATACAAATCCGTGTAAATGCAAGCTAAGGTAGCTTTTAGCCTTTGTAATGTCTTAAAATTTGTTTAAAGTCCATAAAATTTAGAAGAATTATCTATCAATCTTTGGTTTTTTATGTTAAATACTTGGTGTTATCGTTTTTTTGTACTTAAATTTACACACTCTTAACCCAATAGTAACCTAAAAATTTCGTTATGAATCAAACAAGATCAATATCCAGACCGGCTAGTGATGTGGTGTTAAAGATAGAGGCACATAACAGCTCGTTTACACATAGCTGGGGCTATGTATTCAGAGGAAGAATTCACGAAATTGTAGAGGGAGATTGTGAACAAGAACCTGGGGAGATGATTCTTATCTCTATTCCTCACCAAGAAGAGGAACTTCTTCAGAAGTTTATGCCACACCCAAGTGTTGAGACCATAACAGAACTTTATGTAGGTTTTCGCGAAATAGAAAACGAGAAACCTTACAATACTGGTTTTGCTGGTTTTGTGGGGGATATCAATTCTTGGGAAATTTGTAATGCACAAGCAACAGGAAAGATCAAGAGATGCTAATCAGTACATGTAGAAACTATAAAATAAGCAGTCTGTAATATAAATTATTTGATTTTTTATTAATGGAAGACTAGTTCTACTGAGTCCTTTGGAGTTAGCTTAGCCATAAGCTATTTATCATTGATAAACTTATATTACAGACTGATAAGTATAGTGTTGGAATAGTATTTATTCTGACACTTTTTTTTTGAATAATTTTGAGCGAAGGCTACTTTTTGCTTCACAGACTATTACCTAGCTCAATATGAATTTTTTAATCAAATTGAACCTAAGAAAAATAACTTTTCGATTTTGGTGGTGGTTATTAATTTTACCTAGTTTACTAGCCTTTTTGCTAATTTTTGGCATACACAAGTCCTTAGAGTCTCAGCTAGGAGGAGATTTGAGAGAGGGAATGCCTATTTATATAAGTAATATTAGTGCTTTAGACGAATTGCGACAAGTACTTGATCTAGATCTTAGTTTTACCTTAGTGGAGTTGCCCGAAGATTCTGTCTTGCTTGCTATGGAGGAAGGGCAGCTAGAAGCGGTAATCTTAGCAGAGAAAATAGAGAACAGCCCTGAAAATATACGTTTAGAAATCTATGTAGACTCATACGTTTATGGAGATACTTGGGAACGGTTGCAGGAACATCTTAGCTATTTTGAAAATGAGCAACTTGGTCAACGGTTGTCTATTTTGGGCATGAAACCTTCTGATATTAATCCTATCCAAACGGATGTTGTTGATTTTGGACAAGCCAAACAACTAGATATTATTAGCCAAATACCTATGATTACCAATATAAGCTTAGGGTTGTTATTTCTAGGGCTTTTAGGAAGGTCTATTTATTTTTTCTCTATTCAATATGAGAAACAAGGTCTAGGGAATACAAAATATAGTGTATCTATCTTGACCTTTTTAGGTAGTCTACAGTTTATTATTTTTTGGTTGGCCTTGTTGTTTACTATTCACAATTTACCTTCCAATAGTTTGCTTAAACCATTTATGGTCAAGGTATTTAGTTGGGCAAACTTATTTCCTGTAGTACTATTAACCATTAGTTTAGTATTTTTTGTAGTAGTTGTTTATCAGTTTGTTATCAGGAGATTAAGTTCCATAGAGGCTTTCCGTCAAGGACTCTTTATTTTTTGGTTATTATATATAGGACTTAGTATACTCATGATAAGATCTTCTGTAGAAATTGCCTATTGGGAAGCTTTTTTACCAATTTGGGCTTACTTACGTGGTGTATCCTATTTACTTTCATCGGAAAATATTTGGAGTTATTATCTAATTGTGGTAGTAGTACACTTAGGGAGTGGAAGTCTGCTTATGCTTATGAATAAACCTAACCTTTCACAAAGAGAGCCAACTAATATAGCCTAAAGTTATGCATAGAGTTTTCGGTTCGAGTAGTGGGCTGTTGCTTTCCATTGGTTAATCGGATAACCTCTAGTGTAACAAAGTTTTTAAGTTCATTAATAGAGATATAACCATCATTATTTGAATCAGCTTTTTTATTCTGTAATGCTTCTAAAACAGTATAAGTAAAGACACCATGACCACCATCCCATTTGTCTGATTCTAAGGCAAACTCATAACCACTTGCTGCAGAAATTACGGTAGCACCAGTATTATTTCCCACATCTGCAAAGAGTTGTTTCATATAGCTAAATGAATTCTTCAATCCTGTTTTAGGTCGAATTTGAGTAGTTCCAGACTTAGTATTCATCGCCAAGGTACCTTCATTAAGTTGTTCTTGCCGTTGTCCTATTATAATATCTTCTTTATCAATTTCTCCTGAGTGGCAAGCATCTATCATCACCAGACGATTGCGACAAGCTAAACCATCTAATATTTTATCTACCTCTGTATAAGGTAATGCTTTTTCAGAAGGATTCGTAAAATCAGTATCATGTGTAGCCAAGTAATAATCTAAATTATCGTCTAACAAACCGTGTGTCGAAATGTAGATGATAATAATATCGCCTTCTTTTGCTTGTTTTAGAAATTTTGCTTTTTCGAGAATAGTTGCTCTATTGGCATCTTGGTTCATAATAAGCTGTGTATGGATATCTTTATAGTAATCGTTATTTGCAAACTGTTCTGTAATTTTTTGGATATCCTTTTGAGCAAATTTAAGATTACGTTCTTGATCTGTAAATTCTGAAACACCAATTCCTAGAATATACAAATCAGGAGATACAGAAACTTCTGGTGTATAGGTGACATCAAAAACTTGACGCAAACTCTCCAAACCTTGTTCATTGAATGCAGAAACTTCAATCCGGTTTATACCCTCTGCTAGTCGCAGTGTGTAGGAGGCTTGTTTTTCCTGTAGTTGTTTACCCTTGAGATCAAAGCCTCGTAGGGTAGGAGTAGGCACACCATTGACAGCAATGTGTACACGATCCAAGTAGGTACTACTATCCTTTGCACTGATCTTAAATTTAAACTTAGCATTCTCTACAGACAGGGGAAGTTGATCCTTATCTACAATTTCAATCTGTGGGAGTTGTTGGATGGATGATAGATCTAAGGTATTATTATAACCCAAGCGTTGAAGACGTTTTTGATAAGCTTTTTCGTAGATACGTGTAGAGAATTTAGACATCCCTAAATTAGTCAATACTTTATCTGGACGATTAAAATGGATATCAAATTGTTTGAAATCGTAGAGCTCATCTTTGTAGGCAAATCCAATCCCCTGATAGGACTCTTTGGAGGTCTTATAATAACCATCAGGTGAAAAAATAATGTAATTTAGAGCATCTACTGAGACAAAAGAAGCACTGAGTTGGCATTTTTTTAAGTCCCAAACCTTGATCGTGCCATCAGCTGAAGCACTATAAATTCTTTTTCCTTGGTTTCCATACCATACTGAAACAATGGCATCTTGATGTCCTTCTAGTTGACAAATTCGTTTCTTATTTGTCCAGTCCCAAAGATAAATAATGTCACCATAGTTAGAGTTTAGTGAAGCATTACCCACTACCAGATATTGACCATCTGCACCAAAATTACTACTAGTTATATACCCTTCAGCACCAGTAGCAATAGATGTTGAAAAGGTATCTTGCAAAAAGTCCCAAATATATAAGTAGGATTGGAACTTTGCTTCTTGTTGTTTTTCCAAATCAGCATTCTTGACGATCTTGGAATATGCTAATATAATATTACTGCTACCAGGACGTATACCCAAACAATAAAAATTGTGTCGATTATTCGTCAAATTACTTTCAATTACTGGATCTTTATCCCCATTTGTATTTTGCTTGATATGTTCACTAATTTTTTGATTAGAAGCCACATCCCAAACAGTAACATATTTTTGAGATTCTACAATTAGATATTTTCCATTTTCTGTCAACTGATATTTAGCAAGTGTCATCATACTCCCGCGCTCGAGTGCATAAGGAATAGTTTGGATAAGTTCCTTTTTTTCTACATCCCAAATCATTGATTTAAAAGATAGAGGATTGGTACTATAATCAGTGATTTCTATAGCTACAAATTTCCCTTTAGGACTGATGGCTGAGTTTCTTTGTTGAGGTACATAAGTAGTAAAAATACTATTTTGCTCTACAGTATTCATCAACTCAATTTTTAGTGCTTTGGGATCATTAAGTTTGCTTGCTTCAGGGTTAGGTATGGCAGTCATAATATACTGTCCATCAAAAGAAAATGCTGTGTTAGCAATTGAATAAGTATATTTTTGGAGTTCTCCTGTTTTGATATTCCATGTCTGACAACCTGGGGCCTTACCTAATATTTTGTTGACAATCAAATTACGTTCGTTGGGATCTGTTGCAAGCGTATTGATTATTTTATACACACCTTTTAGCTCACCAACTATCTGTTCTGACTTCGGATCAATCAGATGTACCGAAGCTATTGCTTCAGGACTATTTGAAGAATTTTTATATAAAGATTGAGCAATAATACCGGTTTGTAAATCAATAGCAAGATCGTGCAACATTTTGAAGGAGGATGCATCATCTGGATCGATTGTCTTAATTAATTTTCCGGTTTTAACATCAAACTGACGTAGAGGTTTTTGTGTATTTTGTACATATACAGTTTGGTTCTTTGTTCCAAACAATAATTTAGGATTATATTCTGGAGTGTTAATATCTAGTTGACTAATCACTGTTTCTTTTTCTATATCAATTATAGAAATAGACTTACCTGTAAAATCTGCGATTAGTAGTTTTTTATCATCAGGACTTATGGCTGTTGTTGTAATTAAATTCGAGGCTTCTATCTTTTTATATAATTTACCTGAACTTGACTCATATAAACAAACTGCTTTTGCTCTTGTATCATAAATACTAATAAAACGACTGGATACTGGGCTTGTACTTACAGAACTTATCTGAAGCCCACGACCTTTATTTTCAGAATCTAATTCATATAATACCTTACCTGATGGAATTTCGATAGCAACTATTTTGTCTTTCTTTTGACAAATAAAGAAATCCTTGCTTGGAAAAGTGGCTATATATTTATTCCTCATTGATAGTGATAGTTTCCTAAGCAGTTTCCCTTTTTTGGGGTTCCACATACAAATTTTACCAGAATGTCCTATACTAACCAAATACTTACCATTGGCAGCATAGCCAATTTTACTAATATCTTGATAATGACCACGTAAAATTCTAAACTCTTGCTTCATACTCTTTGACCAAATCCGAATACTGTTGTCAGAACTACCTGTTGCTATGTATTTATTGTCAGGGCTGAAAGCTATAGTATTTATATAGGCGTTATGGCCAGTATTGAGTACAATCTGAGGTTTATCTTGTGCATGGATACAAATACTAAGACTAATACAGAGAAGTAAATAAAATATTTTCATTTTGATCTAAATTATATTGGATATCCTAAACCTTTTCCAAGGAAGTTTATTTTAATGCCTAAAAAGTGCTTGAACTGCATAGTTACTTAATAACCAAGCTGATTCAAAATTACTAAAGGTCTACAAAAATAATCATTATGTCAAGTTGGAATATAAATAATATTGAGAAACAAGAAGGAAAGGTTTTTTTGATTACTGGTGCCACTAGTGGTTTGGGAAAAGAAGCAGCACGTGTCTTAACTAAAAAAGGAGGTACTGTGATAATGGCTATTCGAAATCTAAGGAAAGGACAACAAGTAATTGATGAGATTCAAAAGGAAGTACCTCAAGGGATAATTTCTATGAAACATTTAGACTTGTCTAGTTTAGTATCTATTCAGAAATTTGTAGCTGATTTTCTGCTAGACTTTGATCGCTTAGATGTATTGATTAATAATGCAGGAGTAATGATGTGTCCTTATTCTAAAACAGAAGATGGCTTCGAAATTCAAATGGGAGTTAACCATTTTGGGCATTTTGCATTAACCGGTTTATTGATGCCAATTCTTAGAAAAACAAAGGAATCTAGAATAGTGGTAACCTCTAGTATCGCACATAAATTTGGAGGTATAGATTTTTCAGATATTAACTGGGAAAAGCGGAGATATAATAGCTCTAGAGCTTATGGAGATAGCAAAATAGCTAATCTGTACTTTACTTATGAATTAGCAGAACGCTACAAGAATGACCCTGATGCACCCTGTATTACAGCTGCTCATCCAGGTTGGACTAAAACGGAGCTCCAACGCCATACTCGAACAGCTCAATTTTTGAATAACTTTTTTGCGCAAAAGGTTGATATAGGAACTCTACCAACTCTGCGAGCAGCTGTAGACCCTAGAGCAAAATCTGGAGATTATTATGGACCTAAACGTTTTTTTGAAATGTGGGGAGCACCCATAAAAGTATCTTCCAATCGCAAGTCTAGAGATAAAGCAGCAGCAAAAAAGCTTTGGGATTTGTCTGTCGAGTTGACAGGGGTAGTTTATTAAGCCTTCTTCAACCTATCTTTGGCTTTGTCTGTAGAAAATAATAGGTAATCGCACCAAAAACTTGTATATTTGTGATCAGACACAAAAATCATAGTTCTGAGTTGTGCAAAACTCTAAATAATAGTAGGATTATCAATGAATAAATTAATTACTTTAGACGAATTTATTTGGCAAAAACAAAAAGATTTTCCGTTTGCAACTGGAGAATTGTCAGGTTTATTAAGAGACTTAGGTTTGGCTGCCAAAATTATTAGTAGAGAGGTCAATCGCGCAGGTTTAGCCAATATTATTGGTGGAGCAGATCAAGAGAATGCAAGTGGAGAGTCGGTTCAAAAGTTAGATCTGTTGGCTGATAATTTATTAATTTCTTGCTTGAAGAACAGTGGGGAATGCTGTGGTGTGGCTTCTGAAGAACAGGATAGTTTTGTTGCTATCCCAAGTAGCAAAAATGCAAAGTATGTTGTGCTTTTTGATCCTTTAGATGGCTCTTCTAATATTGATGTGAATGTTTCTATCGGGACAATTTTTGCAATCTATCGTAGAGTATCTGAAGGGGAGTGTACCTTACAAGATTTTTTACAGGATGGGGTAGAACAGGTCGCTTCAGGCTATGTCATTTATGGCTCTTCAACCATGTTGGTTTATACGACTGGAAATGGCGTAAATGGTTTTACACTGGAGCAGAGTATTGGAGAGTTTTGTTTATCTCATCCAAATATTCAGATTCCTAGAGAGGGGAAAATTTATTCATTGAATGCTAGTCAATATAAAAACTTCGGTCTTGGCATTCAGAATTTTGTGGAGGAATGCACCGATCTAAATTATAATTTTAGATATATTGGTTCTATGGTGGCAGACGTTCATCGTACTCTGATTAAAGGTGGAATTTTCTTATATCCAGCTACTAAAAAACGACCTGAAGGTAAGTTGAGGCTTTTATATGAGTGTAATCCTTTGGCTTTTATCATAGAACAAGCAGGTGGATTAGCTACCAATGGTCAGCAACGGATCTTAGAATTAGAATCTACTCAATTACATCAACGTACTCCTGTATTTATGGGATCTCCCAATATGGTAGAGATGGTTGAAAAACATCTGGCAGATACAAATACTACGACTTCAACGATAAAGTAAACGAATCATGAGATAATATATATATTCCTATAATTCGTTGATCTTGTCAGCATTGTCCAAGATCAACGAATCTTTTTATTTTCAAAAAACCAACCAACCAATTTAATGACTATTACAAATCGTCTAGTTCCTCTAAGAGCTGGAACTTACTATCATTGTACCAATCATGCAATAGGTACTGAATTGCTATTCAGAGAAACAGAGAACTACTTCTATTTCTTAACACTTTACCATAAGTACATTACTCCCATCGCTGCAACTTATGCCTACTGCTTGATGCCAAATCATTTTCATTTTCTATTCAGAATTCGATCAGCTAACGCTATTCTAGCCCATCACCGTCTGCTTAAGCCTAAAGAGGCTATAGTGGAACATAGCTTTTCTTATGATAAATTCCTAAGTCAACAGTTTAGTAATTTTTTTAACGCTTATTCTAAGGCTTACAATAAATATTATAAACGTCGAGGTTCTTTATTTATTAATCGTTTTAAACGTACAGTGGTGGATACTAAGTATTACTTCTTAAATACTTTGAAATATATTCACCGAAATCCGATTCGCCATGGTTTTACTACCCGTTTATTAGAATGGGAGTATTCATCCTACGCTTCTTATTTGACGCAAGAAGATTTATCAGAAGCGCAACAGGAAGTTGTCAAGCTATTTAGTGATCGAAAAGCATTTATTGATTTTCATTCTACTATTCCCTAGCTACCTTTACTTAGACCTTTGAGGTTTTTAAAAACCTCAAAGGTCTAAGTAAACACCTTACACCCTTCCGTACAGTTAGAACAGATATCAATCTGATTGCGCCCCCTTAGAATGCGTTGTCGAAAATTTTGATAAGATCGATCATTCCAAATAGTTTTAAAATCACTCTTTTTCAGATCGCCTAACCGATAAGTAGCATCCTTGTCAAAGCAACAAGGAACTACCAAGCCATCCCAAGTGATTACACAAGAATGCCACAGTTTCCAACAATGATTGAGCAATTTATTCTTAATTTTATAGCTACCATCTTTTTGACGAGCATAGCGAGAATACTTTTCTAGGGTTGGAATGAGTGGATTTCCGTTTTGATAGTCATAGATTTGAGCTGTTTTAAGTTTGACCTCATCCACACCGATCTCTTCAGCCAACTGGTATACTTCCTCGATTTGGTGTTCATTAGGACGTACTACCAAAAACTGGAAAATAATATGCGGAGTTTTTGATTTTAACTCTTTCTTCCAGTGAACAATATTTCGAGCACCTTGCAGGACATTAGCTAACCTTCCTCTTTTCCGATAAGCCTCATAAGTTTCCTGAGTTGTACCATCTACCGAAATAATTAGGCGATCCAAGCCAGACTCAACAGTACGTTTAGCATTTTTAGCATTTAGGAAATGAGCATTAGTAGAAGTAGCAGTATAGATCTTTTTTTGATGAGCATACTCTACCATATCCAAGAACTTAGGATTGATATAAGGCTCACCTTGAAAATAGAAAGTCAGGTAGAATACATCTTTATGTAATTCATCAATAACTTTTCGAAAGAAATCTTCTTTGAGGTTTCCTGTATCGCGGCTGAATGCACGCAAACCACTTGGGCATTCTGGGCAACGGAGATTACAGGCAGTTGTTGGTTCCAATGCAATTGCAAAGGGCAGCCCCCATTGAATTGGACGTTTTGTCCAGCGAGTCACATAAAAAGAACTATAGACCTTGATACTATTCCAAACTCGTCTTAAAGAAAGCTTGGACAACATATTAAGGCTATCATTTTTGTTGAATCCCATATTGCTATGGCGTTTAATAAATATTTGGTTTGTTATTTTTGTAAAAAAAATGACAAACTATTACTAGTTAGTAATCAGCCTCTTATGAAAAAGGCATCATGGAATAGGTGAAATGCTATATTCCGATTGTCGGTTAGTTACATTTTTTGTAGATAGCGTCAGAAAATAGCAAACAAATAAAGTCGATCCAGGCTTTATTAGAGACTACTGAGGTAGCGTTCTTCTAGAACTTGAATATGATGAAGCTCATGACCGATTAGAATACAAGCAATAGCACGTACTGAAATAGGGCGATTGTCAGCTTGACCTATACGAAGTAATGCTTTTGGTCCACAGCGTTTGATAAACGAAATACTGGCATGACGTACAGTTTTGTATTCATCCAAAATCTCATTCATGGGGACATTTTCAAGATCTAGAACGTCCACATAATCATCTTGTTCAAAACCAGGTAAGGAGGTTTTATCTCCACGTGCAATACGCAGCGCTCTATAAATCATAATCCTTTCAGTATCTACAATATGCTGAATAACTTCCTTGATAGACCATTTTCCTTTGGCATAGCGATAATTATTATCAATATTTTTGGATGAGGCTAATAAAGAAAGAGTAGTATCCATATTCTCCCTCAGTTGTTGATCAAAACTTTTATGCTCTTGAACACGAGCAATATAACCTGCATAAAATGCACCATATTCTTTGTCGGTAGGTTTCATGTTATAGATAATTGATAATGAATCAAATAAGATGTATGATCATAAGTAGGTGGACATAATTAATTGTAGAATAATTCACAAGAATTTTTGATGCTGGATGAGGCGAAAACCCCGAAGGG
>JAKVCT010000090.1 GCA_022448995.1 Saprospiraceae bacterium
CGAGGCTTTTTAACGAAGTGCAGCGCAAAAAGGCTGATTAAATTAAATACAAATTAATTGTGGCTATCTACTTAATTATTTAGTCTGTGCTTTTAGTAAGGATGTGATAAGCAACAAATATTAATCCACAATCAAAATTATTTTTTATATTCAAGATTTCAGTAGAGTACAATCAAAGTTATTTTTATTGAGTGAGGCTAAATCCTAATTTTAGCCAAGCTCTAAGCAGCTAATTGATAACGATCTCTTACGCAACTTTTTTAGTAAAAAGGTAAATCTATTTATACTATGGAAATATTAAGACTTAGAAATAATCCTATTTTGCCTATCATTACAATGGTCTGTGCATCTATTATTTTCTTTCTCAATTTGCTTTATTTAGGAAATATGATGCAAGTATGTTTAGGCGCGTTCTTATTTCTTGTAGGAATTCTTAATTTGGTTAATCCAATAGCGGTATTAACCGATACAGAACTGCAACTCCGCAATGCTATTGGAATGACTCTGAAACGCTACAGGTATAAAGAAGAAACTGTTGAAATTCGAGAAGGCAAACTATTTATAGGAGGCAAAAAGCTTCGTTTTGCTGGATGGATGTTACGTCGTGCAGAATGGGAAGCTTTACTTGACCATATGCGAGAGGTTGCAGAAGATGGGAATGCTTACAGACATTTAGTAGACTGATCTAAAGTATACTCTTATTGTAGTTTTTATCAAAAAATGTCAAAACTAGATCATGAATAAGAAAAAGCAGACTTTACTATGGGTGATAACAAGGCAAGATTTGTGCAGTCCTTGTTATGTGTTTGGAACAATGCACGTGCGCGACGATTTGGCATTTGAGGGAATAGATTTCGTGAAAACTAGGATAGATGCTTGTGATGCTTTTGCAGCTGAGTTTGATTTTAATGATGCTGACCAAGTACGCTTAAATCGAAGTATGTTATTGGAGGATGGGCAACGTTTATCAGCCCTATTATCTCCTAAGATTTACAAGCGATTAAAAAAAGTGCTTCAGCGTGAAATGAGCATGCCTATAGAACAGTTCGATCGAATGAAGCCCATAATGCTCATGAATTTATTAGCAGAGGCACAGCTTTCTGAAGACCGAGCAGAGTCTCTGGATGCTAATTTATTTGCTTATGCAAAAAGAATAGGAAAATTGATGTTAGGTGTGGAGTCTTTTGAGGCACAGCTAGATATATTGGAGAAAATGCCCTTGGATGGACAGCTAAAGTCTTTGAAATCTATGGCTACTAATTTTTCTGCTTATCGCAAACAGATTACCAAGACTGCAGACTTGTATGCTACCGCAGATCTAGTTAAAATCTTAAAAAAAGTAAAAAAAACAACGGGTGGTATGCGTCGTTTGATGCTCTACGATCGGAATATTATTATGGCTGACCGTATTATTGAATTGGGGCAAGAACAATCGGTATTTGCTGCGATTGGGGCAGGACATTTAGGAGGCAAAAAAGGGGTGTTGAAGTTGTTGAAGGATCGTGGTTGTGAGGTGTTTCCGATTAAATACAAATAGAGTAAATTAAAAATGAATAATGAAGAGTTGCTGTGGATGATGGGTTATTGAATGTTGAATGACTAATGTTTAAATTCTGAATGGATATTATTCTGCAAGGAATCATAAATTAACTGTATGAGTTCTGAAGGAACGGCATTCAGTTAGCATTGTGAGTTAGCACAATGCAGCATAATCTAGATCAAGCACATAAGTTCTGAAGGAACGGCATTCAGTCAGCATTGTGAGTTAGCACAATGCGACTAAGACAGCCCCCCCAAAACTACCAAAATGAATTATACCTCAAGAGAATTAAAACACTTACAAGAATTATTACTCAGCCAAAAACGCATCAATATAGAACTGGCCCTAGAGTTAGTATGCGAGCGAGGTATACCCAAGACCTTTTACCGATTATTCGTCTTACTATATGCGATCTTACCTAGAAATACAGAATTGAAAGTGACAGGAGAGGAGTTGGTGTGTAGATTGTTGGATGAAATAGGAGAAGACCGCTTGACCTATCTCTTAGCCGAAGTGAACATCTTTGAGATTTTACGTCCTAAACCCTTAGTCGTTTTCCAAGAACAATTGCGACAAGCTAATACACAAATCTTTTTGGATCGTTGGGAGCAATATGCGGTATTTTTTCAAGCAGAACTAGAGCTAAGAGATTATGTCTTACGTGTGGGAGAGGAGTTGTTGTGCAGCGCGCCTTTTTTTGAAAAACGAATGGCAGGAACAGAATATTTAATCTTAGGACTGAGGGGAGGAAGTGAACAGGTGATCCATGAATATTTTAAAGAAAATGGACGCTTTGAACAATTGTATAAAATGACAATTCAACAATTAGCGTTGGATCGAGAAGATGCAGAGGATGAATCTGAATTTTGGCATACAGTAGTAGATGAATTAAAAGATAGTTTTCCCAATCATGCTGAATTAATCCAGCAATATGATCCATTTGCATAAATCAGTAAATGAAGAGTTCAGTCTATTGACAATAGTTCGTAGGTTTTCCGTAACTAATAATCAATTAGTAAGGGAAAATATTTTTCAATTTTAGCTTTGCTGTGCACTGTGTGGTTGACTAAAAATTAAAAAATCAACGAACTAGCATTACTGAATTACAGCTTCAATTTCAGTGACCAATTGAATTAAATCGCGCTCGTCTTCTTGTTCAACCAATTCTGTAGCTGCTCCAAACACATTGATTGGATAATGTGCATTGCCACTAGGCGATTTTGCATGAATTACATAATGCCCATATTGAGGAGAATCAGGAGCTTCATTGACTGTCCAGTAGCCCGCATATTTTTCTTTGAAATACTCGCCTAATAGATAGCCTAATCTCGTTATCATCCATACACGATCTTCTGAAGTAATTTTTTGATGCTTCATGAAATTGTGCACTGTGGTGAACATAAAATCTTTTAGCGATTCAAAATTCATTAAGATTTCAAAGGGGTTTTCTAAGCCTAATCGACTAGCAAAGTCCGTATTTACTGCAAAACTTTCATTCACAAAGTTATCTAGCTCCAATTTTCTTTTTTCAATTAATTTAGGATCCATTGTATTTGTAGTTTTATTTTAGGGTAACTTTCTGAATTTGAAAGAACGTATTTTTTTAGATTAAAATCAGTTTTTTTAAACAAAAAAAATAAGATACTGTTGTACCAAGAAGTTTTTTCAACCTAATGTGCTTTGTACTTTATATTAAACGCTATTACAATAGTTTGTGAAGATTTTGAAGGTATTTGATAATCAGGTCTTTACAGGAAAGAGATTGTTTTTGGTATAAGTAATAACCAATTGGTTAATAAATACCAAAAAAGAGGTTTTGAGAAATTATGCTAAGAATTCTCAAAACTTCACGGACTAAAGTATTAATAATTGAAGTTATTTGAGAATTAGATTTAATGCAGCAGTTCAGAGAATTTGATGCAATAAAGATGATCTTTTTAGAACTTCATGAAGAGACAAAAGGACAAAGCCTTAACTAAAAAAGAATATGGCGAAGAAAGTCATTGTTATCGGTGCTGGATTTTCGGGTTTGGCAGCTGCTTCCTGTTTAGCAAAGGAAGGTTATCAGGTTACACTACTAGAAAAAAATGATATTCCAGGTGGTCGTGCCCGCAAATTTGAAGCCGAAGGATTTACCTTTGATATGGGGCCTAGCTGGTATTGGATGCCAGATATTTTTGAAAAATATTTTGCTCTTTTTGGTAAGAAAGTAGAAGATTATTATGAATTGGTTCGCTTAGATCCTGCTTATAAGATCATTTTTGGACAAGGAGAAGAATTAGCGGTTCCTGCAAATATGGAAGAACTAAAGCAACTCTTTGAAGAATATGAGGAAGGAAGTGGAGCCAACTTGGAAAAGTTTCTAAAAGAAGCACAGTATAAATATGAGGTAGGTATTAATGAATTTGTCTATAAACCAGGTCATTCTATTCTGGAATTTGTAGACTTTAGAGTTGTTAAGGCCTTATTTCGACTACAGATGCTAACTTCTATGAGTAAGCATGTGGAACAGCTCTTCAAGAATCGTTACTTGAGAGAATTACTTAAATTTCCTGTGTTATTTTTAGGGGCAACACCTGAAGATACCCCTGCTATGTACAGTTTAATGAATTATGCAGATTTAGCTTTAGGAACTTGGTATCCTGTAGGTGGAATGCATAAGATCGTAGAAGGTATGGTAAAGCTGGCAGAAGAGCAAGGAGTAACTATTCATTTGGGACAGAATGTAACCAAAATTGAAGTAGAGAATGGTGTTGCTAAGCGTGTAGTTACAGAGAAAGGAAGCTTCGAGGCAGATGTAATTGTAGGTGGAGCAGATTATCATCATGTAGAACAACATTTACTAGAAGAGAAGCACAGACGATATGACGAAAAATACTGGGATAAGCGTGTTATGGCACCTTCTTCCTTGCTATTTTATTTGGGGGTGAATAAGCGTCTGAAGAATATCTTGCATCACAATCTATATTTTGATGAAGATTTTCAGCAACATGCACACGAAATTTATAAAGATCCTAAGTGGCCAAGCAAACCGCTATTTTATGTTTGTGCGAGTTCCAAAACAGATCCAACTTGTGCTCCTGAGGGCTGCGAAAATGTGTTCATACTAGTACCCGTAGCACCAGGTTTGGAGGATACTCCAGAAATGCGCGAACATTATTATGATTTGGTTATGGAACGTTTTGAGCGTTTGACAAAACAAAATATACGTGATGCTGTTATTTACAAACGTAGCTATGCACATCACGATTTTGAGAAAGACTACAACGCATACAAGGGAAATGCCTATGGCTTGGCAAATGTTATTCGTCAAACAGCATTTCTTAAACCAAAGTTAAGAAGCAAGAAAGTTAAAAACTTATTTTATACAGGTCAGTTGACCACCCCTGGCCCAGGAGTACCACCTTCTCTTATTTCTGGTCAGGTCGTAGCCAAGGAAATTGCGAAGTTATTTAAATAAAAAAAACAGACTTTGTATTAAAGTCCGTAAAGATTTTGAAGGTATTTTGATAATTAGCTTTCTACAGTAAAAAATCAGTTTTGATACCAATCATAAAAAGCTGGTACTCAAATGCTCAAAAAATATTCTGAGAATTAATAGTATAAATCCTCAAAACTTCACGAACTAAATTTTGTATTATTGCATGAAAAATTGTGTAAGCATTTTTTGTTCTACAAAAAGTACTTACACAATTTGCATTATTCCAACGAAAGAATCACGAGTTAAAGCGGCTTTATTATTCAGGTTATACAAGGACCAATTCATTTACAGTTTGTAGGAACTCTGTCAGTGGATTGGTGTCTGTCTTTTACGAGATAAGAAACATCATCATCTGTCTATCTACTTGGATATGACCGAGTAAGTTTTATAATCTGAATTTGTTGAAAAAAATTATCTAACACCCTTTAGTCTTTCATTGGCTAAGTCAAATTGTATTGTATTATTATGAATCACCTTCAATTATATAATAACACTTGTCAAGAATGTAGCCGCCTAATTACCAAGCGTTACAGTACTTCTTTCTCTTTAGGAATTCGGATGTTTGATAAGCGATTCAGATCACCTATTTGTGCTATCTATGGTTTTGTGCGTTTTGCAGATGAAATTGTAGATACCTTCCATACTTACGATAAGAAGAATTTATTGGATCGATTTAGAGCGGATACTTACCAAGCTATTGATGAAAAAATTAGCTTAAATCCTGTACTTAACGCTTTCCAAGAGGTTGTACATTTGTATAGTATTGATCAAGAACTGATTGATGCTTTTTTGTACAGTATGGAGTTAGATCTGTATCATGACAAGTATGAGGATTCATTGTATAAAACATATATCTATGGTTCTGCCGAAGTAGTTGGTCTTATGTGTCTCAAAGTGTTTTGTGAGGGAAATGACGAAGAGTATCTCAAGTTGCGAGATGATGCACGAAGTCTAGGAGCAGCTTTTCAAAAAATTAATTTTCTCAGAGATATGAAGAGCGACTATGATGAGCGTGGGCGTACCTATTTCCCAGGAGTAGATTATACTAAGTTTGACAATCAAATCAAAAAGGATATTGAGGAAGATATTTATCAAGATTTTAAAAATGCATACCGTGGAATATTGGGCTTGCCCAAAGGTTGTCGTCTAGGAGTATATGTAGCTTACAAGTACTACCTCAATTTATTCAAAAAGATACAGAAAGCAGAGGCAGAACGTGTACAAGAAGAACGTATCCGAGTAAATAATGGTAAGAAAATGTATATTTTATTCAAATCTATGGTGAGAGCCAGTTTCAATATTTTATAAAATGCCTTTGATAGAAACAGAAATAAGACAAGAGCAAAGATTAAATTTAAAAAGTCATTCAAGCCAGCGTGTTTGGATGGCCGCTTTGGTGATGGGTCTTCCTATGTTATGGAACTTAATAATGACCTTAAACACCACTTTTAATTTTGATCCAGAAGCTGCTAAGCATGTGGCACATTCAGGGTATTACTTGACATTTGGAGAAAATATTTTTTGGTATCTTATGATCAACATTGGAACACTGATATTTCCTTTTCTTTTGTCCTTTGACCGAAAAGTTACTTTCTACAAGGATTGGAAAGCTGTTTTCCTCAGCATCTTTCTAGTGGGGACGTTTTTCTTGATTTGGGATATATATTTTACTAAGATTGGAGTTTGGGGGTTCAATCCTGATTATTACTACACTACTTTTTTGGGCTTACCCATAGGAGAGTGGAGCTTTTTCCTGACAGTTCCCTACGCTTGTATTTTTATTCATGCCTGCCTGAAAGCTTATTTTCCAAATACAGATATCTTGAAGAGTACAGATAACTATATTACTCCAATTTTGATCGTTTTTTGTACTGTGGTTGGCCTTTTGGGTGCATTTAAAGCATATACGAATTGGACGTTTTTGTTGTGTGGAGGTTTTCTCTTTTGGCATTATCGTTATGTGCCTAATACTTATCGAACACGTTTTTATTTAGCCTATTTGATAAGTCTGATTCCTTTTACCCTTGTCAATGGAATACTAACAGGAGGTTTTAATGAGGGTCCTGTTGTTTTGTATAATAATGCTCACAACCTGACAAGTACTTTAGGGGGACGTATGGTAAGTATCCCTTTTGATGACTTTTCCTATTGTTTCTTATTATTGATGGTAAATGTAGCATTTTACGAGTATTTTTTAGACAAAAGAAAGCAACTGTCCAAGCCTGAAGAGACAGCTTGAAAAGAATAAGGGACTGCCTAAATAGGCAGCCCCTTATTCTTTTGTTGGAGATTTAACAAATCCAATAATACGATTGGTAGATTAGATGTTTTCAAAGGATTTTCTGCTTAAAAATATCTACAATAGTTTGCTATTAACTTTGTGGAGCTCGCAAGCTCAGTTACTGCGTTTTTTTCATTAAAATTCTTCAAAATCTATTCTACGATTACCTTTGTCCACTTACTAAGATCCTTTGTGAACTGTAGTACTTTGTTGAAGTTATTGAAGTAAAATCAATACCCTGTAACATAAATAAGAGGATGTTCTAATCAAATTTTTTGATGAATTCCAAAGATTTTCCTATTCTGATAGCCTCGAAAGGGTTTAGAGGTAGAGCCAACTGTATTTATTATGCTTTGCTACCATCTTTGGCTACCACAAGGACAAATGGATATAAACTAGTTACAAAAAATTGATTGAAAAATTAAAAACTTGTGTTACAGATTGTTCTGTATAAATCATCATTCAGAATAATCCTAAGATCAGTGTTTCCATTTGATAAAGTCTTAGTAGTACATACACAGGACACTTTATTTAATGTTGATTTTTACAATGACTTTTATGATATACTAGTTAGTAGACTTCAGATAACTTCGTGGTTAGGATTAATCCAAGAATCCTTTTATCGAGTTTACCACATTTTGTACATTATCGTAATGCACACGGTAGAAAATTTGCTTTCCTTCTCTTGTTGTACTTACTAAATTAGCCAAACGCAAAATGCGTAAGTGTTGAGAAGTAATAGACTGTTCTAAACCTAGAGTATTGTAGATTTTGTTTACATTGATCACTTTATTCTGGTCAATAAAGTCAATGATTTTGAGACGTAAAGGATGTGCCAAAGCTCTTAACACCGAAGCTGCTGTTTCTAGTTTGTCTTCATCCACAAAAACTGAAGTGTCGTTCATATCCATAATAATGTTTGTGTCCATAATAAAAATAAGTCTTTTTAGATAAAATTGCTCTATCAAGGGAGTCATTGTCTAGCAACGAAACCATCAATTAAGTCAGAAAACCAAAATTTAGGAAATCGCTAATTCATCAATTAATCGAGTAACTTCTTTTAGGCGATCTTGATTCAGTGTGTAATAGATGTATTTGCCCTTACGTTCAGTAATGACGATGCCTGCACGTCTTAAAATAGCTAAGTGTTGCGAAGCGACAGATTGTTCTAATCTTAGTTGCACATAAACATCAGTTACATGCATCTTCTCGTTTTCGCTCAATAACTTAATAATTGCTTTTCTAAGATCATGATTAATTGCACGAAGTGTTAAAACGATGCGACGAAGTTCTGGATAAATTAATTTGATCTCGTTTTTCCCATTTTTTAGTGTGTAGACTTCTACCTTTGTTTTTCCCATACTACTTTGTTTTAAAAAATAAAAAATCCTAATACTAATTCATGTTATAATAGTCAGATTCTGTGTATATAATATTGTTTACTTAAAATAACAAAAACTCTTATAATAGAATACCTTATCCTACTTCTACTTTTAACTTATAATCAATTCACTTAATTATAAATCAAATAGATAAGATATATGTAATATATGTCATTAATTTTTCAGTAGAATTGTGTTATTGGTATTGGAGGGGGAGAATGGCTTATATAAAGACTAGATTTCTGGGTAATCGGAGGTACTTAATTAGAATGTATATACTTATGTCTTACAAATATATAAAAATCTTCAACTAAAACCTATTTTTTTATTAAATATTTTACATATAAAATGTTTTTTATGTGTGATAAGTAAAAAAAATAGATCTTTTTGAGATACTTTAAAGATAAATACGGATTTAAATAATAAGTGCAATTATACTAAATAAGTTAAAATCTAACAACTATCACTTAAATCCGCATGACATTTTTTATGTTGTTAATATACAATCAATTAGCGACGACCTTTTTTAGGGTTTGTGTCAAACTTAATCATAGCTCCCACCATTGCATTAAAACCAATCTGTTGGTAACGATGCCAACGTTGATTTTTATTGTTGATTATATTGTTAACATCTACAAATACACCTATGTTCTCTGTAAAGTAATAAGATGCTCCAAAATTAAAATCAAATAAGCCTGCTAGGACTTCATCTTGTCGCGTAACTTCATTAAAATACGGTACACCGCTGTTCAAGAAGAATTCAGCTTTTAAGCGCAAGATATTCTTGTTTCTATTCTTCCTATCAAAATGCAGCTTATAAATCAAGGCTACATTTGTTTCCAAGCCAGGCAAGTGATAAGCTTTAGAATAAGCAGTAGTATTGTAAGCATTAAAACCAACGGTAGTCAAGAGGTGTAGATCTTTGATAATATTAAAGTCTAAACTTCCTTTTATATTAAAGATATTCACAGTATCATATAAAACAGTAAATCGATCATAGCCACTCAAAGAATCGTTCAAGAAAAGTGGTAAGTCCTTTGTTAATGCATATCCTACTTTGATATTATATCCAATTCCTTGGATATTTCCTCTTACTCCTCCATAAAACTCTTGCCACTTAGTGTGGCGCATATTCATAGTAGAAACAATAAACGGATTATAATCTGTTAGAGAGTGAAACGTATTGGTGCGGATGCGACCTGTCCATCCTCCATAGATATTTAATTGTCCTTTTAGCACAGATGCTTCTAGCTCTAGATCAGGAAAGATAAAAAACTGTCCTTCACTCAGGCCTAGATTTGTTCCTAAGTGTGCTTTAAAAGCTGCATTAGTTCCTCCAAATTTCAGCCCAAAGGTAGGATGTAAATAGCTAAGGAATCGGGTTGAGTTACTAGTGTCTGTACTTACACTATCACTGAAATTATTGATGTGAAAACCAAGATCAACCTTCAGGGGCATTTTATTTTGATTACCAAAGAATTTTTCAATTCCAAACTTGGGTGCAAATGTAAATTCACTAGCTTGGTAGCGATCATTGAAGATATCAAAGTTTAGGTCACCTCTATAATTAAAATCGCCTCGAGTCATTTTACCATTAAATGCGTGGATATTTGCACGAATATTCATAAAACGCTGATAAACATCTTCCTTATTACGAGCAGTAGTATCTGTAGCATTTTGGTTAAAACCATAGAAATGAACACCATCCAGGTTGAACCCTAAAGCCCCTCCTATAGCAACACTATTTGTGTAATAGGTTGCAAATAGATTAGCTTCGTTATTATGAAAACGCTGAAAGTCTAAGTTTCCACGTCCTGAATGGTGACGAAACCCAAGACCATATTTGATTTTATCAGAAGCATTGGAGTGATATGATAATTCGACATAGGGAGAGATTGGATAACCAATTCCCAACTTACTGTATAGGCCATAATGCTTTGGAGGAGGCTCTTTTTCGTAGGTTTTTAACCTAATCTTTGGATCAGGATAATCAACCTCTACCAAGCGTGTAGGTACGATGTAGTTGATATCATTATTATCATTATTGTCAATATTAGGTAGTATGGGGGTAGCCTCTACCTTGTGGCTTTTAGCCAATTTTGCCTTGAAAGGCTTCAGAAATTCAGAACCTGAATCTGCAAGCTGTGCTGAGGCGTTTGTTAAGAAACATAAAAACAGCGCAGGAAATATTATATTTTTTAAGTGATGCATGATCTGCGTTATTTTGATAATACCCAGCTTTTTACTTTAGGTCTTATGACCTAAAAGCTAAAGAGTATTAGTACTTACTAATTTTTGTATTGGAGAATTCTATATCCTTGATCATCCTGAGCTACTGACGAGATGAGGAGCTCAGGATAGGATTAATCCATACGTTCTGTTCTTCTTCCATCGTCATTTTGTAGACGACTATTTTTCTTCTCCTCTTGTTTAACTTTTTCAAGCTTTGTTTTAGCTTCATTGAGTAGATCTTGATCACCATCATAATTATCTACAATACTTTGTAAAGTAGCTTTGGCTTGGTAGAGGTTATTTTTCTCAACATAGATGTCTGCCATCAAGATATAGACCTTCACCAGCCAGTAGGTTTGGTTAGGAATCTCGCGTGTTATTTGGAATACTAAATCTAAAGCTTCATCCAATTCACGATCCAAGTAAGTAATATTTGCAATCTGATAGCGTGCTTCAGCAGAGAGTGCATTGACTTCTGATAAATCTACATTCTTTTGGAAAGCATTTTTTGCTTTTTGGTAATCTTTTTTAACCATATGTGCTTTCCCTAAATAATAGTAAGCACGAGCCTTGTCATTTTCCGAAGCTCTAGGCTCTTGCAACAAGCGATCAACCATAGGAGGAATAGCGTCATATTTCTTGGCTAAGAATGCACTGTGGATTCCAAAATTCAAGGCATCCAAGCGGTCATCTTCAGTTGTAGCAGCTCTTTCTAAACGTTCAAAATAAGTATGTGCCGCAGCATAATCCTTAGTTTGGTTGTAGGCAATTGAAGCAGCTTGATAGTTGACATTTTCTGCGAAGCTAGGATTTTGAGAATCAGATAAGAACTTGTAATCAATCATAGCTTTTTTATAAGTCTCTAATGCTTGAATCTTATTTTCATTTTTACCATAGATGATTGCTTTCTGATAGTAGCTGTTAGCTCTATGTTGGCGTGCTTTCATATTGTAATAACCATTAGGAAAGCGTTTTAGATAGGCATCTAAATCTGAAATTACAGGGTTGAACGCATCTGGATTACCGTCATTATTCTGGTTAGAAACAGTGATATATTTCTTGTACGCTGCATTGTAAGTCATGGTGTCACGACCTAGCTCATCAAACTTTTGTCCAGTTACATCTTCCCAAAAAACGATGTATTCTTGAGGGGTGCCCAATTCGGCACACAACTGTTCCAAGCTACCTAGAGCAGCTATCCCATCATCACTCTGTGGATTAGCTCTAGCTACACTTTTGTAGTAGTTTTTGGCTTCTTCAACACGATCCTTGCTTTCGCTAATAATACCTAACTTGAGCAAAGCTTTTGGACGAAACTCACTATTGGAGTATTTTGAGTTATTTTTTAGTTCTAGAAAAGCTGTTTCTGCCTGATTAAAATCACTGAGATCATTTAAGAGTGTGACACCTTTCGCATAAAGTGCATCATCAGCATATTCTGAATTTGGAAAATCTTTTAAGATGCGTTTGACCAAAACAATTTGTTCAAAAGGTTTATTATCCAAACTCATGATCAAGCTTTGTTGATACATCGCATAATCTTGCTCAGGGAAAGATTCATCAATAGCGATTTTATAATACTTAGCAGCTATTTTACGGTTCGTCTTATTCCCTTGTTGCAAGTAACAGTCTCCAGCCCTTAATACGGCATCTGGATATACGCGATTACGTACGTATTTATCTCGGATTTGATCCCAATTTTTAGCGATTAAATCTACGGCTTCTCCAAAACTCTTAGCTGCAATCTTGTATTCATTATCCTTAATATTGCAGTAGCCAATTCCATACATTGCAGTTGCTTTGGAAGAATTGTCAGGCAATTTACCTGCTCTTTTGGCAAGAGTGATGAAGTCTCTGTAGGTTTCTTTACTTTTTGTGTATTTATCTTGTTTGTAGAGTGCTTCTGCCTTCCAATAATGACTTAATGCTTGAGTTTCCTTGTGTTTATTCAAGCTGATTGCTTCATCAAAATGCTGAACAGCAGCAGCCCATTTCTGATCATTGTAGAGTTGAATACCTCTGAAGTACGCAACTTTTTGGTGAGTTTCTTGGAGCTTAGCATTCTTGTTGGGCAATTTGCGGATAAGCTCTAATGACTTGGCATAATCACGCGTATTTAAGAAGATATCCCCTAAAAGGTTCTGTGCTTCATTGTAATAAGAGGAGCCTTGAGGAATACTATATAGGGCATCAATAGATTCTGAGTAGAATCCTAATTCAAAAGAGAGTTTTGCATAGTTGATTAAAGCATCCTCTTGCAATTCTTTGTCATAGTTCATTTTGCTCGCTTGCATGAAGAAAGTTCTTGCTTCACGTTTATTGCCTAACTTGAGATGACAATCTGCAGAATTATACACAGCGTTTTGTCCTAGAGCTGATTTTAAGGTATTCAGAGATTTAAAATTGCGAATAGCTTCCTGATACTTTCCACCCTTATACTGAGTATACCCTGTTTGATATAAGATTTCCTTAGAGGCCTTGTTACTTTTTCTAATATACGTTTCTAACAAGGGGAGAGCTTTCGCATAGTTTTTTTGTTGAAAGTAAGACTGTCCAACCAAGAGCTTGATTTGAGTTAACTCCTGTGCTTTTTTATCCTTGATAGCTTGTTCTCCAACACTGATTACCTCAGCATATTTCTTGCGTGCAAAGTAAATTTGACATAAATAAGAAGGAATAATTCTACGATACTTAGGGCTATTTTGTAAGAGTTTGAAGCTCTCCAAAGCACGGGTATAGTCCTTCAATAAAAAGGCAGTTAGACCATAATAATAGTTTGCAGGCTCATAATAATCGGATTGCTCAATATTTTTGATAGAACCTAACTTGCGCTCAGCTTGCTTGAATTTTTCTTCTTCGAAATAAGCATAGCCCAATTTAAATTTTATTTCTATAGCTTGATCATTAGATGCATACTCATTTTCTTTGATCTTTTCCAGATAAGCAACAGCTTTGGGATAATCCCCTTGACCAAAGTAGTAGGTACCTAATTCTAGCTTGGCTTGAGAAGCCAAACGGTGTGGTTCCTTTCGGTAAACAAAGTTGAGTAGGTTTTTTTCTGCATCGGGATGCCCCAAGCGAAGAGAAGCAATTCCATAGTACAGTTCTGCTTCTTCTACAAAAACTGGTATTGGATCTTCTGTCATAGATTGCCCAAGTTTCATGACTTTGTCAAATTCTTCTTGAGCCTTTCCAAACATAGCATTTTCAAAAAAGTTAGTTCCTCTTTTGAAGGCTTCATTGGCGTCTTGATAAACAGCTGTTTGTTGGGCTTGACTGAGGGAAAAACTACCAAGTACCCAGCATAACAGCAGACCATACGTTTTTAGATTCATGGATTATTTTTTTTATTATGCAATGAGGCAAACACATTCGTATAGGTTCGAGTTTGCTGCAAAACTAGCAAATATTAAAGATATTTCTAAAACATCATCAGACTGTCTGATTAAATACCTTAACTTGAACCTTGATTTTCTAATATTTAGTAAATTGTAATGTAAGTTTTTTTAATGTTTTTGATCGAATCTTTTTGTCATTATTTTTGTTGAATCCTTGCATTTGTAGCTAGGATGGCAGCAAAGCTTGCTACTAGTTGGCTTTGTCTTAATATTGCTCAAAAAACTCCTGTAAAAACATTCAACTATTTATGTTACAGAGTACTGAGTTTATGGTTTCTATTACAATAATTCGACTTATTATTCAATAGAAACTATAAACTACTCCACAATATGATGAATAAATAAAATGAAAGTAACTACTACCTTACGATATTTTTTCTGTATATGTATTTTATTAATGAATTTCCTTTGTATTCAAGCGCAGGTTACCAAGTCTGTTTCGACAGGGCATGCCCATAATGACTATGCTCAAAAGAGAAGGATTCCTCTCGTGGACGCACTAAAAAAAGGATTTGTTAGTATCGAGGTAGATGTTTATGCATACGGTAAGAATGATTTGAAGGTGGCACATTTGCCATTTTTTTTAGCTTCTAAACGCAATTTAGAGCAACTATATTTTAAACCATTAGAGATATGGCTTAGGAATTATCAAAAAATATTTCAAGACTCTACTCAGGAGTTGATTTTAATGGTTGATGTAAAATCTCGTCCAGATGTTACTTACCAACGCCTAAAAAAATTGTGCCTAAAGTACAAAACGATGCTAAGTTATTACGATGCTAAGGAGGATTCTGTTTATCAAAAGTCAATTAGAATCGTAGTTTCAGGTAAGCGACCTGTTAATTTAATTTTACAAGATTCTATTTCTTACTTATTTCTAGATGGGCGTTTGCAGGATATGAAAAATGCCGAAATTTCACCTAAACTCGTTCCAAGAGTGAGTATGTCTTATCCATTTAGGTGGAAAGGGAAAGGTGAAATCCCAGCAGAAGAATTAGTCCAATTGCGACAGTATGTTCAAGAAATTCATACCTATGGTGCTAAAGTTCGTTTTTGGGCAATGCCCGAAAATGAAGAATTATGGACTCTTTTTCTCCAAGAAGGTGTGGACTGGATGAATATTGATGATTTGGATCGTTATCGGCAATATTTAGAGAAAACGAACTAAGGTTATTTTTCTATTCGGATAAAATTTCCTTCAATTATATTTCCATTCACTGTATAAGATTGAATTCTCTGATAAATTTCAGAAGCTGGCTTACTTGGAAAGCATTTGTTACAACTAAAGTCTTCTGTACTAATATTATTCAGATAGACAGAATCATTAGTGCTTGGAATAATAATTAAATTCTCAAAGTCAACTACACTGACAGGCAAAAGAATATTCAGATCATTACTATCTACAATAGAAGGTTCTGTTTCTACTAAAAAGCTATCGGCTAAAATCGTATAGTTAGAACCTAATTCGTAGGTATATAATTTGATAGTATTGGTGCTGAGTGGATAACCTATCAAGGTTATTTCTGTGTCCCATGATGTATCTGCACATTGTTTTTTGGTACAACAGGAATATAAACTGATAAAAAGGATTAAAATGGCTAATGTTTTCGTGCTATTTTTTTTTTTTTTTAATTAAATTTGATGCGATAAAGATAATTTTTAGACAACTTCTAAATATAATATGTAATTATATTAATTCTGAGTACATTTTTGGAGTAATTCTAATGTTTCTTTGTCATCTGGATCATACTGATGAGCTAACTGAAAACAACGTCTAGCCTCTGCAAGATTAATTAGGCTGTTTCAGTATTAAGGATATTTTTTCCCACACCTTTTGCCATTGCTATTGTGCGAAGTAAAATTAAACTAATTAGAATTATATGAATATCAATAGTATATTTTGATTATTTGCTAGAATGAAAATACTGTTCAAAATAAAAAAACATATAAAGCACTTTTAACGAAATAATAACCTGTTTTGTGTCTTTTAAAAAGTATTTTAACTTCATTGCGCGCAACATGTGATTTTCCATAGATTTTCCAAGCATAATTTTTTTTTTATTTAAAGTTGATGTAGAAATGATGCTCATCAGGATAAAATATATCAAGTGCTTTTACATTAAGTAGATAGCCACAATTAATTTGTATTTAATTCAATCAGCCTTTTTGCGCTGCACTTTGTTGAAAAGCCTCGTGA
>JAKVCT010000091.1 GCA_022448995.1 Saprospiraceae bacterium
ATCCCTACGTTTTTCGTCTCGTTCAGCATCAAAAAATCTTGTGAATTATTATAAAATTAATTACGTCCACCTACTTAGTTTTAGTATGAGTTATAAGAGCATATCTAAAACTAGTGTATTTGTTAATATGAATACTATTTTTTGCCTAGATAAGACTTATTTAACTTCGTTGAGCTCAACGAAACATTATGAATTGATACAATAAGAAAATACAGATTGAATTAAGCGAATACTAATTAGAATTTAAGTACTATGATAAAACTAATAGAGTGTCCTCGTGATGCTATGCAAGGACTCAAAGAGTTTATACCTACAGCGACAAAAATAGATTATATTAACCAACTGCTAAAAGTTGGGTTTCATACCATTGATTTTGGAAGTTTTGTGTCTCCCAAGGCAATTCCACAAATGCGCGATACGGCCACTGTCTTGGCTGGATTAAATTTAGATCAATCTATATCAAAGTTACTAGCTATTGTAGCTAATGAGCGTGGAGCTAGAGATGCATGTCAGTTTGATGAGATTACTTATTTAGGTTATCCTTTTTCGATTTCTGAAACGTTTCAGTTACGCAATACCAATGCTACTATTGAAGAATCTTTGCGTCGTACAGAGAAGATTCAAGAGCTAGCTACCAAGCATAATAAGAAATTAGTTGTTTATGTATCTATGGGATTTGGAAATCCTTACGGGGATGAGTGGAATGTAGAAATTGTACAAAAATGGGTAGATACCTTGGCTGATATGGGTATTAAGATTTTATCTTTATCGGATACAATCGGTGCAGCAGATAAAGAAACGATTACTTATCTGTTTTCCAATCTTATTCCTCCTTATCCGGATGTGGAGTTTGGTGCACATTTTCACACAAAACCAAATGAGTGGGAAGAGAAAGTAGTTGCAGCTTACGAAAATGGTTGTCAGCGTTTTGATGGTGCACTCAAAGGATTTGGTGGTTGCCCAATGGCAAAAGATGATTTAACGGGGAATATGCCGATGGAGAATCTAATTTATTACTTTAATAAAAAGCAAGGGATTGATTTAGGATTGGATTCGGAAGCTTTTTCTAAGTCGATGGATGCTGCGGTGAATGTATTTCCTGTTGCGGTATAATCAATTAAAAAGATAAAGACCTTAAAGACCTTGTAGGTTTCTAAAACCTACAAGGTCTTTAAGGTCTTTATCCTTTTTAACCACTTTACACTTTTTTGCCTTGCATGGCATTCGAAATCGTATTATCCATCGAACGATGTGCAATTGGACGCGCATAATCATTCAACTCATCCATACAAGTATTAATCAAATCCTTATCCTCACCTTGACTAGCTTCCTTCAAAGCTTCGGCTAATTTGCTTACCTGTGTCTTTTCTTCATCAGACATGATTGCATCATTTTGTTGTAAGAACTTACTCGTAGCCAAAAGCAAATGATCTGCCTCGGTTCTTGCCTCAATCAGGGCTCTACTCTGCATATCTGTTTTAGCATTCTTCAACGAATCCAATAACATTCTAGCCATATCCTCCTCAGAAATTCCATAAGGAGAACGCACCTCTACCGTTTGTTCTACACCCGAACGCAATTCCTTAGCACGCACTTTTAGAATACCATCAGCGTTCAATAAGAAATGAATCTCAATCTTAGGTAAACCAGCAGGCATTGGTGGAATGCCACGCAATACAAAGGAACCTAAGAGTCGATTATCTGCCACCAAATCACGCTCACCTTGATATACAGAAACCTTTAGATTCTTTTGACCATCTACAGAGGTGGTATATTGGCGGCCAGCCTTGATAGGAACCTTCGTATTTCTAGGAATAATAACATCCATCAAACCACCCATTGTTTCAATTCCCAAGGACAAAGGTGTAATATCCAAGAGTAAAATATCTTTCTGATTACCGGCTAAAATATCTGCTTGAACAGCAGCACCCAAAGCCACTACTTCATCAGGATTTAAATCATCATTGATACTTTCTTTTTCAAAGAACGTTCTAACCTGCTCTTTTACATAAGGCACACGGGTAGAACCGCCTACCATGATCACTTCATCAATAGCCGATTTATCTAAATCTGCATCTTTCAGTGCAGCAGCACAAGCAGCCAATGTTTTTTGAACCAATGGATGAATCAATTGCTCAAAAGTAGAACGATCCAACTCCAATGTCCAAGCTTCAACTTGCGTTTGAAAATCATTAGAAGAAGACAAAGCTTTCTTGGCAGTTTCGGCAGCAATTCTCAAAGCTTGATTCAAACTTTGATTCTCTTTTAGCTGAGCAGCATCAATATTATAAACTGTTTTCCAATGTTCTAGAATAGCCTTATCCAAATCATCTCCACCCAAAAAAGTATCGCCATTAGTCGCCAAAACCTCAAAGATACCATGATCAATATTCAAGATAGAAATATCAAAGGTTCCACCACCTAAATCATAAACAGCTACAGTTTTAACCATCTCTTTGTCTTGTCCGATACCATAAGCCAAACTTGCTGCAGTAGGTTCATTGACAATACGTAAAACATCCAAACCTGCTAGTTTTCCTGCATCTCTAGTTGCTTGGCGTTGTGCATCATTGAAATAAGCAGGAACCGTAATTACTGCCTTTTGGACAGGCTGGTTTAATGCATTTTCTGCACGTTCTTTAAGTTGACTCAAGATTTTAGCCGATAATTCAATGGGAGTGTAGAATTTATTGCCAATACGAATCTTCACCAAAGTTTCTTCAACCTCTGTATCAATAATTTTATAAGAAAAGAAGTCTTGATATTCTCCCAAATCCTTAAACGCTTTTCCCATCAATCGTTTTACTGAAAAAATAGTATTCTGTGGATCTTTAACCAAATAAGCCTTGGCATTTGTTCCAACAGTTGCATCATGATTTTCATCAAAATGAATCACAGAAGGTACCAACGTGTGTTTACCTTGTTCATCCTTTATAGCTACAGGCTGATTGTCTTTGATATAAGCAACTAGACTATTTGTAGTTCCTAGATCAATTCCCACAATTAGATTACTAATTGGTTCTTCCTTTTTTATATTTCCTTTGACTAAGTCAATTGGTATCCTTGCCATTCTGTTCTTTCGATTATGATGTAACGTTAAATGATTATAGTAAACCCAACAATTTCTTACTGTGATGGTTTAGAACGTCTGCAAAGGTAGTAAATAATAACTTACTTATGTGTAATATTATATTGTCATTTAGACTGAGTATGAGTAAGTATAGCCGAATTTAAATAAAATGTGATAAGTCAAAAGGTGACCTTTTATTTAATGTTAGCTATAGTTTATCAATAGAACAAGTATCCTTATTTTTTGAATAGTGTTCACTGATTTCTAATTTTTTGGGAGGTTTGAGGATGTACCAATTCTAACTTTTGGTTCTGATAAGATGTTAAGAGAAGTATAGAACCTGGATAAGTAGCTAAAAAAATTGTATAATATATGCATTATGGGATAATTATTGTCTACAGAAAAGAGGCGTAGAACTTATAAGGTATTGTGATTCATTCTATTAAACTAATAGTTTATTGATCTTTTAATTTTAAGAGCACTTTTAGTTTTTAATAATTGATCATCAAGGTTTTATGGAGTTTAACTGGTTTTACATATTCCTTTAATTATCGATTAGTTACGAACTCTGAAAGGTTCTGCGAAGCTAACCCCGCAGTGCTCAGCGAAGCTGAAAACCTACGAACTATTTATTGTTAAACAGAACAATCAATTAAAACAGATGAAACAGATTTTAACCTTATTCATAATCATAGTATTAGTTAATTTCTCATTTGCTCAAAAATGGCGCAACAGTAGCCAAATCATTACAGCAGAAGGTTTGAGTGTGCGCGCTGGTTTTCAGGTTCAAATGGATGAATCTGGTCAAGAAATTATGTATTTTAATCTACTATTTGAAAATCAATCGGCAGATGCTTTTCTGCTGGATACTGCTCGTTACCGCAATTTATATCCTGTGTATACTACTAGTGAATTATGTTTGCATTGGCAACGCAATTTAGAACAAAAGGAAAATCCTGAAAATTTGGGTTGGTTAGTTTCTGGACAAGAAATGCTGTTAAGTATTCCGCTCAAAGATTGGGCAAAAACAATGCATGGTCATCAGTTTTTTGGACAATCTATTGCCTGGGAAAAGATCAAATCCTATGAATTGAATATTCACTATATCACTGGTGCAACTATGGCAGAATGGGGCTGTAGTTTGAATGATTTTGGGGAGGATCGCGATCCTTTTTGCCGTTCTATTTGGGAAGATCGTGCGCAAAAAGTTGTTGTGATTCATCAACCATGATAAGTAGGTTTTACTCAACTTTATTCTGTTGACTAATATCTTCCAAATCAGCAGTATCAATTCCTGTTTTACTCAAAACATTCGTAATAAACTCAGTTTTAGCTTCACAATACAAATCCACATTATTAGGAAATTGCTGAGCTAAACCTTTTTTGAGTGTTGCATATTCTTGTATAGCCTCAGGGTGTTGCAATAAGAAATCACGGAAACGCAAATGATTTTCCAAACTCAAGCAACCTTTGGGGCAAACATAGAGATTGTGGCGTTGCCAATTTTCTTGATTTTTCTCCTTACCATAAGGAACTTCAGGGCTACGTTGTCGGAAAGCTTCTCTTTTTTCAATACCCAAATCACCTAAGTGATTATAACCTAAATTATCCAAAGCTTGAATAATAGGAGCTAAATCTTGATTGGGATCAATTATAATATCCACATCCAAGATAGGCTTGGCAGCCAAATCAGGGATAGAGGTACTTCCCACATGTTGGATCTCCAAAATATAAGGTGCAACAGCAGTTAATAATTTGCTTTTTAAAGCCTGAAAATTAATCGCCCACTGTGGATTATAATTCTCTATAATGATAGGATAATACATGATCGTTAGAATTTTAAAAATCGTTCTTTGACAAATCGTGTGAAAAAAGAATTTATATAAAATGATAACTACGTTATTGTTATGGCATAAAATGCTAATTTTCTGCAAGATTTAAAGCGATGGTCTTTTGCTTTGCAGAGCTCTTTGAGGTTAGCCCATCGCAATGAATTAATAGCTAAAAAAAGGTCTATCTCGGCATTACACCAGGATAAACCTTTAAAATATAGTAGATAACGTCTTATATCTTTAAGTACTTTTAATCAAGTGCTTAAAGATGTATTACATTATGCTGGTTGTTTATACATTTCTTCTCTAAGCGCTTTAACGTCTTTGTTCGTTAAGTAATCATCATAAGTCATTAGACGATCGATAATTCCATTAGGTGTAATCTCAATGATACGATTCGCAACAGTTTGAACAAACTGGTGATCATGAGAAGTAAAGATCACATTACCAGGAAAATCAATCAAGGATTCATTAAATTTGGTAATAGATTCTAGATCTAAGTGAGAAGTTGGTTCATCCAAAATCAAGATATTTCCTTCTTCTAACATAATCTTAGACAATAGACAACGCACTTTTTCACCTCCAGAAAGTACATTAGACATTTTCTGTGTTTCCTCACCAGAGAATAACATTCTACCTAAGAAACCTCTGATGAATGTTTCGTCTTTTTCTTCAGAATACTGACGTAACCAATCAACCAAGTTATGTTCACCTGTAAAATACTTATTATTCTCGTTCGGTAAATAAGAACGGAAAGTAGTTACACCCCATTCAAAGTCACCTTCCTCGGTTGCGATCTCACCTGCAAGAATCTCGAAGAAACGTGTTACAGCCAAACTATTTTTGGATAGGAATGCAATCTTATCACCACGCTCAATAGAGAAAGAAATTTTGCTAAAAAGTGTAACCCCATCGGCAGTTGCACCCAAGTTATTTACAGATAAAATTTGATTTCCAATTTCGCGCTGTTGCTTGAAGATGATACCTGGATAGCGACGAGAAGAAGGTTGAATTTGATCAATATTCAATTTCTCTAAGGCTTTCTTACGGCTGGTTGCCTGACGTGCTTTAGATGCATTAGCAGAGAAACGTTGGATAAATTCCATCAACTCCTTACGACGTTGTTCTGTTTTCTTGTTCTTATCTGCAATCTGACGAGCTGCCAACTGACTAGACTCATACCAGAAGGTATAGTTACCTGTAAATAATCTAATTTTCTTGCGATCTACATCGGCAATATGCGTACATACAGCGTCCAAGAAGTGACGATCGTGAGAAACTACAATAACCGTATTTTTATAATCTGCTAAGAAATCTTCCAACCAAAGGATAGTTTCAGCATCCAAATCATTGGTAGGCTCATCTAAGAGTAAAATCTCAGGTGTACCAAAAAGCGCTTGCGCTAACAATACACGCACCTTTTGGTTGGTATTGATATCAGACATTTTTTTACTGTGCAGATCTTCAATAACTCCCAAATTGCTCAATAAACCTGCAGCATCACTCTCTGCATTCCAACCTCCCATTTCTTCAAAATCTGCACTGAGCTCACCTGCGCGAATTCCATCAGCTTCACTAAAGTCAGGTTTTAGATAAATCTCATCCAACTCTTTTTTGACAGCATACATAGTTTCGTGTCCCATGATTACGGTATCCAAAACGGTAAACTCATCATAAGCAAAGTGATCCTGCTTAAGGACAGCCATACGTGCTCCTTTTTCGATGGAAACTGAACCTGAAGTGGATTCAATCTCTCCGGAGAGAATCTTCAAGAAAGTAGATTTTCCTGCACCATTTGCACCAATGACACCATAACAATTCCCTTTGGTAAACTTGATGTTTACTTCATCAAAAAGGGTTCTTTTTCCGAACTGAAGCGATAAGTTACTAACTGTTAGCATGATAAATTGACCAATTTTTAAGTTTTGTTGGGATGATTTTCCTTGTTATTATAGCCTTTGGAATTTCTGTTCTTAGTGGAGCTAGGATAACTACCCTGAAAAGCTCAACAAAGTTAAAAAAATGATAGTTGACCTTTATCTAAAAAACAAGAAGTTATAGGTTGCTATCTAACAAAGGATATCCTTATATGATTTCTACTGAAATCTGACGCAAAAATAATGATTTTCAATGATTTTTTGAAAACCAATGAGAATTATCTTCTAATGATCTATCTACAGTTTGTTGTTTTTTGAATTTATAGAGTCTTTTAGAGCGTGCAAGTAAACTGTAAATGATGTTTGGTTTTTATGTATTTTGGTTTTATAAATTATTGATTTTTAGTGTTTTGTGTTGTTTTTTTATTGGAGATTAGGTCTAGGTTTATAACTTAAACTAATTAAGTTAGGATCTTTTATAAAGCAACTTTTTCTTTTGAAAAATAGACTAGATCCTGTTATAATAACTCCATTTTTATTCTAGCAAACTACCTAAATTAAAAAATATAAAGGATAAGGCTTGATAAAGAGGAACTATTACCTTGTAAATAAACCTTTAGTGTAAGTGATAGCTTAACGTAGATTGGTAAAAAACAGGCTATAATATTAATTGACTATTTTGTCTTTTTTTTGTTAAAAATTCTCTTTCTCTGTACTTGTATACTGGCTTATTGCTAGTGCAGAACAAAGCGCATACTACAGTTGGCTTCGTTTCCATACTATTTCGCGGTTATGTCTGTGCTTTTTGATTCGTCAGGCTCCAAAATGTGCTATAATTTGTTCACTTACTAATGCATTTAATAAAAAATCATGTTTAAAAAGTATAATTCTATAGAAAATACCTATCGAGAAGAGTTTTTGAGAAGAATCCAAGCAGCTGGATTTTGGAGAGAAGAATATATTGTCCAAGAAAAGGTTCATGGTGCAAACCTTAGTTACTGGACAAGAGATGGAGAGCAGTTCTTTGCTGCCAAGCGAACTTCTCAAATTGGAGAAGAAGAAACATTTCATAATTATGACTTGATCCTGAAAGAGTTGGAGCCAAGTTTTAAGAATATTTGGCAAGACCTAAAAGCTAAAATTGAGAATCTAGAGCAGTTAACGATCTTTGGTGAAATCATTGGTGGTGATTATCCACATCCAGATATAGAGCCTGATAAAAAGGCAATTGTTGTACAAAAAGGTGTTTACTACAGCCCAAGTAATCGGTTCTATGCCTTTGACATAATGGTTAATACGACAACTTATTTGGATGTGGATATGGTAAATGCCTACTTTGAACAGGAAAATATGTTACACGCTAAGACCTTATTTAGAGGCATTATTCAAGACTGTATGGCTTATCCAAACGATTTTGAGAGTACTATTCCCAAAGAACTAGGTTTACCTGAACTAAAACCCAATATTGTAGAAGGAACTATCATCCGACCTTCTAAAAGTAGCTTTTTTAAGAATGGTACACGTCTTATTCTAAAAAATAAAAATGAACGTTGGTCTGAAAATAAGAAGTATCATAAGACGATTAAAAGGGATGAGCCTTTACCAGAAAAGTTACTCAAATTGCAAGAAGCTATCTTGGGTTATGTAACTGAAAATCGTTTGAATAATGTTTTGAGCAAAATAGGGGAGGTTTCTCACAAGGATTTTGGTCGAATACTAGGCATGTTTAGCAAAGATGTAATTAAAGATTTCTTCAAGGATTTTGGAGAAGCAGTAGATGACTTGGATAAAAAGGAACTAAAACTAGTGAAGCGGTCTTTTTCTAAAGCTGCTACAAGTATGGTAAATGCTAAGTTATTTGGTGCCTAGAATTTACAGCATTTAGTCATCCCATATTTCTTCATCTTGCTCTATTGATACATTAACCGGAAAAAGTAAGGTAATGCGAGTTCCCGTAACTTCATTACCTACTTTTAGATCATCTATCCTGAGTTGTATATCCATTTTGTAGGTATTATTTATGATATGGATTCGTTCCTTTGAGTTGCTCAATCCCAAAGATTTTTGGCGTTGGTGTATCCTTTTCTTTTTTAGTTCTTCAGCTTTCTCTCTGCCAATACCATTATCTTCTATGATTACTTTTAGATATTTATCTTCAAAAATAGTAAAGATGATAGTTACTAACCCTCCTTTTTTTAGGGGGGTAATTCCGTGTAGAATAGCATTTTCTACAAATGGCTGAATCAACATGGGAGGAATCTTGATATCGCTGTAACGTAATTCCTCTGTAATTTCAATAAAGCATTTGTGTTTGTCCCCAAGACGCAATTGTTCCAATTCTAAATAGAGTTCTAGTGCCTCAAATTCTTTTTCTAACTGAATAAAAGGATGGCGCGTATTTTCCATAATGTTACGCATAAGCTTGGAAAATCTTGAAAAGTAATTGGCGGTTGTAAGTGTATCCTTGCGCATGATATAACCCAAAATTGAGTTCATCGCATTATAAATGAAATGAGGATTCATTTGTGCACGTAGTAAGTTGAGCTCTAATTCTACCAAGCGTTTTTTGGTGTTTAATCTGTATTTTTGGCGTCGTGTGTACAAGGTTGCGATGAATAATACGCTTCCTGAAGCTAATAGGGAAAGGAGTGCCCAAAACCAAATAGATTCCGTAACTGGTTTGGCAATAAAAAAACGTACTGTTTTAATTTTTGGATTATCCTGTTGCAGCTGTTTTTGGGTCGTGTAAGATAGTGTCCAATCTCCAGAATTTAGATCAGGGTACTTTAGCGTCATACTGCTTAAGATTTGCCAATCTTGTTCCGTGCCTCCTACTTTTTCTAGTTTGTAGAGTATGTGATCAGGGAGTTTATCAATATTTAAGTGTTGTAATTCTATGCTTATATTATTTTGATAACGTTCTAATTCATATTCTAATTTTAAGGGAACATTCTTGTTATTAATACTAACAGATTTTAGATAAAAAGGCGGTAGGATAGTAGGTTGTAAGTTCACTTCTTTTTTATCAAAAAAGATGATCTGATTATTCGCTATACAATAAATACTATCCTTGATTGATTCTATATCTGTGATTTTTAGCTTATTTATAATAGGAAATACTTTGGGGGGAGTATTTTTAGGAAAGACAATTTTTTGTAGCCCATTTTGTGTTCCTACCCAGGCAATACTATCACCTTCTAGTTTAATAATATTAACCTGATTATCTCCTAAACCATTCCTTGTATTGAATTCAAGAAAAGGTTGATTGTCTCGCAAAATAATGATCCCTTTATCCTGTGTAGCAATAGCTAATAGCTGATTGGAATAACGAATATCATTGACTTGTACATCTTCTAAAATTGGGCGTAAACCCTGTTGTTTGTTCCAAAAATAAACACCTTTCTTTGTTCCCAACCATAAAGTGTCTCCAGCATTGGCAAAGGCATAAACAGGGGTAAAGAAATTGTCTTTTTGACTATTATATAACTCCTCCTGTGTGGTTTGATCTATGATCTTAAAACCTGCAGCGTGTCCCAAGGCTAGTTCATTATTTGTTAAGCTAACTACAGCTTTTATTGTAATGGCAGGGAGATATGGGATCTCTTTGTATTTTTTTGAAACTTTGTCTAGATAGATTTTAAACATTCCAACATATACATAATCCTCAGTTGCATGAAAAAGACTAGGAGAGGCTTCTCTTATGAAGAGCTCAGCAACAAATTTAGGTTGTGAATGTACATTCATATCCTTAAAAACGCCTTGAGACCCTATTGCCCATAATGTGCTATCTTTAAGCTCTAAACAAGACCATTGTTCATGCTGTTTGTGGTCTAGTCGGTAAGTGTAAAGGTTGGGGCAGATCCAAAGACCCTCTTCATTGCTTGGAAACCAATACCTATCTTGTTTATCTTGATAAACCTCATTGGTAGAAATTGGTAGTGCAAAGTTCTGGATACTGTGAAATGAATCTTCTACAATACGGCAGACATCAAGTTGAGTAGAGTCTATTGCTTTGATAAAGGAGTGACTAAGAAATAAGAGTTTTTGTTGGTGGTTCTCTAAGATATCAATCACTTCAATGTCTTTACGACGAAAGCCTAATGTTTTGAAAGAATCTTGAGGAGAGGGCTGCCAAGCAGCATCTTGATATCGAAAACCTAGGAGTGATCCATTACTGAGTTTATTAATCTCTCGGAATATAGGGATCATTGTTTTATAACTATGAACTCGCTGAATAAATTGCTTAACTGATTGAGATTGTATTTTGTTGAGTTCTTCTTCAGAAAAGGGTTGGAGGGCATTATAGACAATAATAGTGTCTGGAAGGATGTGGTAAATATTGCTCTTGATAGGTTGTCCTATCGTTTTATAATTGCTTGGATTAAAATCATAAGCCCAAATTGATGCTAGGTCTTCAATACATAATTCATCTATCCACCCTGTACCTAATAGCTCAATTAGTTTGATGTTTTGTTTGGGAGTTGCGATAGTTTGAGTAATGTAGTCAAAATAGCAAATTCCTCCTTTGTAAGTGTAGAACCAGATGAGCCCATTTTTATCTTCACTGACATTCATGATATCTAGTCCTGTCAAACCATCATCTAGTGTGAAATGATCAACATGTTTACCATCATATCTGAATACACCATTATCTGAACCTATCCAAATGAAGCCTCTACTGTCTTGAAAAACATTATATAATTCGTCTTTGAACTCTAGATTAGATGGAATAACAGGATAATACAGAGGAGACTGTCCAACACTTTTTGTTGTACTTAGATATAATCCAAGCATAAACACAATCTTAATCAAACGGATAATGGATCCGGATAAGAATAAGTTCGAGATATGTATAGGAACACTCTGTAACATAAATTTCTGAATGTTTTTGATCGAATCTATTTTTAGAGTACCCTCCCGAAGGACTCAGCTAAACTAAATCTTGAAAGGGGCAACGTAGTTAATGTCTACACATTCGATAGACGTAAACAGTGTCTAGAGTGATGGTTCTCTACTTTCGTTGAGTTCTTTGATAGCCTATCGTCACAAAAATTATTACAGAGTACTTGATATTCCATGTGCTTTCCTAGGCTTTGGATAGTTATTTACTCATTAATATAGGATTTTATCTTGATTTATTAAAAAATAGGCGCACTTACTAATTAAAGATACACACTTACAGTTTTTGAGATCCCAAAACTGGCAGAAGCTTTTTTCTTGCTCTATATTTACTATCGTCAAAGAAACAAACCTATTAGGACTAATGAAAAAGCTTAGAAATAATAAGTTTTTGACAACCAATTTATACAAAGATAATAATATTTTATATTAGATATAAGTTGTAAGACTTTCTCGAATTTACCCTTATCTTTTTTAGATAAAACACTAAAGACAAGACTCTTTTTATTGTTGGCATCAATTGATTATACAAGTAAAACTTTTAAACAATACTTACTTAATCTATATAATATAGTTGATAATCAAATTTGTATACTCACAAATTTATCAACAAATGGAAAAAATAGTATGGTTGGGAAACCGTAAGATAGTTAAACAGATTTTTTAAGTAGTGTGTAGTGTAGTGAATAAGTTAAATTAATATTAGGGGATGAGTAGCAGATATTCATCCCCTAACTCTATTTATAGGAATAGAGATTGCGAAAAATGAACCCAAAGATTATATTGGGTTCATTTTTTCTTTGTAGTAGGAGGGGCTTTTAAACTTCTACTGAAAAATACAATTAAGTAGGTAGTCACAATTAATTTGTATTGAACCCCGAAGGGCTCTGCGAAGTTAATTATGTCCACTTACTTAATATTGTCTTAAATAACTTCAAATACTAAAAATATGGATGTTATCATTGTAGAAGATGAAGATTTATCAAGAGAAGCATTAAGGCAGATGCTTTTGCTGTTAGATCCAAGCCTAAATATAGTGGGAGAAGCAGGAACAGTAGAGGAAGGTACTCAGCTGTTGAAGAATACTCAAGTAGATTTGGTATTTTTAGATATTAACTTACCTGATGGAAACGGGTTTAATATATTACAAAATTTAGAGAGTATTGATTTTCAGTTAGTATTTGTTACTGCTTATGATGAGTATGCTCTGAAAGCGTTTCAGTTTGCAGCTTTGCATTATATTCTCAAGCCAATTAGTCCTGAGAATATACAAGAGATTATAGATCGAGCTAAGAGTAATCAGAAGAAAAGTACTTCTTTAGAGAGTTTAGAAATTTTGGAAAGTTCTTTATCCGAAAATAATCAACGTCTAGCCTTAACCTTGAAAGAAGATACTATATGTGTAGCTATTAGTGATTTGATCCGTTTGGAAGCTGATTCAAATTATACTTTTGCGTATATCAAAGGAGCAAATAAGACGCTTGTCTCCAAAACATTGTCTTTTTATGAGCAGTTATTAGCAGAGCATAATTTTGTACGAATTCATAATAAACATTTAGTTAATCTTAATTATTTTAAACGTTATGTTCGTGGGAGAGGAGGTGTTTTAGAATTGGGGGATGGAACTAAGTTAGCGGTCTCTACTCGACGAAAAAAAGATTTATTGAAGAGTTTGAAAGAACTTGGAAATTCTCTGACAAGTTGGGGGTTGTTATAAAAGTTGTTTAAAATAAGTAGTTGGAAGTCACGATTAAGCTTCTCTTAAGTAGTAGCGTTATGAGAACATAAAAAGAACTAGAATTATTGGCTTTGCTGCGTATTGTACAACAACTAGTTATAAAAATTAGCTTTGCTACATGTTTTTTAATTTTTTCTTTTGATTATCAGTTGTTTATAATGGGTGATACCTGAACTAAGGTTCCAATACAAAAGCTGACAATTTCTAGTAGTTCTCTGTAGATTATTAGAGCTTATTTTAGTATGTTTGTATGGGTATCATAGTTTCTTAATTTTTAGTTTTTTGGTAATCAATTAGTTACGAACCGTAAAAGCTCAATTCAGTCAACCCCGAAGTACTCAGCGAAGCTAAGGTTGGCTTAAAATCAACAACGAACTATCAATAAATAATTAGTATAATGAAATTAATAAGTTGTATTCTCTTACTATCTATTCTTACGACAGCTTGTGTATCAAAAGCTGTACATGAAAAAGTTTTGGAACAAAACGCAAGTTTGTTGAAAGAGATCGAAAAATACAGTGCAGCAGATGCTGCTAAGGTATTGAATGAAGAATTATTGCAAGAGGCACGTGATGGGGAAAAAAGAGCAAAAGAGCGTGTGGAAACGATAGAACAAAATGTAGAAAAAATAACACAGGCTGCAACAATGAAGGTTACTAAACTTGAGGAAGAACTTACTAAAACTAAGAAAGAATTAGAGGATTGTAAGCAGGGAAACTAAGGTATTGCCTAAAAGTAATTGTTGTGTTACAGGTCAGTGCTTTTATATCTATTGGAACCTCTCTATTTTAGGGAGGGAGGGGTGTTTTGTGCTGCATGTTTTTGGGAAGTATGATCAATTTGTAAATATTAGATAAATAATATCTAAGTAGGGAGACTCAGTATTTAAAATATGTCTGATAATCAATAACTTACAGGTAGTTCTAAAAAATAAATTTACTTAAGTAAATTTATTTTTGGAGTTTGGGCAAATTATGCGAAAAAATGCCCTGTCAAACGTAATAATCAAGACTCAGTTTCACTAAAAACTTAGCAAAATCTACCCAACTGGATTAAATGGACTATATGGGTTGTCAGCAACAAAGAAAGACAAACATTGACGATCTGAAAGAACCGAGCCCTTCGGGGTTTTTTGGTCACCTTTTGCCATTGCTGCAAAAGGTGAGAGAAGAAATATGCTTAATACTGAACCACGAAGGGCTCTGCGAAGCAAACCTCCTTACAAAAAGGCTGATTAAATTATTCTATAACTAATTATGTCCACCTACTTACTTACTTATAAGTTTATTTTTCTTCTCTTGTTGTTAACGGAGCTAGAATTAAGACTGCTTCCACCCCATAATGATCTGCCAAATCCATTGCTTTTCCCTTGAATTGTTCTTGTGGTCGGATGATAAACTGCTGTGTAAGTGTCGTATTCGTATTATAGGCACAGATCAAGATATAATCTAATAAAATGGGGGGATGTCTAGGATTCCAGCTATTTGTAGAATCAATAGTATAAGGACGAGGATCTTGAAATACAGGTGCTTCAGCTTGCAGACTACTCAACATACGTTCATAACGTTGAGGATGAGATTTTCGGGTATTCATATCTCCCATAATGAGCTGTGGAATGTCCGTATTCTTATGTTTATCTAATAATTTCCGAATAGTCAAATATTGTCGATCGCGAACTTTTTGTGCTTTATCATGTGCACTTGATTGTAAATGAGTACCTGCAATATGAATCTTTTTCCCGTCTTTTTCTACTTCTACTAGAGTACAACCTTTAGCTGCCATCCCATCTGAACCAACCCCTTTTTTATAGATAACGTGATCGACATAACGCATAGGTAAGCGACTTACAATCAGAATTCCATTTCCGATTTTAGCACCCTTAGTTTTGGGTTCAACCTGATAAGGAAATGTAGTTAAAAGTTCTTTTTGTAACCGTTTTTTTATTTCCTTATCAAATACCTCTTGAAAAACGATCACTTCATCATTGCGTTTTTTTAGATAATTCACAATCCAAGGCAAGCGGACTTTTTGCTTTTTTCGGAGTGCTGCAGATGCTCCTGCAAAGAAGTTAGGCAACATTTGTATGTTCCAAGTTAGAATTTTTAATTCTGTTGTGTCCTCTGAAGTAGATTGAGCGTTGGGCTTGGATGTAATCAGCATCAGAGCAGCAAAAAGAAGGCAAAATAGACGGTATTTCATGGTGTATGTATAAGTATAAAGTAAAGAATAAAAGTAGCCTTAAAAGGACGATACATTTGTCTATATATGCAGCTAAAATTGAAGTTGTTTAAGAATTATAACAGTCCAAATGTTCTCGTAGTTATCTTTGCCGATTTTAAGGCATATCCTGCTTCACAGCGCCTCTCTGTAACCCGCTACAGCTATGTTCTGCTCAGTGAATCTGACTAAAATCATTCTAAATCTATTCTACGATTACTTTTGCCCTTTTACAGAGTACTAAAATTCGGCTATATGTAATAAAAAAGCGACCAAATCCCAAAATAAAGATTTAGTCGCTGATTTTCTACGCTAAGAATATTTTAAATTTTTAATTCCTATATTATCGACCTGCATGTACCAACAAAATAGAGATGTCAGCTGGTGACACACCACTGATTCGGCTTGCTTGACCAATGCTACTTGGCTTGAGCTGATTTAGTTTTTCTTGTGCCTCAGAAGACAAGCCCTTGATGGTAGAGTAATCAAAGGTTTCTAATAGACGTACATTTTCTAGACGGTTCATCTTAGAAACAGCTTCTTCTTCCTTGGCAATATAACCAGCATACTTGATGCTAACTTCTGCTGACTCTACATGATCGGGTTGTAATTGCTCAATGAACCGTTGAACTTTACCAATTGCATTTGCTAAACCTTTGATAGTTACTCCTGGTCTTAACAAGACCTTGTGTAATTTCATCTTTTGACGTAATGGCGCA
>JAKVCT010000092.1 GCA_022448995.1 Saprospiraceae bacterium
TTTGATGCTGAACGAGGCGAAAAACGTAGGGATAGCAGGGCTATCACGAGGCTTTTTAACAAAGTGCAGCGCAAAAAAGCTGCTTGAATTAAATACAAATTAATTGTGGCTATCTACTTAATGCCTAATTTAGTCTTTAATTTTATTGAGATAATTCTCCAAATAATTTAGTGTTTGCTCATTTCCGTGTTTCAATAAATGGATAAAATCCTGCTTGAAAGCATAGACAAATAAACACGCATCACGCTTAGGATAGAAGCCTGCAAAATTAGCATCTGTCCAGTTTTCGGGATAATCTGGAATAAAGGCATTTTGTTCCTGATCCCAAATATAATTGATCACTTGCTCCCCTTCCACCAGCTTAGGAAACGCACCTATTTGGTAGGTATATCGAATACTTAAATTATTATCTTCAAAAGCATCTAGTTCACTTATGATTTTAGTATATAAACCATCTCTGTGTAATTGTTCGCTACTCTGAACAAAGTTGAACGCAGGATAGACCTTATTTTTACTAATCCTGTAAGCCAATGTTTGAGAATGTCTATTGATGGAATGTTCAGAGAAATCTTGATCATAAAATAAAAGCATATCGCCATTACTCATCTCAAATAAGCGAATGTTTTGTGTATAAGCAGGTCTATACTTTTTCTTCCAAACAATCCGATATTTAGAGTCTGATTGTAGTAGGTAATAAAAAGTACCTTGAGGCTGATCTTCATTAGGAAGAATATGTATTAATAAAGAACGACTATCTATATCCTCACCCATTAATAACACAAAATCTGCAGAACAATCCATAGTTTGTCTAAAAATAGACCACAACATCTGATTAGGAATTGTACCTTTTTCTGCTTCATAATCGTAATATTGAAACAGAGAAGAAATATAGGCTACATGTACAGTATGATTTTCTATAGTTTCAACTGCTTGATGTTGCTCATCAAATGGTTTCCAAGCATCTGCACTGAGCGAAGATTGAGCACCATGCTCAGCAATTTCCTCCACTTTTTGCAAAGATTCCTCTTGTGCTTGAGATAAATTAATTATAAAAAAAGAGAATAAGATTAAAATTAGTCGAATAGACTCCATACATTTCTTTAATTTTATTACAGAAGTTGTCTAAAACTAGTGTATTTGTTCTGTCACATTATAGAGAATAAGATTAGACAAGCTCTTAGCATCTAAATTATATTATTATGCCAATCTACTCCAATCATCTTATCAATGATCCGATTTATGGTCCAATTGAAATTCCTAGTGGATTGATTGCTCAAGTTGTTGCACATCCATATTTTCAGCGTCTAAGACGAATTAGCCAATTGAGTTTTGCACATTATGTTTTTCCTGGAGCTACTCATAATCGATTTAGTCATGCTCTAGGTGCTCTGCACTTGACCCAAAGAGCTATTAGAGAATTGCGTAGCAAAGAAGTCGAAATTACAGATGAAGAAGCAGAAGCTCTAATGCTTGCTATACTACTCCATGATTTAGGACATGCTCCTTTTTCACACTCCCTAGAATTTATCTTATTGGATATTCACCATGAGGATTTAAGTATTTTACTCATGGAAGCACTCAATGAAGAATTCGATGGGAAACTAGATCTGTGCTTGGCAATTTTCAAGGATGAATATCCTAAAAAATTCTTACATCAACTAGTTTCTAGTCAGTTAGATATGGATAGATTGGATTATTTGAGTAGAGACAGCTTTTTTACAGGAGTTTCTGAAGGAATTATTAACTATAAACGCCTTCTCAAAATGCTAGATGTGTATGAAGGAGAACTCATTTTTTCACACAAAGGTGTTTATTCTGTAGAACAGTTTTTGATGGCACGACGACATATGTATTGGCAGGTTTATTTGCATAAAACTGTGTTCTGTACAAGTGACTTATTGTGCAGAATTGTCAAGCGAGCTAAAGAACTTATCCGGAATGGTGAGAACTTACCAGTTTCGAAATCTCTCTACTACTTTCTACAAAAATCTATTGATACTGAAAACTTAAACAGTTATAAATCTGAAATATTAAAACATTATCCTCTACTTGATGATATAGATATAATCAATGCCTTAAAACAATTTAGCCAACACGGGGATTTTATAATAAGCTATCTATCTAGTTGTCTGCTTAATCGGCAACTTTTTAAGGTAAAGCAATTGGAAGATCCAATGGAAGATACTCAATTGGATAAACTACGTCAAAAAGCAAGTGCACAATTTAGTGTATCCGCAAAAGATAGTCAGTATTTGGTATTTGTGGGAGAACAATCCAATCAAGCTTATCAATTGGGAACAAAAGAAATTAAAATTCGCTTGAAGGATGGTAGCTTGCATCCTATTTCTACATGGAAAGAATATACTGTGAGCCCAAAAAAGATAAAAAAATATTATGTATGTTATCCTAAACAGCTTGAGTTTTTTCATAGTCAGGAAGATTACCTGTAGCTCATAAAAGGTCATAGGTAAATTTAGTTGATAAACTCTTTCAATTGAACTGATAGTTCATTGATGATTGAGCTCTGCAAAGCTCAATCATCTAAATTTCTGCATGCAGTCCAGTTCTGGAATAACTTCTTTTTGTAAAATACGATTTATCGCATTTTTTGCTCAAAAAATGCCTACAGAACTATTTGTATGTAAACTTATTTTTTTGTGGAAAAACAAAAAGTAAAAAAACGCTTAAAAAACAGTATCTTTAGGATCTTGAAACAACCATTACCCACATAAGTATTTATATATATAAACTTTCAACTTACTATTAATTATGAAAAATTTTACTAGTATTTTTTGGAGTGTAATTTTGGTCATCGTTATCACCATTCCAGCTAGTGCCCAAATGGGAGATTATCCTCCCAATGCAGAGCCTGGAAAGTGTTATGCCAAATGTCTAATTCCTGACGAATATGAAACTGTAACGGAAGAAGTCATCACTAAGCAAGCTACCCAACGTATTGAGATTGCACCTGCACAGTTCGAGGAGGTAGAAGAGCGTATAGAAATAAAACCAGCTTCAACACGAATTGAAGTTATCCCTGCAGTTTTTGAGACTGTAGAAGAACAAATTGAGATCAAGCCTGCTTCTGTTAAATTAGAACCTGTAGCAGCCAAATATGAGGAAGTTGAAGAACGTGTAATGATCAGACCTGCAGAAATTAAATTGAAAGAAGTACCTGCCGTTTATGAGACAGTAACGGAACAAATTGAAATTGCACCTGCCTCTACAAAGTGGGTAAAGCGTAAGGGAGACAAAAACTGTCTGTCTGCAAACCCCGATGATTGCTTAGTTTGGTGTTTGGTAGAAGTTCCTGCAAAGTACGAAACTATTACCAAAACGGTCATGAAAACACCACCTACTACAAAAGAAGTGGAAGTTCCTGCAGAATATAGAGATGTTACCAAAACGGTCATGGTGAAACCGCCAACTACCAAGGAAATTCAGGTTCCTGCTCAATACAAAACTATTACCAAAACGGTCATGGTTCGTGCACCAGAAACTAGAGTTATTGAAATAGCTGCGGAATACAAGACGATCAAGAAGACGGTCATGGTAAAACCTGCTGAAACTAATGTTATTGAAGTTCCTGCTGAGTTCAAAACTGTAGCGAATCGTCGCCTAGTAAAACCAGGTGGATTCTCTGAATGGAGAGAAGTACTTTGTCAAAATAAATTGACTAGAGTAAAAATTATCGAAATTCAGCGTGCTTTGAAATCACGTGGTTATGATCCTGGTCCAATTGATGATATTATGGGTAGCCAAACCAAAAGTGCACTGGTCAAATTTCAGAAAGATAATGGTTTGCCTATTGGTCAGTTAGATTTTGAAACCTTGAAGGCATTGGGTGTATCAACTAATTAGATAAAAAACCTAAAATAGGTAGGGACTTGCTAGATTAAGCCCCGAAGGATTCTGCGAAACAGACCTTCCTAGAAGAAAGAAGCCTGTAATCTCTAATTGATTACAGGCTTCTTTGGGATTTCGCAACAGCTTAACCCCATTTATTATTACAATTCCTCATTTTTTGTATTATTCTTCGATGTTGATATCCGCATAGTATAACATATCCTTAATACCTCCCTCTACATCAAAAGCACCACCTATCTGCCACAAGCCTTTTCTAGTAGCTGCATTCTCTGGGATCTTAACTTGCAATGTCTTTTCCCACCTTCCTTTTGGAATGTCAAAATACTTCATCTTAGGCATTGTAGTTAGAGAACCATCGAAGGCTGTTGCAATCCATATTTTTACTTGCTTCAGATCCGTATCTGTTGTCAAAGATACTTCTACATCTACTACTTGGCCAGGCTTGAAACAATCTCCCTTAGGTTTCAACTCAAAATACTTGATATCTGCGTTCAAGACTGCCATAACACTATCATATTCTTTCTCGCTCTTATTTTCATAAATTGCCTGCCAGATATGCTTCACTAACTCATCTTGTGCTACATAATCCTTTAGTAGATCATTGACTTCATCTTGATCTTTTCCTTTGAATCGTTTCATGATCATAGGATTTTCTTTTGCCTCTTCTATAGCTGTACGACAAGCTTTTTCGTAAGCTGCATCTTGTGCGTATTTTTCTTTATTCAGCCCAAACCAATCTTTCAAAGTCTCTGTTGGGTCAGTGATTAAGTTATAGATGGCCTCTGCACAAGCTAATAGAAACTCCCCAATATTCTCAAGCAACTCTCCAATCCATTTGATCACAGCTACTACAGATTCATAAACTTTCTTAATTCCATCAACTACAGCATTAATAGGTGCTAATATAGCATCTAGATCTTTCCCTTTGCTCAACTCCCAACTACCAGTTATAGCACCGTTCTTGAGAGCAGGTGTCTTGAAATTAAGCAACTCTATAGTACCTACATTTTTTCTATATTCTAGATCATCACTATCTCCACCAAAGAATTCATAAATTTCAACCATCCAAGTTGGAGCACCCACAAAAAGCTCAAAGGCTAAAATAAACTTACCACTAATACCAGCTCCAAAGCCTAGTTTTCCTTCGCGTTTGTCGGGAGCAAAAACCATCTCCCCTGAAGCAGTTGCTTCAGCAATTAGATTGGCAGCGCCTCCCCCCCTACACACAGGTAACTCTAAGGCTAACTCTACAGTACCTGTTCCTCTGATAGTTGCATCTACTCCCAATACTAGCTCATTCTTCAATAAGTTTACTTTCTCAGAACCTTTTAAGATTGCTTCCAGCTTGGCACCAAAAGAAACAGTCACTGTGGCTACACCAACAGAACATAATGGAATAGCAGGAGATTTGTATTCCGCTAATTCCCATGTTTTTTCTAGGGATGCTGCAATTTCTGATCTAGAAACAGACAAACTTGCTACCAAATCATCACTAATTTCCTGTTCTATATAAGCATTCACCTCTGCTCGCTGCTCTGCAGGAGAAGTCCAAGGCACTTCATGTTCAATAGCTCCATTTTTACTATTTTTCATGGCCTCTCTAAAAGCAGCTTCCTCTTTTTCGGCTTTTTCTCTAGCAATACGCTGCTCTTCTACCTCTTTTCGAGAACGAATAGAGTTCATTGCCAATTTCTTGTTAGCTGACAAGCATTTCCAAGTATGTCCATCAGGTTGCATATTGGCATCTGCTGCTCTTGCTGTACAACCACCATTATCCATTTGATATTGACGAATGAATTTATCTAAGGAAGGACTGTGTTTCCCATCTTCGGGCAAACCTGCATTGATTTGTTTATTAAACAAACGCTGTACACACAAGACATCTTCGGGCTGATTCTTGCCACCATAGCCTACACTATCTGAGATAGCATCTACTAGTCGAATACCTGCTAATCTAGGTTCTTGAGGTGAACCATAGTATTCTTTAGCTTTGCGAATTTGTTCTAGCTGTTTCTCTAGAGTTTGCTTTTGTTCTACTAATTTGGGATCATTTTTGATAGCTTCTTTAGTAGCAAATTTTTCGAACCATGCGTGAATTTTTTCTTCTGCTTGGATCAGTAATTGGAGTTGTTCTGTTGATGGTAACATAACTTTTTATTTGGAATGAGGATTTAAGCGTTTATAAATTTGGAAACGATAATCAGTTAAGCATGAGAGTAATGCTGCGAAACTGAGGTGGATATATTAAAGATGTAAAATACCTTTTTTTGAACAAAAAAACAAATGAAATTTTATCTTTAAGCTAAATTAGATCTATATATCTTAATATGATCTTAGTCCCTACATAGATAGAACCACAATAGTTATGCAATTAACAACCATCACTGTACAAGAGCTCAAGACTTATATTAGCTCCAAAGCTTACCAAACTTCGCCTGTAATTCCGATTACACCACAGCGCGCTATTTCACATATTAATAATCCTAAAGCAAAAGCAGATGATTTGATACTTTCTCTAATTCATAATGATAAAAATGAATTGGTAGCTTACTTGGGCGTACTGCCTGATGAACTGCATTTTTCGACTGTTGTGGAACGCTGTTGTTGGTTGAGCTGTATGTGGGTGAATCCAATCACGCGTGGACAAGGTTTGGCTAGAAGATTATTGGCAAGTGTGTTTGAGGCTTGGGATAATCGAGTTTTGGTGACTGAATTTACACCTGCTGCTAAGCGATTGTATGACAAGAGTGGTCATTTTATTGATTTGGCTAAACCTAAAGGTTTTCGTGCTTATTTGCGATTGAATCTACATTATTTATTGCCTAAAAAGAATGAAGAAAAGTGGACTAAATGGAAATGGGCACTGAATATTCTAGATGGTGGATTTAATTTTTTTAATAAGATTCGATTAGCTTTATTTTCTACACCTCAAGTTGAGTTAAACTATATAGCTGAACCTGATGAGGAAGTTATTCAGCTGATTAATGCTTGTCAAAAAAATGGGTTGATGAATCGACAAAGTCAGGATTTGACTTGGATGTTGCGTTATCCTTGGGTTTTGAGTAGCAAAGTAAAAGATGAAAATGCTAAGCGTTATTATTTTTCGTCTGTGGACAAACGTTTTCAGTTTCTACCCACTAAGGTTTATCAAAATAAAAAATTAGTAGGTTTCTTGATTTTTGCTATTCGTGGCAATAATTTGAAGATTCCTTATGCTTATTTCCAAGAGGAACATGTTTCAACTGTACTGCAAGCCATCTATCAACAGATGTTAACTGAGAAATTGGATATGTTGACTTGTTTCCATCCATTATTATTAAAACATATAAAAACCTCTAAACATCCATTCTTCAAGGTTCGCGATTTTCAACGTCATTATATTATATCTAAACGTTTTGCTGAACCATTGGAACAAACTCCTAATTTTAGTATTCAAGATGGTGATGCTGATGCCGCTTTTACTTAAAAGAATTAATAATGAAGAATAAACCACGAAGTGCTCAGCGTAGCTAAAAATTAAAAGTAGATCCAATTCGGCAAGAAAAACTAAAATCTGATGGAATTAACACATTAAAATCAACCGCATAAATTTTCTACTAGAAAAAGTAAACTTAGTTCCGATTTGTCATAAAAAAATGTTATTAGCTGCCATTTTTTGAACTTTTTGTCAAATTGGCAGCAAAGCTCTGCATGGAATAACTTTTGGAAAAATGCTTTGAGTTGCTGCTTTGAATTGTTAGACACTTCAAAGCGAAATAAAATGACATCTAAATAATTTTCAAAAATATAATCAACCATGCAAAAAGGAAATATTTCAGTACAAACCGAGAATATTTTTCCGATTATTAAAAAATTCTTGTATTCAGATCATGAAATTTTTCTTCGTGAGTTAATTGCAAATGCAGTAGATGCAACTTCTAAGTTACGTACACTAGCACGTAGAGGCGAAGTTAAAGAAGAGATTGGAGATGCACGTATCGAAGTAATCGCTGATGCTGAGGCAAATACCTTGACTATCCGTGATGCTGGTATCGGCATGACTGGTGAAGAAGTGATGAAATATTTGAATCAAGTTGCTTTTTCTTCTGCTGCTGAGTTTTTAGAAAAATATAAAGATGATGCTTCTATTATTGGTCACTTCGGTTTAGGTTTCTATTCTGCATTTATGGTGGCGGCTAAAGTAGAAGTAAACACAAAATCATACAAAGAAGGAAGCCAAGCAGTTCGTTGGACTTGTGATGGTAATCCAGAATATACCTTAGAGGATATTGAGAAGGAAACACGTGGTACAGATATCGTATTACACCTAAATGAGGAAGATATAGAGTTTGCAGAGCAAGGACGTATCCAAGGTTTATTAGACAAATACTGTAAATTCTTACCTGTAGAAATCCAATTCGGAACAAAAACAGAAGAACTTGAAGTAGAAACAGAAAATGCAACAGAGGAAAATGCTGATACAGAAAACGCAGAAGAGGCAGAACCAGTAAAGCAAACCATAGAAGTTCCAAACATAATTAATAACCCGAAACCTGCTTGGACTAAACAACCCTCTGAATTAAGTGAGGAGGATTACAAAGCATTCTACCAAGAATTATATCCTTTTAGTTCAGAGCCATTATTCTGGGTACACCTAAACATCGACTATCCGTTTAACCTAACTGGTATCCTTTACTTCCCGAACATTAGCAACCAAATGGAAATGCAACGCAACAAGATTCAGTTGTATTGCAACCAAGTTTATGTAACTGATGAGGTGAAAGATATTGTACCTGAATTTTTGACTTTATTACATGGTGTAATTGACTCTCCAGACATTCCATTGAATGTATCTAGAAGTTACTTGCAGAGTGACCGTAATGTGAAAAAAATCACTGAATACATTACTCGTAAGGTAGCTGATAAATTACATGAGTTGTTCCGCAAAGAGCGTGAAACTTACAATGACAAATGGAGCAGCATTGACGCTTTTGTGAAATATGGTTTTGTAACAGAAGAGAAATTTGCTGAAAAAGCAATGAAATTCGCTTTGTTGGAAAATGCACAAGGTGAGTTATTCTCTATCGAGGATTACAAAGAGAAAATCAAAGATAACCAAACGGATAAGGATGGTAATTTGATCTTCTTGTATACCAATAATGTTGATCAGCATGATGCTTATATCAAAAAAGCGGAAGCAGCAGGTTATGATGTATTGAAGTTTGATAAAGCGGTAATTGATCCACACTTTATTCAAAATTTAGAGCGCAAAATCGAGAAAGCTACTTTCACTCGTATTGACGCAAATCCAGTAGATAAGCTAATTGCGAAGGATGAAACTAGAGAATCGGTATTGAACGAAGCTGATCAAGAAAAAGTAAAAGAAGTATTCACAACTTGTATCAATGATAGTGCAGTGAGTGTGAATATGGAAGCACTTTCTCCTGAAGATTTCCCTGTAATGATTACACGTCCTGAGTTTATGCGTCGTATGCGTGAGATGTCTATGGGACAAGGTATGGATATGGGGAATATGCCTGAGTATTACAACTTGGTGGTAAACACCAATCACCCAACTGTAGCGAAAGTGTTGGAAGATGGTGGTGATAGCAAAGCTAAGCACTTGTTTGATTTAGCGCGTTTGCATCAGGGTATGTTGACGGGTAGTGAGTTAACTGATTTTGTACAGAAATCTTTAGATATGCTATAAGAGTTTATCTAAATCTATGATACAATGATCTAGCTTTTTGTTATACTAATCCATAGTTGAAATTGGGATTAAGATTCAAGTAAATTGATAGATCTAACAAAGTCATTTTTTGAAGGCATAGCAGTGCTACGGCTGAAAAAAATAATGCAGTTAGGCAATTAATTTAGCAGAAGATGAATACAATTTTAACTGTGGATTAGTATTATATACTCTCATTGAAGGGCAGTCCATTTGGGCTGCTCTTTTTTTGTGTATAGCGTTTTTTGAAGCGAAAAGTGATTATATACAAAGAGAGTTGACCTAAAAACGAAGATCAACTCTCTTTATATCATTAGATTATGATTAGCTATTTCTTTTGTCTAACACAAGAAACATCTCCTATACAAAGTGTGTCTTCTGTGAGATTGATTGAAGTAGTTTTATCTCCCCAAAGTATGATATTAGGTTCTTTTCCTTTCTCACATTTTAGCCATTTTTTAGGTTCAAAATCCCATTTAATTTTGGCCATTTCTCCATCCATTTCTAAAAGCTTTCCATTATAAGTCATACCACTTCCATGTATTCCATAAGGACTATCTACAGGAGCGATAGGCATGGAACTTATATCCAATAAAATAGAGTCAAATGTAAATACTTCCAGTCTACTCTCATTGACATAATAGTCTACCTTAGGATCGTTATAATCATAAACAGTATCTATCCCTGAATATACAATAGGAAGTTCAGCTTCTAAACCTAAATCTGAGTTACAAGATATAATAACTAAACAAAAGATTAAGAGGGTTATATAGTTCTTCATTTTACTTATTTATCTTAGGTAAGCTCAATTATGCTCCTAGAACCTTCTTAAAAATCCCCAAAAACACGCCAACCTTACGGAAAGACCTCCCCAAAGAACGCAAAATACGCTTAGTTGGTGAAGTTTTAGAAGGCATTTCGGTGAGGGCTTTCATAAGCAGCTCATTTTGATCAGAACGACCAACAGTAATCCGGATACAACCATGACAACCTTCTAATTCAGATACATCTAGAACAGCAATACCTTCTTCTTGTAGATAACGTGTTGCTAGGTCAGGATTAGGCACACGCACCATCAAAGCATTCGTTTCAGACTCAAAAACTTCTTGAATAAAAAATAATTGTTCTAACTCTATCTTCAATTTAGCTTTTGCACGAATAGTTTCCTTTACTACACGCTCTTTTTGGTGATCTACTTCTAGCGTGTTCATTCCCACCTCTTGAGCAACTGCACTCACATTAAATTCTTGACGAAGTGCATTCAAAATATATGCTACCGAAGGATGTGCAAAAGCAACGCCCAAACGTGCCCCAGCTAATCCCCAAGCATGAGAAAAACTACGCAATACAATCAGATTAGGGTAAGTATCTAAATAAGGAATTAGTGTACTTGCTTCTGAATAATCGATCAGGGATTCATCCAACACTACAATCCCCTCAAACTTATCTAGGATATTGGTGATGTTGTATTCATTCAATCTTGCTCCTGCAATTGGATTGGGATTGGACAAATAGATAAGTTTAGTCTTATCATTGAGATCATCTGGCAATTTGTGGGTTGCTAAATCAAAATTTGTGGTCAGCTTAATTTTATTGACTCTCAATCCGGCAAATTTCGCTGCACGTTCAAATCGAGTATCGGTTGGTTCAAAAACAATTACCTCATCTCTAAAAGGTGTCCCAAATACACGTGTAATCAGATCAATTAACTCACTTGTTCCATTCCCAAAAACCATGTTTTGCTCTACTGTTTCGAAATGTACAGCAGCTGCCTTTTTCAGATTTTTTGCATCACTATCTGGATAAGTGCTAAAGGAGACTTCACGATCTGTGTTCCCAACAGTACTTCTATGACTATGCAACTTATCTAAACGCAAAGTTTTGGAAGAGATCAGCTTTGCTTTGGGATCCGTAGGTACACTTTCTAATACCAAGTCATGAATATGACGAGGTAAAATTTTCATTGGATCAAAAACCGAAGATGGTGCAGGTAATTTGCGTTGCATGATAGTTGATGGTCTGTGCGTCAAAAAATGGGTAAATTGTATCTAGTATTTTTAGCTATGTATCCTAAATAATTGAATTCAGAATAGCATATAAGGACATTAAAATTACACAAAAAAATTGATTAACAGTAAGTAAGCAAGAATGCTTTTAGTTTTTCACCTAAAAAAACTAAGATGTCTACTGATTAAATATAAATAATTAAAGCCTTGATTGCAAGCACATTAACTGGATAGTTCGTTGATTTTTTAATTTTTAGCAAAACTCTGGAAGGCTCTACAAAGTAAACCCCGAAGGGCTCTGCGAAGCTAAAATTGAAAAATATTTTTTCTTACTAATTGGTAATCAGGGTTTTATAAAAATTCATCAATTACCACACATCTTCTTGACTATCAATTAGTTACGAAAAAAACATAAACTATTATCAGCTAATTTCTTCGGCTAATATCAACAAAGCAAATGCTCTCTGAGCATCTCCTGTTTGGATCAAATATTTCGCATTTTGGTGTAATACTTCGATACAAGCTTGCTTATCCTCACCATGTTGAGCTAATAAATTAGAAATTAAAGTATCTTCTTTTTTGAGTTTTGTAATCATTTCTTGAGTGGGAAACTCATACTGTCCAGCAATCTGTGCTAAATCATTTCCTGTCAGAATTTTACTATTCCGAACAGATGCTGGCAGTTGATCAAAACCTAGTGCAATATTTCCTGGAGCTTGGTATACATCAAAAATAGCAGCTCCACTTGCACGCACATAATGTGCTCTACCCAAACGCCCAACCAAATCCAAACGATGTGGATCAATGCGTCCACGATGATCAATCACATCTTCAGCAATATGTATACGTTCTACCTTACAGATAATCAAATGACCCGCTCCTCCATGTTCGCCTAAAGTATGAATATCTTGAACCTTACATTCAAACTGTACAGGAGATTCTTTGATTCTAAATGGTTTTACTAAATCTGCTGCAACTGGTGTCAAACCTGCTTTTTCAAACTCGTCCACAGATGCAGGATAAGAAATACTAGCGATTGCCATTTGACGTACCATACTATAATTCACTACATTAATTACCACCTCTTTGCTTTTTTGGATATTGTGCAAAGTATCTTTGGTCGTATTATTCTTCACCGTTCGGTTAGAAGAAAAAACCAAAATTGGTGGGTTGGAACTAAAGGCATTAAAAAAGCTATAAGGTGCAATATTTGCTACTCCATTTTCATCCATTGTACTTGCAAAAGCTACTGGTCTTGGAGCAATAGCCCCTACTATAAATTGATGTAAATCCTTTGTTTCTATTTCTCCTGGTGTGATTATACGCATGCTCATAAGACTATTATAGTTTGTGGGTTCTAAGATTTCTCACGAAGATCTACATTTTCTTGATTTTCCCCAAGTTTTAGCTTCCTCTTTTGGTCTTGCTTGTCTTTTCTTTTGTTAAGGGAACTGAATTATTTGAAGGGATTACTATGAACAGGATTTGTTAGAAAAGTGGAATCAGTGAGTGTCTGTAGAAATGCAATTATTGCCTTTTTTTGGTAGTCACTCAAACGTACTCCCCCACGATGCGCAGTTGTCATCTTATTATCTATATTGGGGCTGAGCTTCACTCCTTCGCTGTAAAAATCAACAACTTCTTCAAGTGTTTTAAAACGCCCATCATGCATATATGGAGCTGTCACGGCAATATTCCGAAAAGATGGAATCCGAAACCAAGCATTTTCTTTTGGGTTTTTAGTGCATTAATATAAACACGCCCTGTACTTGGATTTGGATATACCTCCAAATAATTTGTTTGTTCTGTGCGGTTAACCGTATGTGCAATGGTAATCCCTATAATCAAATCATCTATCATCCAACCTTCTTGATTCGTCTGTACACTATCCGTACACAGCCTATACCTCAGCTCTAGATCAGGAAACCAGCTAAAATCAAAACAAGCCCAAACGTTTCGCCAAGTAGAATCTGTTCCTGTAAATCCAATTTCTCCATTGGATAAAGTATCTATATTAGTGGAATCAAATCCATAATAATTATGGACATATGGATTATCAAATATATTTTGCCAAACTGTATCTTGGGAAGTTCTAAATTGTATATATCCCCCATCTACCCCATGTTCAAAATCAAGTTTTTGCTGCCAGTGTACTGTGCGCACAAAAAGATCAGTGTTGAGCTGATTTGCTGATAGATACAAATAAAAAGAAGATGAATCATTGATAGGGTAATAATCTATAGTATCCGTAATTAAGGCATTTGGTAAGGTAGACGCTGAATCAAAGATCGTCTTTTGTGGTTGACCAACCACCCAAATATTATTAGGGTTTAGACTGTCTATCTTTATAACTCTAAGATCCCCTATAATTCCATTATCAAAATATTGTGTAAAATCCTGTGCCTGGCTCTCTAAAAAAGTTCCAATGCTTAAAATAAGAAATAATATATATCTAATAGTCATTATTATTACGGTTATTGGTTAATAAATTCGTTCTTTCTTAGGGTCAATTTATGGTTTTTGAATAGAGTAGAATATTCGCTTTACTAGTGAAGTATGATCTTTTTTAGCTCTGATTGTTTAGTGGTTTGGACTTTGAGATAATATACTCCCTTAGGTAAATCTTCCAAATTAATCAAAGACTTATTTGGTATGGATTCATAGCTTTGTACCAAACGCCCATCATTACTGAATACTTGAATAGATTCTATACTGCCAACATCATTATTTTGTACTATATCAATATTAATCAATCCTGTGCTTGGATTTGGATAAACCTCTAAATAAGTTGCTTCCACTGTTCGTTTTACTGAGCTTCCCCCTTGAACATACATGCTCACCACTACATCATCAATTACCCAACCTTCCTGATTGGTTTGTACACTATCTGTACATAGTACATATCTCAGCTCAAAAGCTCGATTCCCATAACCAATTGAACAAGAATCAAAAAAGACTTCAACATTACGCCAAGTAGAATCGGTTCCTGTAAAACCAAGCTCCCCATTTTTGAGTGTATCCAAGTTCGTGGAATCAAAACCATTATATATAACTTACCACACAAGGATTATCAAATATATTTCGCCAAACAGGATCGCTAATGGTTCTAAACTCAATATAACCTCCATCTACTCCCTCTTCAAAATCAATCTTTTGTTGCCAACTTATAAAATCAAGATCAGTACTATTATTAGATTTTACAGGAATATGTCTGTCTACAAAAAAAGAAAAAGAAGATGAATCATTTATAGGATAAGTATTGACTGTATCTGTAATTAGGGCATTAGGTTGAGTATAGGCAGAATCAAAAATTATTTTTTGTGGTTCACCTATCATCCAACTGCCACTGGTATTTACACTATCTAGTGACAGATAAGAACCGCTACTGTAAGTAGTTGCATCATCAAAATTTTGTTTAAATTCATGGAGATAAAGCTGTGCGTCAACTTGAATATAAAATCCGAAGCCCAAGATAGCGAATAGTGTACACATAAATTTAGTCCTAATAAGTTCGTTTTGTTTTGAAAAATACTGTTGTAGTGAATAATAAAATGGCACTAAAAGTAAGAGGGGCTTTGGGGTTAAACTATTAGGTATCTAGAAATAAGTAGATAGCCACAATTAATTTGTATTTAATTCAAGCAGCCTTTTTGCGCTGCACTTCGTTAAAAAGCCTCGTGATAGCGGTGGGTGGCAGCAGAGCTTGCCACTAGTCGGCTTCGCCTCTGTCCACTTCGTGGCTATCCCTGCGTTTTTCGCCTTGTTCAGCATCAAAAAACCTTGTGAATTATTATAATAATTAATTATGTCCACCTACTTAGTATCTTTTTATATGTTGTAAGTATAGCTGATTTGTAAATAAAAAAAGAATACAAAAAATCGAATCAATCTTAAAATATAAACTTTATATTATTTCATAAACAAATAATTATCAATAGATTAAATACAATAATGTATTTTCTATTACTAAAACTCTATCGGGATAACTAGTACTTTGAAAAGGGTTTATCTAATAATCTTTAGTCCCTAAAACATTTTTTTATACTTTTGTGCTGATCATTAGTATCTATCAACAACCAGAATTAAAAGCCTATGAATTATTTTAAATTCTATAATTTAGAAATCAAGTTTAATCTGGATACGAAAGAATTAAAGCGCCAATTTTTGCTAAATAGCAAGAAGTACCATCCAGATTTTTATACACTAGACTCAGAAAATGCGCAAGAAAAAGCATTAGAACTTTCTAGTTATAATAATGAAGCTTATAATACCTTGTCTGATCAGAACAAACGTATTTATTATATTTTAAAACTAAAAGGTTTGGTGGGAGAAGGTGTCAAAAATAATTTGCCACCTAGTTTTCTAATGGAAATGATGGATATTAATGAGCAAATCATGGAACTACAATTCGATCCTGATACTGAGAAGAAACAAACACTGAGCACAGAAATTATAAATATGGAAGAAAAACTGCAAACAGAAATTCTTCCTGTTTTGGATAGTTATAGCGATTCTGCATCTAAACAAGAGGATTTGCAGATGGTATTGAATTATTATTTAAAAACTAAATATATTAAGAGAATCAAAGAAAACTTAGTAATGAGAAAAAAATAATGTAATAGTCAGCTAAAAGAATAGTTTATAAAGAAGTTGTTTAAAAATACTTTCTGGTGAACATGACTATAAATGCTAAATAATGCAAACTTAACCAAGTATGAGCCT
>JAKVCT010000093.1 GCA_022448995.1 Saprospiraceae bacterium
CCAGAAGTGGAGCGTATCAACCACATTCACCATGCAGGCAACTCTTCTGCGATTGTAGATGGTGCAGCTTTGGCGATGATTGGTAGTAAGGAAGTTGGACAGCGTCTAGGTATTCAGCCTAGAGCAAAAATCCGTTCGGTAGCAACTTATGGAACTGATCCAACTATGATGTTGGTAGGACCTGCGCCTGCTAGTCGTAAGGCACTGAAAAAAGCAGGGATGACCAAAGATGATATTGATTTGTATGAGGTGAATGAAGCTTTTGCAGCAGTGCCATTGCGTTTTATGCAAGATTTGGGCGTACCACATGATAAAGTTAATGTAAATGGTGGAGCGATTTCTTTAGGGCATCCACTTGGGGCAACTGGTTGTATGTTGATGGGTACTTTGATCGATGAATTGGAGCGTAGAGATTTACAGACTGGTTTGGTAACCCTGTGTATTGGTGGTGGTATGGGGATTGCGACAATTATCGAAAGGGTCTAATATAGATGCGAACGTTTTTATTTTTCTTATTAGCTTTTGTGTATGGTGCAGTTTGTGGTGCTGTTTACTTGTGGATTATGTTAAATGGCCAAATAACTGTAGCGGTTATGCCTAGTGCATTTCACACCTTTATTGCTATTGTAGTTACGCAGGTTGTGGGAAGTTCTATTTATCAAGCTTATGATAAGGGAAAAACCTTTTTTGATTTTCTAAAAAAGACGATTCCTTTTTCTGTTATTTCAGGTCTTGGTCTATTGGTTTTCAATCTAGTTCGTATGACTGTAATCACAAGAGGTAGTTCTCCCAATAATTTGCTAGTATTAACGATTTTTGGAAGCTTGATTCTTTTTCTGATGATTAGCGTTGTCGGATTAGTAGCATCTTTACCTATCAATACATTGGTTTGGCGTTATGCATTGCCTGACGTACATAATCAGAATTCTATACATAGCGATTTATTAGACGAATCTATTGAAGAAGAAAAGAAAAAACGATGGCAGTAGAAGAAATGAAGCTGAAAAAGATGTGAATAGCTGTGGCAAAAGATAATAGTTATACGAGCTCTATGTCAGAGAATAGGAGAATAATACTTTTTCTGATTGTTCTTCCATTTATGTATGGTTTGATCTGTGGTCAAATTTGTTTGGAGGTAGTTCCTCATTTATTTTCTATAAGGGTTGATTCATTAGATAACTTTATATTGATTACATTTTGGGCTACAGTTCTCATACAAATGATAGGGAATACGATTTATCAGTTTTTTAAGAAAGACTTAGTTTTTAGTGATTTTCTAAAACGAACGATTCCTATATCTATTATTTCAGGACTAGGTTTGTTCTATATAGTCGCTATAACTAGCTTATTAAATTCTGGTCAAGATCCTTTCACAGGTACAGGAGTAACCATTCTCTTACTCATAATCATGGGCTTTGTTTTTACAGTTATTAGTGCAATCTGTCTAATTGTTTCTGTAGGTTTGAGTACCTTAATTTGGCGTTTTGCTATACCTGATGGTCAAATCAACAAAGAAATTTTAGATGAAAGGATTAAGGAAGAACCCAAACGATGGGAATAATTTTAGACATACACTTACTAAAATCTATAGATAAAAAGAATATATAAAAATGAAACGATCTTTATTTTTATCAACCATTTTTTTATATGGTGTACTATTAGGAACACTATATTTATTATTAGGTATGAGTATGCCTAGTTTTTTTACCTTCACAGGACTGATAATCAGTGTTTTATTAGTACAAGTGTCAAGTAGTACCATAGGACAAATTTATAAGAAAAATACTAATTTCTTGTTCTTTTTAGCTAGAACAGTAGTCACCTCAATCGTAGCAGAAATAGGATTTTTGACCTTACCGTTTATATATACTACAGAAATTACTCAAGAACTGATATTGGATGATTATGCAGGTATAGCCACTTTTTGGATTATTGCCTTTTTGCTGATTATTAGTATCACTTGTTTATTAGTATCTCTTGGGATAACTTTGGTAATTTGGCGTTACAAAATCTTAGATGCAGAGGATACTAAATTCAAGAAAATAGAGATAGATAGTACGAGACCATAGTTTGGGTTTAAGTTTAGTGTAGTATTGTTAACTTAATAGTTTGTAGTTTTCTTTGTTGATTATTAACTACTTATGAAGAATATGAACTAAGATGATTAGAATCAATAGAATATTAGAATATATAACATGGATACAACAATGATAAAAAATGAGGTTTTAGAATATAATGTAGACCAAGATGGGGTCGCTATAATCTCAATAAATATGGTGAATGCACCAACTAACTTATTTAGTTTTCCATTCATCAAAACCTATTTAGAAATTGCACAAAAAGCAGTTGAAGATGAGCAGGTGAAAGGTCTAATCATAACATCGGGACATCGTGATTTTATGGCAGGTGCAGATTTGCGTATGTTACTGAGTCCACCAGAAGATAAGCAAGCATTTTTAGATGATATCTTGTTGATGCATCAGCAATTTAGAAATCTAGAAACCTGTGGAAAACCATTTGTAGCTGCCATCAATGGCACTGCATTGGGGGGAGGGTATGAATTAGCTTTGACTTGTCATAAGCGTTTTGCATTGAATAATCCAAAACTAAAAATTGGTTTACCCGAAGTACAATTGGGCTTGTTTCCTGGTGGTGGAGGAACACAACGCCTCACGCGTTTGATTGGAATTGCACCAGCATTGACCAACATTCTACAAGCTAGACAATTTAGACCAGCAGCAGCTTTGGAAGAAAATTATGTAGATGCTCTATATGATACGAATGAAGAATTATTGGCTGCAGCCAAAACATGGATCTTAGAAAATCCAAAAGTAGCACAAGCTTGGGATCAGCGTGGCCATAAAGTTCCAGGTGGTGGATTGATGTCTAAAAATGGTGTGCAAACGATGGCAGGTGCTATTGGAAATCTACGCAAAAAGACACATGGAAATTATCCAGGGGCACAGTACGCAATGGCAGCTATTCATGATGGAATTGAATTGCCAATAGATAGAGCTTTGGAGATTGAAGCACGTTATTTTGTAGGGGCAGTATACAGTCCAGAAGCTAAAAATATGATTCGCACAGGCTTTTTCTTTATGAATGAAGCCAAAAAAGGAAAGGCTAGACCTAAAGATCAAGCATTCTACCCAGTGAAAAAAATAGGGATTTTGGGAGCTGGTATGATGGGAGCAGGTATTGCTTATGTATCTGCCAAGCGAGGAATGGATGTGGTTTTGAAAGATATTAGCATCGAAGGTGCAGAAAAAGGGAAGGCTTATTCTCAAAAAATCTTAGCTAAACAGCAGTCCAAAGGTCGCCTCAATGCAGAGCAGGTTCAAGCGACTCTAGATAAAATCAAAACGACGGTAGAGGCGAGTGATTTAGAAGGTTGTGATTTGGTGATTGAAGCCGTTTTTGAAAATCAAGCCTTGAAAGCTAAAGTAACTGCCGAGACAGAAGCGGTTTTAGCAGAAAATAAGATTTATGCTTCCAACACTTCTACTATCCCGATTACCTTATTAGCTCAAGCGTCTAAACGTCCTGAGAATTTTATCGGAATTCACTTCTTCTCACCTGTAGATAAGATGCCTTTGGTGGAAATTATTGTGGGCGAAAAAACTTCAGATTATGCTATTGCAGCAGCAGTAGATTATGTTACACAGATTGGCAAAGTGCCAATTGTAGTGAATGATAGTCGCGGGTTTTTCACTTCTAGGGTATTTGGTGTCTATACTGGCGAAGGTGCTTTGTTATTGGAAGAAGGTGTGCCGCCTGTGATGATTGATAATATTGCAAAACGTGTGGGAATGCCTGTTGGGCCTTTGGCAGTGACGGATGAAGTTGCCTTGTCTTTGTGCCTGCATGTAATGGATGCAGCTGGTGAAGATAAATGGTCAGATGCTGAGAAACGTATTTATGCAGTTTATGCTAAAATGGTGCGTGAATTAGGTAGAGAAGGAAAGAAAGTGGGTAAAGGTTTTTACGATTATCCTGAGAATGCGAAGAAACATATGTGGAAAGGTTTGGAGGAATTATTCCCTAGCAATGTAGATTATTTGGATGGTGAAACTGTAGGTAAACGTCTCTTGCATCGCATGGCATTGGAGTCTTATCGTTGTTTGGATGAATCTGTGCTAAGAACCACTAAGGACGGGGATTTAGGTTCATTATTAGGCTTTGGGTTTCCGCCATATACAGGTGGTGTTTTTGCTTACATTGACTATGTTGGTTTGGATAAATTTATAGTGGAGTGTGATGATTTTGCCAATCGTTTTGGGGCGCGTTTTGCTGTCCCTGATTCTTTGCGCCAGCGCGCTAAGGATGGAAAAACATTTTATTAAGAATATTGTTATGGTTTGTTGATAATTCATGGTTGGGACTATTCGTTGTCTAGATCCCCAATCCTTTATGTGAGGAGTAGGTAGATGTCTAGTCTTTGTGCTAGATAACTTTGTCCATCTACTTAAATCCTCTGAATTTTTGCATTAAATCTAATTCTTAAACAACTTCTTTGTATATTTGGCAGCATCAAATTAAAAAAATTATAAGGCACAAAAAATTACTTGTGCTATTGAACAAAATTACTTAAAAAATAAGCATAAAATGAAAGCATATATTGCCAGTTTAATAAATGCAGTTGCTCTTATTGGATTATCATTATGGGGGTATTTCTCATCAGATAATCCTTCTTTTACAGCTTTGATCCCAACAGCAGTAGGTGTAATATTGTTGTTGATTTCTAATGGTGTCAAGACCGAAAACAAGGTTATTGCGCATATCGCTGTATTATTAACATTACTTATTTTGGGAGGTTTGGTGAAACCTCTTTTGGGAGCTATGGATAGAGGCGACAATGCCGCAATAATTCGTGTTGGAATCATGATTTTAACTACAGTAGTGGCAATGGTCTTTTTTGTTAAGAGCTTTATTGATGCGCGCAAAAAGAGAGCAGCAGCTCAAGATAGCTAGAAATAATATATTCCTTGAAGGTAAAAAAACGAAGTCCAAGATTACTTGGCTTCGTTTTTTTATTGCTGCAAAGCTAGGGTGGTCTGCTTCACAAAATACTTCTTGGTTCAGTATTAAGCACTTTACAGTATTCAGATATTGAAGCAGTTAACTTCGCTGAACCCTTCGGGGTTTTCGTCGTTCTTTGTTTCTAACAACCCATATAGTCCGCTTGATCTAGTGGAGTAGATTTTACTAAGTTTTTAGAGAAACTGAGTCTTGATTATTACGTTTAACAGGACATTTTTTTACGCGATCTATCCAAATTCTAAAAAGAAATTTGTATTATAAGTTGTTGGTTGTCAGTGGATTGTTTTTGTGTTTAACGTCCTGGGCTAATCTCTTGAAGCAAATTTCCCCAATCCAACATCCATTACAAAACTGAATACGAGATCCAATAAAGGGGTATCTTATTTTTTCTTCTTTTCTTTCTCTTCTTTCTTCCTAATCATTACCCAACGAATAATATCACCTTCAGCAGATAAGTGATCTATCTCAAAAGCTTCTTTGGACAATTCCATAATTCTGAAATCATTCCAACCATTCACCTTCAAGAACTTGATAGAATCACCAATAACAGTGTAATCAAAGATACGATCACGTCCACCCATATCCATTTTGAACTTATTGATAATATACTTTTTACCAGTCTTCTTATCTTTTTTCTTGTATGGGTAGAACTTCATAGTAGATTCACCAATAATTGACTCAATATCAATGACCCTACCACTTTTCTTAATATGTTTTACTTTCCATAGCCCATAAACTTGTTTGTTTTTCTTTTTGTCCTGTTTAGACATTTCCAATTGAGCTGAAAGATTTTGAGTGACTAATAGTGCACAAAATATCAAAAGAAATACGCTCCAATTTTGTGTTTTTTTCATATATATTAGAGTTTTAATAAAAATTAGAATTCTACAGAAGAGTTTATTGGAAATGGAGTTGTGTGTAGACTCATGTATTCACAATAAACCTTAGAATACACTAAAATTTTCTTGAGTAAGCAAATTACCTGCAAGGCTATTTGTACAATCGCCATTCCACTTTATCATTCTTCAAGACTAAACTATCATTCGTAAGTAAAGTGATTGTTACCTGAGGTAGTTTAGGGTTAGCTGGATAACTAATCTGTTGATTTTCTACCTTGTAAGCTACAGAATCTGGTGGAGGTGCAGGAGTTGTATCCAAAGTTTTGATACGATAGCCATCTTTTGTGAATTCGTATCGTGGATTTCCCATAGCTTGACCTGGCATAGTTTGTTTACTTGTCTTTATATATTCAATTTTCCACAATCCATGTAGCAAGTTTGAATCTTGTTTAGTATTGGATGAGTCTTGAGTATTTTTACAAGCAGAGAAAAGTGCCGTAAAAAATAGTAGAATGAATAAAAGTTTCATAACAATTATATTTGTTTGTCAGAGCATGTTTGAAATTATACCTATAATATATTATTAAAATAAATTTAAGCACACACTCTCAGTTATTGATTGACTGTAAAACAGTTTGTGATATTTAGGTGAGTAATCGTGTGAATACAACAATAATTTAGAAGATATTCATGTATTTACAAGAACCTTTAGGCTTTTTATTCGTGATTAACAATGACAGAATGATCAACAAACAGATACAAATTGTCTAAGTATAAATGGCAGGTTGATAGATCAGTACTTGGTCATCAGGATAAAGTTATTTTTACGCTTCGTAGTGAAGTTTGGAGCACGTAAAAAGAGCTGTAGTCCTTGTCTCTCAATCTGCTTAGGTTTATGCCCAAAAGGTATAAAAGCTCTAGCTTGTGGCAACTAGTTAGTCATGTTTGAATATAACTTCTCCCTATAATCACTAGATTCAATAGTCTGTGAAGATTTTGACGGTATTTGATCACCAGATCTTTACAGGCCAAAGTAAATTATGTACTCAATAAAAACATTTTTTAGCTAAAATTAGTACCTTAGGATATATTTTTTAGAGAATTCTTATTTCTTTATCTCGATCCATAAGTAAACCAAGATCATGCAGCACCAAACCCTAGATCAGCGATTGATAGAACAGTTGAAGCAAAAGTTATTAAACACGAGCCGCTACTCTATATATTTGGATGCTCTGCCCCAGCACTACCTCACTCGATTAGATTTAGCTGAGTTAGGAAAATCAAAAGTAGAAGTACCTGTGGAATTCCTAAAAGGACTTTTAACGCAGGCAAATATAGAGTTTCGCATCCAGTTAGATCCTAATAATTCAGTAGATCAATCCATTATGGAGCGTTTAGATACCATGTTCATTGAGAATAAAGATCATTATTCAGAACATGGGCAAAATACCTTTGCTTTTGGTTATCCTATACTAGTTAGAAGGGATTATAAGAATCCAAATCGAATTATCAAGGCACCTTTATTTTTGTGGTCATTAGATATTGAGCAGAGTCTAGAGAATCGACAGGAGTGGATTATTCGGCGCAAGGATTATTATGCTGTATTGACTAATCCTGTATTAGCTGCACATTTGTTGGATGATGCAGGCTTGAATCTAGTACCTGTTTACGACCAATTTTTAGAAGATGATATCATAGACCAGCAAGAACTCATACATGTTGCTTATCTACAGTTACGTCAGATTAATCCATTTTTATCACCAACTGTCAAGCAAGAATTTACTAAGTCTATGCAGCAAGTGATGAGTATGAGCAATTTGGAAAATGCACAAGATTTTCCATTGCGCGAAGCGATGATTCAATGGTCAGGTGTCTTTGGATTATTTCGAACAGATCGAGAAGCTATTATTCGAGATTATGAGCAATTATTGAATGAGCTAGATACCTTTGAGCATAAAATTCAGCAGCTAAATAGTGATTTGGGGAAGGGCTCAAGTTTTATGAAACATGCCTTTACCTTGGTAGATACAGATCCAAGCCAGCAACACTTTATTCACTTGTTAGGTAAAGGTTATCATCCAATTTTGCAAGGAGCTCCAGGAACAGGAAAGACAAGAACCTTAACTGCTATCTTGGCGAATATAGTCTCTAATGGAGGTAACTGTTTAGTCATATCTGATCAGAAAAATACCTTGGAGACCTTGGAACAGAATATGACAGAGGTTGGGCTAGGGGAGTTGACAGCACTGATAGAGGACGAATATAGAGATCGAAAACAGCTCCTAGAATCTGTATATAAGCGTGCAGCCAACAAGGTGCCACCATATCGCCCTTCGGCTGGTTTTATTCGGGTTATGAAGAGTTGTGCTACTCAAATCCAAGAATTACAGCAGTTTCACAAAAAGTTACAAACTCCTTTGATTGGAGAAATGAAATGGGCTGATTTGGTTTGTGCGTATTTGAATACAAAAGATGATCAACTAGAGCGTATCCTAAGTAACCAAATGGCTAAACTGAGGTTTAAATATACTAATGAGGAATGTACAGAGATTTGTTCCATACTTGCCGAAGGATACCCCCTGTACAAACAGTTAGGAACCTTAAAGCATCCTCTCAATGTCTTGAATGAACACTTTTTTAAAGAGGCGAATATATATCAAGTTTCTAATCAACTGAAAGAGTCCCTAAAAAATGTGGTTTATGTCGTAGATTCTGCACAAAGGGATTTATTAACCTACTTATTTGATTACGAAAAACAGTTAGAGAACCATTACACAGAAGTATTTCACCAAAAAGCAACTTATACAGATGATGTAATTAATATCATAGAGGAAGCTTTCAAAATATCTAAGTTCTATTTCAATAAAAAGGGAGGTCTAGGACGTAGTGTACTAGGTATGTTTGGAAGTAAGTACAAAGAGTTGCGCGAGAGAAAGAAATTATTATACGATACTTACAGAAACTTGGTGCGTTACCATGGAAAATACCAGTATTTTAAGCATGAATTTATTGGTGCTAAGCTAGAAGAAGAGGAGGTTGAGCTCATTTTAGATAACTTGAAGAGCTATAAAGGCAGGTTGTCTGAATGGTATGCTGAAATTGAGGATAGAATCCGCCTAGAGAAGAATAGCTTGAGCCTAGGAAATCTGCATCCTCATGCAAATTTTGAAAAACAAACTCGTGAGCTTGTTCGCAATTTGGATTTGCTGGCTATAAATCTTAAAAATGCAAACATGTTCAAGGCAGGATTTCAGTACTCATCGAGTAATGTGCGCAAACGTTTGACAGATTTGGAGGAATTGAGAGCGAATCTGAGTAAGATTGAGGAAACAATGCCTGATTTTGAAGCTTATCATTCACTCAAATTCTTTTGGGCGCATTTATCTCCTCTACAACGAGATGTTTTTAGGGCAATGACAGAGACAAAGGTAGTAGATTGGCAGTATGGGTTCAGACTTTGGTATTATGGTGCTATGCTCAAACAACAGGTTGATCAACACTTACCACAAGAAGCAAATTATAGAACGGTATTGAAACATTTGAGCATGGAACGTGCTCAACTCAAAACAATGTTGCATAAACATACTGTAGCGTATTGGCGATCTAAACAGAGTGATATCACCAAGCACTTCCAAAAGCAACATGCACCCAATACAGTACAACAGCTCTATCATTGGAGAGGCAATAGTACTCAGAATGTCTCATTGCCCAAGGTTGTACAATATGAGCCAGAGGTGTTTACTTCCTTTTTTCCTATTGTACTGACTACACCTAGTCTTTGTTCAGCTATTTTACCTTTAGAACCTTCTTTGTTTGATGTAGTTATTTTTGATAATGCCAATCAATTGCGTTTGGAGGATACTTATGCCGCGATGCTCAGAGGTAAGTATAAAATTATAGCAGGAGATCAGCAGCAAAGTCCTCCAAGTGATCAGTTTTCGAGTGCGCAGCCAGCCAATACCGATTCAGATAAGGATTTTATTTGGTTGGATGACGAGTTTATGCTGGGGCATGATGATAATCAACTTTATCATTCTATGGGGGGGAGTATATATCGGACTTCATTACTAGAGTATGCCCAAGGAAGATTACACCATAAGGAAGATTGGTTGAAAGTACATTATCGTGCAGCACATCCCAGTTTAGTGGACTTTTCCAATGCTGCTTTTTATGGTAACCGGCTCAATCCAATGCCTGCAAAGTCACCGTATCAGGCAATCCATTTTATACAAGTGAATGGAGTTTATATAAAAGAGCAAAACCGAGCAGAAGCCCAGCAGATTATTGCTCATTTGAAAGGTTTGGAAGGTATGAAAGAAGTGCCGAAGATCGGGATTGCAGCTTGTACATTAGCACAGCGGAATTATATCTGGAAATTATTCCGTGAAGAGCTGATAAAAGAGAGAGATTCTAAGGGGATTTTACATCAATTATACCATGCAGGTTTGTTGATTAAGACCTTGGAGAATATTCAGAATGATGAACTAGATGTTTTACTCTTTTCAGTGACATTTGGAGAGGATAGTAAGCAGAAATTTGTAGAAGATTATGGCATTCTTCAAAAGCAATCTGGACATCTTTTGCTGAATGGTTTGATCATGCGTGTGAAACGAGCAGTGCATGTATTCACTTCTATTCCTGAACGATATTATGAGCGTTATTTGGGGAATATCCCTCAAAAAGGTAATGTTTCTAAGGGGGTGTTTTATGCCTATTTAGCTTACACCAAGGCAGTAGCTACAGGTGATCAAGCTACTCGTAAAGGGATTTTAGAACTCTTAAGTAGGCATTGTACACAGCATGTAGACAATCACCAGATTATTGCACACAAAGAAGGTGTATTTAGAGAACTAGTGTTAGAATTCTTGCAAAAACACTTCAAAACAGATCAATTAATCAAAGATTATGAGCACGCAGGTTTTCAGTTGCCTATAGCGATCAAAAATGCGAATGAAGAATTGAGTGTAGTACTATTTTTTGATTTGTATAATGATCATCCACTGGAGGAAGCTTATGCTTGGGATGTGTTTGAGGAACATCATTTGAATGAACTAGGTTTAGTTTGCATACGAGTATGGTCTTATAATTGGTGGATGGATCGAGACAAGGCAGAAAAAGATCTATTAAACCAGATTAAAAATGGTTTATTGACGAATGCTTAACACAATTACTCAATTATGAATGAAAACCTAGTCAAAATAAGGCAATTGTTGCGAACAGCAGAACCCAGTAATATCCGTTTAGCACTACAACTCTCTAAGCAAGTAGATGTCTGGGCAGATTGGACAGCTTGGTATGCTCAGCTAGAGGCTTTCATGCAATGGATTAGAGATCACGCTGCACATGCTGCAAAAATAGAAGGGACACAAGAGGAGAAACTACGCATTTTATACAATATAAAATCATTATACTTACATAACAAGCCTATAAATGTATTACCAGATTTAATAGGAGAGTTGATACAACTGAGGCATTTAGATTTATATCAAACTAAACTTAAAAAACTACCAGATACTTTTGTTAATCTAGTTCAGTTAGAACAGCTAAATATATCCCATAATCAGTTAACTACATTTCCTCCACAGCTTTATCAGCTAAAGCAACTCAAGCAAATATTATGTTCTCATAATCGGATCACAAGCATAGACGAAGGAATTGGACAATTAACTAACCTATTGTATTTAGATCTAGATAACAATCGAATAAGTCACTTACCTGTAGATTTTTGGAATTTGGTTGCTTTGGAGCGGCTTCATCTATCTAACAATCGACTAGAGGTTCTGAACAGTGGAATAGGTAATTTTACGGAAATTATTCATTTGAATTTAGCAAATAATCGCTTGTCAACACTGCCTGACAGGATTACTAATCTTCAAAAACTAGAAGAATTTGCTTTATACAACAATCAATTAACAGAATTACCCGAGGAATTTGGAAAACTGACTGCACTTGTTTATCTGATAGTAGAGGAAAATCAACTCAATAAGCTTCCTCTTTCTATGAATCATTTACAAAACTTAGAAGATTTAAATCTTGCACACAACCAATTAAAAAATATAGAAATTGATTTTGAATCCATTAATAAACTGAGGCGATTGTTATTACACCATAACAAACTTAAGCAACTTCCAAAGAGTATAGGGGCACTCAAAGAACTCAAATTATTGAACCTAGAAGAAAATCAACTAGAGACATTACCAGAAGAAGTCGGGGGGGTAGAGAACTTAGTAGAATTGTATCTAGGGTGCAACCAATTAACCACCATTCCTCTGAGTATTCAGCGATTAAAAAAAATACGTAAAATTTTTCTGAATATCAATCAGTTAGAACATGTGCCTGAAGCGCTTTTAGCCTTGGAACAATTAGAGGAATTAAGCTTGTCTGAAAATAAAATTAAGGCTTTGCCAAAAGGATTTAATGAAAAGAATTTACATAAATTAGAAATTCTTGATTTTTCGATCAATGATATTGATGAAGATACCTTGTATGATATATTATGTAAATCATTTCCTATGACCAATATTATTATTGATTAACAGTGTTGTTTATACACTTACCTTACTTAGTGAAATTACAATAGTCCGTAAAGTTTTAGCTTCACTGAGCACTTCGTAGCTAGCCAAGCTAAAGGAGTCTTGTTTTAGCAAAAATCTTGAAGGGTTCAACGAACTATCATACTTTAAAATCCTAAATAAAAGAAATGATGAATTTCTATCACGATATAGAGACTGCTTTAGAAAATAATGCAGAATATTTGGCTTTAGATGGTGGCGATTGGACGGAATTACCCGAAGACTTGTGTAAGCTCAAGCGCTTAAAACGCTTGTACCTGCGGAATATTCCCTTGGAAAAATTACCTGAGAATATTGAAGAATTTTTCCCAAAGCTACAGCATTTCAAGATAGAAAATTCTAACTTGAAACGCCTACCTGAGACAGTTTGCCACTTGAGCAAACTCACTCATTTGGCAGTTACACACAGCCAATTAGAAAGCATACCTTATAGCATTGGTATATTAAAACTCCTCAAGGAGCTTTCATTTGAACACAACAAACTTAAGAATATTCCTGCGAATCTAAAGGAGTTGAAAAGCTTGCAACAGTTGCGATTAGCGCATAATAATCTAACTAAAATTCCCGATGCAGTTTGTACTTCCATTCCTTATTTGAGTGTTTTGGATTTGAGAAATAATCAGTTGGAAGAGTTTCCTTATGCAAGTTTTCATGCTAAACGTAAATATGATATATGGATTAATGAGCATCTGACAGGAACACTGAATCAAGATGATTTGTGGAAGTTGATCAAGAAGATGCAGCGTCAGAAAATAGCTGTGAATCGACGTAAATTATATTTTCATATTGCAAGTAAACAACTAGATATATTGAAAGATGTATCTACTCAAGATTTATTGCAAGCCACCACATCTAAGATTACAAATGTGGCTTTATCGGCAGTGGATTATCTAACCAAACAATCTAAACCTACACAACAAGGTAAAACCTTATCTATAGCAATACCGAATAAGACGAATCTGCGTAAGAATAAACTCAAGAAACGTCTAGAAGAATTAAAAATCAAGTATACAACTACAGTAGACGAGAGTACAACACATATTTTACTGACACCGAGCAAAAACAATGATACAACTTGGGCAGATTATGACTGTATTTTTGTATCTGAAGCTGCTCTTATTCAGTTCTTAGACCAGCATGAGAGCTTTGCCTCTAATGACAATAAGCACTTGGTCTACTGTGGCAAGGTACAAGACCTTGTCTTGAGTATGGAGGAAGCTAATTTTGGCTTAGCTTTGGAGCTAATGTCTAGTGAAGGGGTGGTACAAGAGCTGATGACTGAACTGTTCATTATTCATAAATTTGCACAAAAACGGATTCACCGAAACAAGGCAAGACGTTTACTCATGAGCAATGCAGATCTTCCTACACAGGCAGCCTTAAAAAAGCGAATTCCTATTACTGAGGAGCGACGTTATTATCAAGGTAATATGTTTCATACTAATATTGATGCTTATGTCAATGGAACAAATTTGGATGCTGCTAAGATTGCTTATGCAGCCTTCAAACATAATGGAATTGGCCTGGGCTATGCCTTGAGTTTTGGGTCTAAAGCCTTTCAATCTAAGGTTTTAGCAGAGCAAATCCAAGATCAGCGTTTTATTTTGCCTTATGGGCAATGGATGCCTCAATTTCCAAGTGCTTTGTTTGCTTACAAAGACTTAGTGCAGATTTCACTCAATGGTTCTTTGGCAGGTTTATTATGTTATCACCCAGAATTAGAAAAAAGTGTATCTTTAATAGATTTACCTTTTGAGCTTTTTCCAAAATTGGAAGTTTTGGAGCTGACCGGTGCGCGTTATGCTTTTAATGTAGGTCAAATTCCTGCTTTTTTGTCAAAACTACCGCATTTGCGTAGATTAAAAGTCAAGGCTTATCAAGATGCAAGAGAAGCGTTTGCGGAAGCAGCACCCGATTCTTGTGTTATTGAATTTTTGTAAAATTAACTCACTCTATATTAAATAGATGGATATAATTATTATAAAATTAATTATGTCCACCTACTTATAGCTAATCACAGCATAAAATCAATCATTATTTATAATTCAAAATGGATAAAGAAAATACAACTACTTATCGAGTATTAGTCACAGGTGCAGGAGGTTATGTGGGTAAGGTTGCCATGCGTTATTTATACGAAAATCTGAAAAATGGAGAGATAGAGGCGCTTGTCGCAATGGATTTGAAATTGCCACCAGAGTCCAAACAGATGGAAGGCGTGCATTATGAGGCAATGGATATTTGCGATGAAAATCTGTGGACGATTCTAGATAAATATCAAATTACTACAGTAATTCATTTGGTCGCCATTTTGGATTCACAAAGTTGTCCAAGAGAATTGCAATATAAAATTGATGTTCTAGGGACGAAAAATATACTAGACGCTTGTGTGAAAACAGGAGCTAGAAGAATCATAATCACTTCAAGTGGAGCAGCTTATGGTTATTATAAAGATAACCCAAAATGGTTGAAAGAAACGGATCGAATCAGAGGAAATAAGGTTTTTGCTTATTCTGATCACAAACGATTGGTAGAGGAAATGATGGTTGATTATAAAGATAAACATCCTGAATTGGAGCAAGTAATCTTGAGAGTAAGTACTATCTTAGGGAAAACTACGGATAATTTGATCACAGATTTATTCCAAAAGAAAGTGGTTTTGGGCGTGCGTGGACATCTGAGCCCTTATGTGTTTATTTGGGATGAAGATGTAGCAGCTTGTTTGCAATATTCGGTATTCACCGAGAAGGAAGGTGCTTATAATTTGACTGGAGATGGAGCTATTCGCAATTCAGACTTAGCCAAATTATTAGGCAAACCGTATTTATCTATTCCAGCATTTGTTCTACGAAATGCATTGAATATTCTGCACAAGGTTAATATTTCACAATACGGACCTGAGCAGATTTTATTTTTGCAATATCGACCTGTTTTGGATAATCGACGAATTAAATCTGAGTTTGGTTTCACACCAAGGAAAACTAGCTTACAGACTTTTAAATATTATCTAAAAGCACAGGGAAAACGAGCAAAAAATTTGAAAAAAATTAAAATAATGATGCCCAAATAGCATCAATTATCGTATAAAAGGATTGTTTGTTTCATGTCGGTTGAAGTGTGGGATGTATTATTGCATTCTGCACTTCCCTTTTTTTATTATCAAACGTATTTTAGGGACTGAACCACGAAGTGCTCTGCGAAGTAAACAGCCTAATTACTTTTCTTTTGGTCTAAAATCTAAGCAAACGGAGTTGATACAATAACGCATTCCTCCCAATTTCTTAGGTCCATCATTGAAGATATGCCCTAAGTGACTATTGCAGTTTGAACACAAAAGCTCGATGCGATTCATACCATGCGAATAATCTACTTTTTGTGTAATTTCTGCACTTTCCAGTTCACCCCAAAAGCTCGGCCAACCACAACCTGAATGAAACTTATGAGTTGATTCGAATAAGTCGTGTCCACAAGCTTTGCAACTGTATACTCCTTTTTCTTCATGCTTGTAATATTCTCCTGTGAATGGTCGTTCTGTTCCCGCTTGGCGCAATACATAATATTCTAAATCATTTAATTGTGCTTTCCACTCTTGTTCTGTTTTTTCTACCTTTTTCATATTGGCTAATTATTTTTTCTTATTAAGTAGGTGGACGTAATTAATTTTATAATAATTCACAAGGTTTTTTGATGCTGAACGAGGCGAAAACCTCGAAGAGCTCAGCGAAGCTAAACGCAGGGATAGCCGCTCTGCGGTCAGAGGCGGAGCCGACTAGTGGCGAGCTATGCTGCCACCACCGCTATCACGAGGCTT
>JAKVCT010000094.1 GCA_022448995.1 Saprospiraceae bacterium
TCACGAGGCTTTTTAACAAAGTACAGCGCAAAAAGGCTGATTAAATTAAATACAAATTAATTGTGGCTATCTACTTATTTAGCTTTGCTGATCCCTTTGGGATTTAATGTACCGTCATAAAGAAGAATCTTTTATTGGTGCAGAGCTAACCTCAAAGTGCTCTATAATTTCCCTAACATAAAAAAAATGAACCCAAATCTTATTTTGAGTTCATTTTTGTAACTACCTTTTTAATTAGGGTGATTAGTGAAGTTGTTTAAAAATCATCTGAATTTCTGCATTAAATCTAATTCTTAAACAACTTCGTAAGAAGGAAGTCATGGATAACTAAGGTTATTAGAAGTAGCTTCTATAAATCAATATTTCATTCCTCTCTCAGACTATTTTCCTTTGAGTGCCTTACTTAGAATTTTAACTGCTTCTGTATGTTTATGTCGTTTTGCATCATCTAAAGGAGTGCCACCCCATCGATCCTTAGGATCTAAAAATACTCCTTGATTGATTAGAAATCTAAGAACTTCTATTTGGTTTTCAGAAGCAGCAAGATGAATAGCAGTCCGACCATCATAATCAGCCATGTTAAGATCCATCCCATTCGCTTGGAGTCTACGCAGTTCCTCTAAATCACCATTACTGGCAGCATAGATCATGCTTACCAATTTTTCTACAGTAGCTTCATGTTTACGCTTTCTAGGATCAATCTTACCAGTATTTCTGGCTACTGAATCAAAGTTGTGAAAATTATAAAGCTCAACCAAACGTTTGCAAAACTCAATACCTCGAACCGAGTTTCCAACCTTATCTAATCGAGGTGACCAGATTACAATTCCCATTACATTGGGCACCACCACCTGAATAACTCCAGACACTCCAGACTTGGCTGGTAATCCGATTTTGAATGCAAATTCACCTGACCAATCATACATACCACAAGTCGTCATGAGGGACATACAATCACGAACAGTTGTTGCCTTGAACACTTGATCCCCCGTTAGAGGATTCATTCCAGCATTAGCAAGTGTAGCAGGAGCCATTGCCAAGTTATATGCTGAAGTTTCAATAGAACAACACTGAAAATAAAGCTCTAAGACATCAATAAGATCAACATTATCCGGAAAAGCACCATTTTCTCGCATGAAATACGCCAAGGCATAATTGCGATCTGCAGTTTTTCGTTCAGAGAGATAAACTGTATTATCAAACCCAACATATTTTCTTGCACAAAGCCGCCTCCAAGTCTCTAGTACGTAGCCAAATCGATCTGCACTACTTGCTGACTGGTCTTTTAGTTTCAATAAGGAACAAGACATTATGGCTCCTGCATTGATCATTGGATTATGGGGTAAGCCAATACTATTTAGAGCTAGTGCATTAAAAGAAACACCACTAGGTTCCCTACCGACATGTTGATGAACTTTATCTAGACCATGTTCTTCTAAAGCTAAGCAGTAATTAATGGGTTTGCTTGAAGATTGTAAACAAAAGGGTACATCTGAATTTCCTAGAGCGAACCGTTGTCCATCAATAGTACATATACTTACAGCAAATTGATCTGGATTTACCCGCGCTAATTGTGGAATATAGTCTGCAACAGCCCCTCCTGTGTTTTTTTCGACCTGCGTATAAATTTTTCGTATTTCTGTACAAAAGTCTTGAAAATTGGGTATAACCATCTCTTTTTTCAGCGCTTTCTTTACAAAAGTATGGGATTTAATAATTTGATCGAAAGTTGCTTCATTTAAGGTGACTTGTGATGGAAAATTTTGTTTACTGATTCCTAAGTCTTTATATACATTTTGCATTCTATTATCATCTTGAAGTATACCTTCACGCATAAGAATCATCAAGAGGTCTTTAAAATTTAACTTTCCCTTCTTCTTGTCATCTAAAACTTGAAATAAATTCCCCATAGTTGCTATTTTTAAGATGTTAGAAAAACGTTAATCTATTTAGTGGAATCGTAGTCACAATCATTCAACTAATTAAGTACCTTATCAAATATAGTCCTTTTATACTTATAATACAATTATATGTATGTAGATTAGATATAGTATCTCCCCATTATTGATAATAACTATTTACTTCATTTTCAGAATATTTTGTATGACAGAGGATTGTCTAAGAGGGTAAATTTTAAAAAATAAAACCGAAGAGAATTTGGAATTTTATCTTCTATTTGGCGTAAATCTGAGCTCGAAAAACGCTCAGCCTAGTTAGAAGTTTGCACTTTAGACATAGAAGTTGTTTAAAAATCATCCTCAACGCAGTTAACCACGCAGTGTTCAGTGAAGCTAACCCTGAAAGGCTCTACGAAGTAAAATCATCTAAACTTCTGCATTAAATCTAATTCTCAAACAACTTCATAAAATATATATCTGAAGCCAATAGCCTTTCGCCAAATCATATTTTGATTCGAAGAATAAGATTTCACCTTTTTAAACAGCTCCCTAAAGTAGAACCTAAAACCTAGTTATTTAGTAAAATCTTTATGAATGCTCTAAAACTAAAGCAATTAATCGTCCATATCCTCTGCTTCAGTATTATTAAAACTATCAGGCATTTCATTGCGATCTACAAAATTACACCACTTGCAAGAAGGACGACCACAGCCAATTTCAAATTCAAAATTCTTAATATTTTGATAAGTATCTTGAATCAACTTGCGCACAATACTAGTATCTCTAGGAGTTATTCTAATTTGTTTGAGCGGAAAACTACCCTGTTCGTCAGGAGTCAAGTAATCAATAGCCGCTGTTTGCGCTGTGTAGGGTGTAATCCTTGAATTTTCTAATAAAATCTTGTAGAAAACAAGCTGTCGCCAATAATTCCCGCCCTCTGGATTTGCTGGAGTAGGTGGACGCAAGCGACGCTCTTTGAGCTTTCCTGTTTTATAATCAACTAAATGTACACGTTTTGCTTGTTGGTTAGAATAAAAAATGATTTTATCAATAGTTCCTGTAATAGGAACACCATCTACTTCTATATTTCTCAGTTGCTTCTCAGTTAGGATATCTGCTTCTTGTAATTGTTGATTCCAGTCTTGCTTGCGCTGCTCATAATACAAAGGTAGATGACGCATCCCTAGATTTAGATTATCTTGATAGGATACTTTATTAAAATAAACACGTTGCTTTTCCATTTCCTGTTGAAAAAACAGCAATAATTCGCTAATATGAGGCAATTGTTTAGTCTCATATTTTTTGATAGTATCAAATAAACGATCCAAAGAGTTGTGTACAGCTGTTCCATAAGAAGCTTCTTGGCTAGGCAAAGAAGGTAAACGCAATACATACTCATAATAAAAACTCAATGGACAATTAAGATAAGTGTTCATAGAAGAAACACTTAACTTGAACCGATCTAAGAGATGAGTCATAATTGCTCGGTCAAGCAAAGGTAAATTTTGTTTTTGTCCAACTGAAGAGAAGGACAAAAACTGATAGTCAACCAAAATGGAGTTATCTACCAACTTACGTTCAATTTTCAACTTAGTTCTTGCCAAAATTTCATCTACAAAACAGGCTCTTTGTTGCATCTTGTGTGCTTCATTGAACTCATAATAAGAAAACTGCAAATATTCCTTAGCTCTAGTCATTGCTACATAAAATAGTCTTCTCGAAGCCTCTAGAGCATCTCCATCCTCTGAATGTGTCAGAGTTGGTGGAAAGGCAAAACGACGACCTCTATTTTCATTGGAAGGCTCCCAGAAATCTTTTAAGCAATTAATAATAAAAACATAACGGAACTCTAAGCCCTTGGAGCTGTGTGCAGTAATCAGATTGACTCCTTCTGTGGTGTATAAGGTTTTGTATACTCCCAAACCAATCCGATTATCCTCCATCCGCTGCAAAACATCCAAGAAACCTTTAAGATTCAAGATAGGATTCTTAAGGCTCTCTCGCTTAGCAAATTCAAAAAGGGTATTAATTACTTGTATATACCAATCTTTGCGCTCATGTTTGGCTGCATAATACAAAAGACCACTTCTATTGATAATCAATTCTAGAAGTTCAGGCAGGGTACGATTCCTGTAGGCTGCAATACTATCTTCTAAGAACTGATGTAGACGTTGAATTGCTGACAGATTTTTTAGATTAAGTTCCTCCAGTTTGGTATTATCTTGGATCAAGTCCTTCCATTTAGTTAGATCTTGATAGGCATGGTTGGAATATTTTTGCTGTGCATCCAGTGCCATAAATGCACTGAGACAATTGATATCTTGTACGGATATTCCTAAAAAATTGGAATACAACAACTCGAAAAATAAAGGCTCACCACTATAGGGTTTTTCGTACTCTTGACTAATATAAGTTAGTACTTGCAAGAAATTCTGAATCAATGGCAACTCCAAGATATTGATTCGTCGTTTGCTTCTGTATGGGATATCTTTCTTTTCAAAAATACGGATAATCTGTTGTGCTTGTTTATGTCTAGCATAAATAATTGCAATTTCATTTAGTGGAACTCCCTGTTCTTTGTTTAGGTGTTCTATAGTTTCTACCAATCCAATTTCCTCCTGTACTCGATTGCGATAAGCCAAAAATCGTATCTCTAGACTCTTAGCCAATCTTTCTTCATTGGCTGCAATCAAGTTTTTCTCAATTTCCAAATGATCCAAATAATTGGTAATTCGTAAACTATTTTCTTGAATAAGTACTTGAGCAGCATCTAGAATTTTTTGGGTAGAACGATAGTTGGACTGCAATAAGACCACCTGCATGTATTCCTCATAATTCTGATAAAAGTCCAGCATATTCTTGACTCTTGCCCCCTGAAACTCATAAATAGATTGATCATCATCACCAACAATAAAGATATTAGGTCGGTGTTCCCAATAAGCAATTAAATGTTGAACAATCTGGCTCTGTGCACCATTTGTATCTTGAAATTCATCAACCAAAATATACAAGTATTGCTCCTGATAATTTCGCAATAAATATTCCTCTTCCTCAAAAGCTTTGAGCACCCAAAGCATCATATCTTCGTAATCATAACGACGACGTTGTTGCATGACAAATGCATACTCCTCAAATAGAAATGCAGCTGCTCGTAAACGATCCATACGCTTTTTGACCTCTGCAATACGAGCAATCTTAGGGTCACCTTTTTTAAATTTACCAGAATTTCGTTGATAAATAAATTCTTTTTGGTTAGGTAAATCTCCTATATATGCGTCTATACAACTGTCAACATGTTCAGCTGTCCAGCCCTCTGATTTCATACGTCGAAACAGATCTTGTAAGTGTGCCTCATAATAGTGAGGATCTCTTCGGTGAACCTTTAGGGGATGTTCTACATCTTGGTTATCCAGTAACTCTCGAATAATTTCTAGGCGTTCTAAATCAGACAAAGGCTCTAAGTCATGGCGTCCAAATACCTCAAGATGTTCTTGTATAATCTTGTTGCAGAAGGAATGAAAAGTGTAAATATGAACCCGATGTGCTTCTGGTCCAATAAAACTCAATAAACGTTCTCGCATAGCATGTACTCCTGCATCTGTAAACGTTAGACACAAAATGTTATGTGCTTGAGCATCTGTCTCTACCAAAATCTGACCAATCCGAGCAGTTAGGATATGTGTTTTACCTGTTCCTGGTCCTGCTATTGCCAAAACAGGTCCCTCTATGGTATTCACTGCCTTCTGCTGCTCCAAATTTAGTTTTTGGAGCGCTTCCAAAAAACTGATTTGTTGTTCTATTCGCTTTTCTGTATAATTTTCTGCCATAAGTTTAAATATAGAAAAAAAGCATTATTCTTTAGATCTATCGTGCAGGGATTTTTGGTTTTAGGTTCAAAAAGTAAAAAGCCATTGTTGTATTTCAATACAACAATGACTTTTCAAGGAATTCCTTAAAATTCATATATTAGATCCTAATAGAAATAAGCAAAATCTTTTGCTTCAATAAATCCATTAAATAAAGAATCGCCTTCAGCATAGATCTTAGTAAAGTGGTAACCTACTGCCCAAAAATTCTGCTCATATTCTGCAGATTTAAATCCACTACTCCTACTCATTGAAGCCATCATTCCTGTAGGGCGTTTTGGGGAAACAGGCCCTGTAGAAAAGGTAATTTTGATCTGATACTCTGGTAAACCTGAGGAATTTTTTTTGTGCTTATCTAGATAATAAATGCGCACAGAGGATTTGTGGATAGCTGGACTTTTACGAATAAAATCCATTAGACGTTCATAATCAAATAAGTTGTACATAATTCTTGGTTTTATTTAGCCTTTTGGCTAATTATGGGTTTGTGATTATAGCTTCAAATTACTAAACTTTTGGCAAGCCACAAAAGCTTTGACTTAGGTATTCTAGAAATACAAACTATTTTTTATAATAAGTAAGTGGGAACATGTTTAAATTTATCCTAAATTGTAATATTAAAGCTCTTTTTAGCCTCACTAGGCACTTCGTGGTTAACTTCGTTGAGCCCCTTGGGGTTAAATACAAATTAATTGTGGCTAGCTACTTACTTGTATGGCTACACATTAATAAATTTTTTCCAAAAATCTAAATTATAGGACTCCCAAGCATGACAACCAAAAGGTAATTGTTGATTAGTTCTAAGATAGGCCTTTGCAGGACTTAACTCAAAAGCAAAATTTAAAGCTTCATCTACAGAAGGTCGGTGGATTCTATGAAATTTAGGAATGATTACTGCCCAGTAAAAATCCTCATTCTTTGGCCAAAACCTAAATACTCTAAGCCCCCATTTCGCTGCTTTTTGCATGGTTTTAATCTTGCGTAATGAAAATCCCCCATTCCCTACCTTTCCTACAACAAGAGAAGAGAGATTAAGTATCATTTTCTTTTTTCTAACATTTGGTGGCTTCTCTAACCAAGGTGCACCAATATAATCATACCCTTTAGCACACCATTCTAATAGTTCGTCTCTAAAAACCCAGCAATCAGGCTGGTAGATTAACATAAAATTATACTCATCAAAATCTTTATAAAAGAAAGGAGATAAACAAAGTTGACTGTAACTATTGTAGCCTCTAAAATATTTTGCAGGATAATATTGTATGTTTAAATTAGGAATAATAGCTTGATACTTTCTTACATCAAGTCCTTCTGGGCAAATTAATGTTTTGGGATGTTGTTCAAGAATTTTAGCGCACTGTTCCAAGGATCTAATCTCCATTTTATTGGGAGTTTCCTTGTACACAGGAATTACAATAACTACTTCTTTATTTTTTGACATTACTATGTTGGTGTTTTGTACGCAAAAATATTCAGCTGCAAGTCCATATTTAGTTGTAGCTTGCGCTCAATAAAAGGATATTCAGTTGTGTAGGCTTCCTTGATATGATAACGAAATCCTGCTTGTTCCAAAATAGCAATAATTTCTGCTAATCCCTGTTGTTTATCATGAATGGAATGATATTCTAAAAATAAATTCTCAACATTACCCAAGCTATTTGCACAATCCTTAAGTACAGCATCTTCTGCTCCCTCTATATCTATTTTCAAGAAATGTATCTTGGTTTCAGCCTCCAATATATCTTTTAATCTTATGGCAGGTACAGTAACTACTTTTTTCCCAGCTTCTTGTTTATGTATTGACCCTGAAGTTCCATTTTCTTGAGCGAACTGAAGGGTTTCATTATGAGTCCATACAGCCTTAGCTAAAACCTTAATATCATCAAAACCAAAGGAATTTAAATTATAACTCAGATATTGAGCAATATTGGGATCTGCCTCAATAGCTGTAATCTTAGCATTAGGATACTGTTTTTTGAGATAGATAGATGCTATACCTAGATTTGCTCCACAGTCAATGATACGAATAGCTTCGTTTTCATTATAATTCAATTTATAATGTTCTTCTACAATAAGCTCATTATACACCCCTCTAAAACTCGCTGAATCAATAACCTTTATCTTTTTTCCAAAAAACTTCATCTCAAATGGTACATAACGCTTTTGTTTCATCAAGCGAATCTTTCGAAAAAAAGATATTCCCTTTCCTCTAAAAAGGTAACTATAATGTAAAGGTATGTTTTTCAGTTTCATATACACTTATATATTTTTTGATTGTTTATCAGTAGGTGGGCATAATTATTTTTATAATAACCCCGAAGGGCTCAGCAAAGCTAAAAGGCTGATTGAATTTGCTTCGTTGAGCCCTTCGGGGTTTGCTTAGCAGAGTCCTTCAGGGTTAAATACAAAATAATTATGGTTAACTTCTTCTTATACCTTGATTAATCAAGTAATAGTCCAGATGTTCTCATAGTTATCTTTAGCCGATTTTAAGCTATGTTTTGCTCATTGAATCTGACTACTATGCTCATCAAAGTTAAAATATTCTGCCCAGTTATTCACTTATTTTTGTTGTAAAGCAAGTGGTTAAGATTTTTTAAAAAACTCCCATAATAAACTGGGTCTTTTCAAATAATAAAACAGTAAAGCTTTCATTTCTTTGATTCCATAAAATATTTTTTGTTCTCTTTTAGGTAATATCTCTAAATCATTACCTTTAGGATGTATTAACGGCAAGTCTAAATCCTGCACAATTGTTTGAGAGAGGGCAGATTTTCTATTGGTATGTGTAGCATCCTCAGAGAAGCCTATATTCTTAATCAAATTAACAGATGACATTATTCCTTGCCCATTATCCTTAACCATAGAATACCACCAAGCATAAGCCCAAGAATTTATTTCTTTTTTATACGTTTTTTCCCACTTTTCTAAAACATATTTATTAGCCAATGGATTTGGAAGCATCTTTTGCAAAAGATCACTTTGCCTATATTCCTCAAAATCTGTCATTTGAACATCCATTTTTTGCCAAGCTCTTCGCCAAGTTGCCCAACCCCAAACAGAAATTTGACGTGTAAAAAAATAGGATGTATTCCCCATTGTTCTGATTTCTCCTGCTGGATTGTGTCCTGTAATATGCATTACTTTTTCATCATCTCCATACTTTAAAAGCAATTCTTGACAAAAAGAAAAGAAGGATAAATTGGGAATGCAATCATCTTCTAAAATGATTCCAAATTCAACCTCTTCGAAAAACCAATCTATCGCAGAAGAAACCGCTTGGCGACAACCTAAGTTTTGTTCTCGATATAGGGTTTTCAATTCACAGTCCCAATTAATATGTTTTTCAATTAATTGCCTAACAGTATCACAACGTTCTTTTTCTCCTTTCTTGTGTTCTCTTGGACCATCAGCACCTACAAAAAGTTGCTTAGGCTTTACTTTTTGTAATTGAAGCATTAAATGTTGGGTTACTTCAGGTCGATTGAACACTAAGAGCAGTATTGGGACTTCTTGAGTCTGCATAAATGACTTATATATTTTTTAGATTAAGGTTTTAAACGACATTTGAACAAAGTATGGAAGTTTCCAACTTCATCAATATCCTCTTCTATGTACAAACCTGCTTCGTGTACACAACTGATCATATCTTTAGAATGATATACACGACTATTTCCATTAGCTAAGCAAGTAAAATAGATAGAAGTATTATGTAAACTATATCTTCCTGCTTCAAATCGTTGACGATCCCAGTAAGTATCCAATATAAAAAGCGTGCAATCCTTATTCATTGCCTTAGCCGCTTTTTTCAAGATTGCAACAATCTCTTGCTTTGAAAAGCAAACCAAAAACTGACTCATCCAAATAGCATCTGCTCCTTTTGGAAAATCCTTGGTATCTGTCAATAAGTTGATTGGGAAGCCAGAAACCCTATCCTCAAAACCATGAGCTTTGATATTGGTTTCCGCTTTCGCCAATTGACCAGGAAGATCTAAAATGGTAATCTTAACATTAGGATCGTATTGAACACATTGCAAAGACCATTTGCCTGTATTCCCACCAATATCTAGTAAGGTTTTGACCTCGTGCTTGAACACTAAAGGAAGTGCTTCAGGAAAAGCTTGATCAGAGTAAAAATGATCAAAAGCAAACCAACTTTTTTGTGCTTGTTCTGGTAAATGCGCCAAAGCTTCATATACGGTGTTCCACTTACCAAAAACCTTTAGTCCTGCTGGTTCTCCTTTTTCTATAGCCTCTTGCAAATGAAACAGCGCATTGTAACAAACATCATGTGTAAAGTCCATATTAACTTGTGTCAATTCGTCATGCGCTACAAAATAACCAATTTTGGATAGTTTGAATAATTCTCCTTCCTTATAAAATAGGTTGATATCCAATCCCAAATCCATTAGTAAACGTACTCCATATTCAGAAACACCTGTTTGGGTTGCTACTTGTTCTATGCTTATCCCTTTTTTTTGAGCCTTTCCAACAACATCCAAAATTTTTAAATCACGCATTGTCCTTGTTGCTTGAAAAACAAATGGAGCAAAAGCAATTTTTTGAGCTTCAAATTTCGCTTTGATTGCAGTCATATTTTTCAAATCCTGCTCATGTCTATTTTTTTCTTTTGTAATCATGAATTCTAATTAGAATGGTAGTATTAAGAGCATGTCTAAATTTATCATAATTGTTGATATGAAATACTAATTTCTACATCTTTTTAGCTACATTTCTATAAACAACAGCTTATGAATACTTTGTGGACTGTTCATAAAAAAGGAGCTTTAACCTGCAAAAATTACATACTCGCATTATTTAAAATCTTAATTTGATACATACTCTAAATACATTGTAGAATCTTCACCTATGTATGATAGGTTGCAGAATACTAAATTCATTGAATCTCTCACTAAGAGCATGTATAAGTATTGAAATCTAATATTTTGTAGAGGAAAATTTATTTTGGATTAACCAAAATTATTTCCATTATCAAAAAAATCTTTATTCTCTTGTAACATTCTATATATAGTAGATTTCCCAATCTTGAGCTGTTTGGCAACTTGCAAAACATTATTATTGTATTCTTGCATAAAGTATTGAACAATCTTGAGGTTATATTCCTTCAAGGAAAGGCGTTCTGTTAGAAAATTATTATTTCTTCCGGAAGTCATAAATGAAATATCATCTTTTCGGATTTTATTATCATTTGTCATTACTGCAGCCAGTTCTATGATTGCTTTCAATTCACGTACATTACCTGGATAATGGTAACTGAGCAGTTTATTTTTGGCAGCAGCCAAAAGCTTAATAGAAGGAATCTTATTGGTAGCACAGAATTCTCTTAAAAAGCTCTGTGCTAAGATAATGATGTCCTGTCCACGATCTTTGAGTGGTGGTAAGTGAATAGGTAGCCCCAAAAGACGATAGTATAAATCTTGTCTAAAATTCCCTTTCTGAACCTCTTCTGCTAAATTTCTGTGTGTGGCTACAATAATTCGCGTATCAAATTTCACGATCTTATTTCCCCCAATTCTAGTAATCTCACGCTCTTGTAAAGCACGCAGGATTTTGGCTTGTAGATGGATCTCCATCTCTCCAATCTCATCTAAAAACAAAGTTCCTTTGTGTGCTCGCTCAAATTGTCCAATTTTTCGGGTACTAGCACCAGTAAAAGCACCTTTCTCATGTCCAAACAACTCACTTTCTAAAAGCTCCTTCGGAATAGCACTAACATTGATAGCTACAAAATTACCTTTGGATCTATTCGATTCATAATGAATAGTTTTGGCCACTAACTCCTTACCTGTTCCAGTCTCTCCAGTTACTGAAACTGTAATATTAGTTTTACAAGCTCTCTCTATACGCTTAAAGACTTTTTGCATCACAGGACTTTGTCCTTTCATGCTATGTTTAGCCTCATAACGTTCTCCTAGTTTTTCTTTTAGGACTTCCACTTCTTCCTTGAGTGCTACCCTTTCTTTGAGACGTTCTAAAATACTAAACAATCGGTTTTTGGTATCTTTATCTTTGGTAATATAGTCATAAGCTCCTGTTTTTAACAACTGAACCACAGTAGCAATGTCTTTTTGTCCGGAAAGAATTAGTACAACAATATTTTGGTCATACTTCTTAATCTGTTTTAAGACCTCCTCTCCTGTCATATCAGGTAAGCTATAATCCAAAGAAATGATATCAGGACGACGATATAGATTTTGTATACACTCCTTCCCTGATTTGAAGCAAAAGACTTCATGGTCAGGATTCATTTCTGCCACATATTTTACTAATCGAATGTAGACGGGGTCGTCTTCTACAACAAAAATTCTTGTGGGACTAGACATATTTTATCAGTAATGTTTAGAGTTTGAGCAACTACTTACTACTCAAAAATGATTCAGAAAAATAGATCCAACGATTCCTTACAAGGTTAATCTGATCTAATTTTGCCATCTATAGGTAGATCTGGTAATCCCCAAAGGGTAATCTCCTGTATGGTATGTGAGGAATTGGAAAGCTCTTTCAGTCGTTGACCTAAACTATCTGGGATATTTTCCCACATTGTGAGATTTTTGTCGTAAACCACTAGCCAACCTTCATTGATGTGATGAAATTCAATATGATTGATTTGGTGGTTTTTTTCTTGTAACTCACCTAATGTTTTTATCAATTTTTTGGGTAAACCAGGATCTTTGGAGGTATAAATTTTATTGGTACCACTCACTAAAACCCAAGCCCCTTCTTGTGAGAAGGCCAAATCTCTGATTTTTTCTTTTTTCTTATACAACTGCATTATTGTAGCCTGCAAGTCTACATTAATATTCTTCCAAAGTGCATGATAATCATCATAAATAAGTACCCAATCCATCTCTGGTGTGAACGCAATATCTTGAACATAATGTCCCTTTCTATTTAATCCCTTATCTTCTTCTTCTAGTAAGTCCCATAGATCTTCTAAGTCTACAGAACTCTCTTCATACGAAGAATTGAAACTATGCATACCTTCTAATTGGCCAGAGTGATAGGTTAAGATCCAACTAGCGTCTGATCCTATACTTACGTCATGTATATTCACCCTTCTTGCTTTGAGCTTATGCAACTTGGTGTCTAATGAAGGAGGAACAGCATCCCATTCTACCTTAGTATCATCATAAACCAGTACCCAAGCTTCCATCTCTTGCCCACGCATATCTAAACAAAAGAAAAAGCACAGCAAGGGGATTAAGACATACTTATATTTCTGCTTTATTTTTCCCATATTGGGACACAATATACGAGTTATCCTAATAAAAAGAGAGGAAAATTAATTTTTTGTTTGAAAACAAAGTGTTTATGACTACCATAGTTCACTGGTTTTCAGTTTCACTAATTATGTTTGGGGTGACTAGTAGTCTGTAATATAAGTTTTTACTTTTTATAACAGTGTATTGAGATACACTGCTGCATTTTTGATATTTTTTATATCATTGCAATATCAAAAATAGAGCTACAGCGGGGCTCAGCGCAGACTGGTAGCTCTGCGCCATGAAAATATTCTGTAATTTTTATCAACTTTAATTCCGATACCTACTTACTAACGCTTAGGCATCTTATTGTTTGAAATTTGCTTTTGTCGACTACATTTGAAGCGTCCTACATCCTCTGAACGTTGTTTACTATGTTTAGTTTTTCTTCCTTGTACACGTGCTCGCCACATTCTAAAGCTAGAAGCTTTCATTTCACGACGCATTAGGCGGATAACCTCTCCTTCTGCAAGTCCAAATTGGGTTTGTATTGCATCAAATGGTGTGCGATCCTCCCAAGCCATTTCTACAATTCTATCTATATCTTCAAGTGGTAGATCTAATTTCTTTTTCGACATGTTTTCAATTGTTTTTGAGCATTGGGTTTATACCACAATGCTGACAAGTCTATAGTCCCCCTTCTAGACTTATCCGTTCTTATGATCAGTGTCTATGTATGCATAGTCTTCTCAATAAAAAAAGGTTGTAATTGTATAACATTTTTCAAATTGAAAAACGTTATACAATTACAACCTAATTTTTAAACTTTGGTTGATTGAGTTCTAATGAACTTTAATAGAGGTTATTACGAACAGTTTTGTATGCAAAATTCCTTCTTGCACTGCTATTCTGCGTTATGTACTCGACTTTGTAGCTCCACTACAAGTCTCCGTGCAACCTTGACTAGCTGTACAATTGAGCAATTTTGCTCTATACAACCCCATTCATAATAACCTCTAGTAAGCTCTTTCGTCAATTCCTTCTACAAAATTAATGAATGCTTTATTCACTACCTTATTTCCACCCGCAGTTGGGTAATTACCACTAAAGTACCAATCTCCATTATTTTTAGGACAAGCCTTTTTCAAGCCATCCAAACCCTGATAAATAATCTGAATATCGGCTTCAACCTCTTTCGGTTTTAGTATTTCAGCAATTTTTAAACTAATTTCTTCAGCTGTAAAAGGTTCATAAATTCGCTTCACATGATTGATAACCTCTTCTTTTGGAAGTTTTAATTGTGCTAAACAATCTTCATAAACTTCATCAATTAGTTCTTCTTTTCCATTTTCTTTCAGCAACTCAATAGCTGCTCTAAAAGCAACAAAGTCCCCTAGTTTTGCCATATCAATTCCATAGCAATCCGGATAACGAATCTGAGGTGCAGAAGAAACAATAATAATTTTCTTTGGATTGAGTCGATCTACAATTCTGAGGATGGATTGACGTAATGTAGTTCCTCTTACAATAGAATCATCAATTAAAACTAAAGTATCCTTGTAATCATTAATTACACCATAAGTTACATCATAAACATGCGCAACTAGATCATCTCTTGAATCATCTTGGGTAATAAATGTACGTAGTTTAGCGTCCTTGATGGCAATTTTCTCAGCTCTAGGCGTTAATGATAAGATTTCGTTAACGGCTTCTGCTGTTGCGTCTTTACCTAAAGCTTGAATTTTTTCTGCTTTTTGCTTAGATAATGCTGCATGAGCAGCTTTGACCATCCCATAATAAGAAACCTCAGCTGTATTCGGAATATAACTAAAGACCGTATTCTCAAAATCATAATTGATGGCTTCAAATACTTTAGGGCCAATATTTTTACCCAAATTTAGACGCTCTTCATAGATTTCCTTATCTGATCCTCTCGAGAAATAGATGCGTTCAAAAGAACAAGACAAATTTGTTCTAGTAGGAATGATTTCTTCCTCTGATACTTCTCCTGCTCTATTAACCAAAAGAGCATGCCCTGGTTTGAGTTCTTGAACAACTTCAAAATCAATATTGAAAGCAGTTTGTATAGCAGCACGTTCAGAAGCAGCAACCACAATCTCGTCATCTTCATACCAATATCCCGGACGAATTCCATTAGGATCTCTAAAAAGAAAGGCATCTCCATGACCAAACATTCCCGTCATTAGATAACCTCCATCCCAATCATAACTAGACCTTTTGAGGATATTTTTTACATCTAAATTTTCTGATATTAATCCCGAAATTGCGACATTATTATTATATCCCTGTTTCTTGAATTTGTCAAATAATCGTTGATTCTCAGTATCTAAAAAGTGTCCGATTTTCTCCAAAACAGTCACGGTATCTGTTTTCTCCTTTGGATGCTGACCGATAGACACCATAAAATCAAAAAGCTCATCTACATTCGTCAAATTAAAATTACCCGCTAACACTAGATTTCTAGTTCTCCAACTATTCTGACGCAAGAATGGATGACAACTCTCTATGCTGTTCTTACCATAAGTTCCATAACGAAGATGCCCTAAAAAGACCTCTCCCATAAAGGCTTCATTATGAGTCAGATATTCTACATCCTTTAGTAGTTCAGGATTGTTTTTTTCGAGCGCTACAAAACGTTTGTTAATGTAGTCAAAGGTATCTTGAATAGGTTTTCTACTAATACTTCTGTATCGAGAAATGTAACGATTACCGGGAACTGCATTCAGCTTGATATTCGCTACCCCAACTCCATCTTGTCCTCTGTTATGTTGTTTTTCGAGTAATAAATACAGCTTATTGATTCCATAAAAAGGAGTACCGTATTTTTTGAAATAGTATTTAATTGGACGTTTTAATCGTAAAAATGCAATTCCACACATTTTGAATAGATGTTATTTTAAAAATCAAGCTCTTATAAAGAGATCAACTATAATTATTTTAAAACTAAAATGATTCAATGATAAGTAGGTGGACATAATTAATTGTAGAATAATTCACAAGAATTTTTGATGCTGGACGAGGCGAAAACCCCGAAGGGCTCAACAAAGTTAAACGTAGGGATAGCCGCTCTGCGGTCAGAGGCGGAGCCGACTAGTGGCGAGC
>JAKVCT010000095.1 GCA_022448995.1 Saprospiraceae bacterium
TTAATAAAATCTACCCAACTGGATCAAGCGGACTATATGGGTTGTCAGCAACAAAGAACGACGAACATTGACGTTCCGAAGGTAGCTTCTTCGATATCCGAACATGATAATCAATTGAAAGTGAACAAACTAGAATCCTGTAAGCATGTAGCATAAGTACGAGTTGTCCAGATTAAAGTGAGTTAGAAGAAGCAGTCAATGAGGACTATTGTTAGCTTCGCTGATTCCTTCGGAATTAACTTCGTTGAGCCCTTCGGGGTTTAGCTTTGCTGAGCACTTCGTGGTTGTCTGACGTTCCCCAATTGGTCATAGCTTTGAAAATTACGAAGTAATTTGAATTGAGCTATTTGTTAATTCTTGAGAATTAACAAGTGACCAATTATAAAATAAAAGAAGTCCTAGATCTTTTGGTCACCTTTTCTTTTTGCTCTGCCTTTGTACCTCTTGGCACAAGCTCACGCAGAATGGCAAAAGGTGAGGGAGAAAAGATGCTTAATACTGAAACAGCCTATTTAGAAAAGCTGTTAACTCAATGAGCTAACAGCTTTCCTAATTTTTGATGCTATCTATATTGCCAATTAGGCAACCGTAGTTTCTGCATTACAAAACTCTACAAAAGCTTTGATTCGATCCAAACTCTTTGCTCGACCAATCACTTCCATCATCTCATACAAAGCAGGACCTCCCATAGTACCCGAAATCGCAAAACGCAAAGCAGGCATCACTTCCCCTTTACCCAAACCTTTACTTTCCATGAAAGCATCAACAGCTGGTTCTAAGTCATCTGTATCCGCTAATTGAGCCAAAGCTTGATGTAAATCTAGAAAGGTAGCTGATTTCTCTGCTGACCATTTATTCAATACACGCTTGCGCAAATTCTTGCCTTCTTTCTCCTTCACTACTTCAAAATCTAAATCAGTGAAAAAGTAGCTTCCTTTTTCGATAAACTCAGGAATGAATTCTACACGTTGTTTCAATAAATTAGCAACTTGCGTTAAATATTCCTTAGATACGGTATAGCCTTTTGCTGTAGCTAATGGTTGCATCATTTCTGCTAAAGCTGAATCCTCCCCTTTAATCATATATTGCTGATTAAACCATTTTGCTTTAGCATAATCAAAACGTGCTCCCGAGCGTACCACCTCATCCAAATCAAAAGCATCAACCAATTCTTCTAAAGTAAAGATTTCTTGCTCACTCTTAGGATTCCAGCCCAAAAGCGCTAAGAAATTCAATACTGCCTGTGGCAAAAATCCCCACTCTCTAAATCCTCTGAACGGCTCATCACCATTCCAATCTAAAGGAAATACAGGAAAACCTAATAAATCCCCATCACGCTTACTTAATTTACCACTCATTGATTTTTTCAAGAAGGCTTTCAAAGCCAATTTGTAAGGTTTATCTTTCTTTTTAGGATTCAACCGGCTGGTCACTGAAGCTACGTCTTGGAAAAGCTGCGTGATAGTTTGCGCTAACAGATCTTTGTTCTCTGCAAATTCAGGCTGTTTGGACAAGAATACATTCAAAAACTTCTCTGCCATAGCAGGTTTATTCTGCTTGGTCAAATACGAATCTGGAGCAGGTTTCAAGATCAGCGACAAATGTGCAAACTGTGGTCTAGCCTCTGCCCAACCAAAAGCTTCGTATAACAACACATGCAAAGGTGTACTTGGCAACCACTCTTCTCCACGAATGACATGTGTAATTTTCATATGATAATCGTCCACAATATTTGCTAGGTGATAAGTTGGCATTCCATCACTTTTGAACAAAACCTTATCATCCATTTCTTCTGTGCTGTAAGTTACTGTTCCACGTACCGCGTCATCAAAAATGATATCTCTATGAATTGCAGGCAACTTAAAACGCACTACATATTCTCCCTTATCTAAATATTGTTGGGTTGTACCCGCATCTAAACTCAGCGAGTTGCGCATACTCATACGCGTACTTGCATCATATTTAAATTTTCCTTTACCTTCTGTTTCTGCTTCTACTTTTGCACGTGCTGCATCCAATTCTTCCGGAGTATCAAATGCATAATATGCCTTCCCTTCTTTGATCAATTGCTCTGCAAATTGACCATACATTGCCTTACGCTCTGACTGACGATAAGGTCCATAATCTCCACCTTTCTTTGGACTTTCATCTGGTTCAATGCCCAACCATTCTAAAGCTTCCATGATATAAGCCTCTGCTCCTTCTACATATCTGGTCTGATCTGTATCTTCTATACGAAGAATGAAGGTTCCTCCGTGTTTCTTTGCCCACAAATAGTTGTACAAAGCTGTACGAACACCTCCGATGTGTAAAGCACCTGTCGGGCTGGGTGCAAAACGTACTCTAACTGCTTTTTTTTCCATGATGAATGATATTTGATATTTATTGGCGTGGCACAGCATGGTACTAAAGTACCATGCTATGTCCCCCGCTAAAAATTTCTACGATAATGGATTTTATCTATTTTACTTCGATTTCGCTGGCCACTTGTGCTGCATTCTTGCGAACCTCATCCGTAGAACCGGACAAATCAGTATAAGCCAAAGCTACTGCCATTCTACGATAGGGACGTGTCACAGGCTTACCAAAGATTTTAAAGTCAGTTTGAGGATAAGTAGCTGCTTTTTCTAATCCTGTATACACCGGAATAGTTCCACTAGACTGTGTCAAAACCACTGCACTCGCGCCTACACGCAATAAATCAATGCTAGGGATTGGCAAACCTAAAACTGCTCTCAAATGTAATTCAAATTCATTAAAATTCTGTGTACCTGCTAAGGTTACCATCCCCGTATCATGTGGTCTTGGTGATAACTCAGAGAAATATACACCATCTGAAGCAATGAAAAATTCTACGCCCCAGATTCCCGCACCTTTTAGTTGAGCAGTAACCAAGTCTGCCATGCGTTCAGCCTCTTTGATTGCCTCAGCAGGAATATCAGCAGGCTGCCAACTCTCTTGGTAGTCCCCTCTCTCCTGTCGGTGTCCAATTGGTGGACAGAACAAGGTTTGACCATTATGTTGCGTTACCGTCAACAGGGTAATTTCTGAATCAAATTTCACGAATGCTTCCACAATCACTTCCGATCCGTCTCCACGTCCTGTAGAGGCATATTCCCAAGCATGTTGAATATCTGCTTCTGTTTTGATTACCGACTGCCCTTTTCCAGAAGAAGACATCAATGGTTTTACCACACAAGGCATTCCTAAATCTGCTACTGCTGCTTGAAGCTCTTCTAGGCTATTTGCATAAGTATATTTTGCAGTTCTCAAACCTAAATCTTTAGCTGCTAAGTCACGAATTGCCTTACGATTCATCGTAAAATTAGCCGCCTTTGCACTGGGTACAACTTGGATTCCTTGTTTTTCATAATCATAAAAACGTTCTGTGCGAATGGCTTCAATTTCGGGAACGATCAAATCAGGTTGGTGTTTGGCAACCAATGCATCCAATGCAGCACCATCTAACATATTGATTACCTCGAAAGTGTCTGCAACTTGCATTGCAGGCGCATTTTCGTAAGAATCTACTGCAATTACATGTTGCCCTAAACGCTGTGCAGCAATAACAAATTCTTTCCCTAGCTCACCCGAACCTAAAAGCATGATTTTCTTCTTCATGATGAAATCCTTATCTTTATATGTAATCTAAAAATGATTGTATACAAACTTTTATCTATTGCTAATCCCTTCCCTTAATTATTTAGAAATAAACTGTAATTAGAATAAATCCTAAAAATATATTGCTCAGGTGATTACCAATAGTCGCAAAAATACATTTAATTATAGAAGTTCTTAAGTGTCTTTATTAGAAGTTGTTTAAAAATTACAAATTAGACATGTATCCAGTAAGAATTCCTAAGTGGGTGACTTATTTATACCCTCATCGCTTATGGCATAAATCCAGAACAGAAAAAAAATTATACCTAAGTTTTGATGATGGTCCTATTCCTGAGATTACACCTTGGGTTTTGGAACAGTTGGATAAATATAATGCAAAAGCTAGTTTTTTTTGTGTAGGCGAAAATGTAGAAAAGCATACTGACATTTATCAACAAATCTTAGAAGAAGGACACCAAGTTGGAAATCATACTCAAAATCATCTGAATGGATGGAAAACTCCAACAGCAACCTATCTAGAAAATGTAGCTAAATGTCAAAAAAATGTAGAAACTCAACTTTTTCGTCCACCATATGGTAAATTGAGTCGAAAACAAGCTAAAATTCTCAAAAAAAATTATACAATAGTCATGTGGGATGTGTTAAGTGGTGACTTTGACCCACAATGTTCGTCAAAAGAGTGTTTACAAAATGTCTTGAGATATAGTCAAAATGGTTCAATTATCGTTTTCCATGATAACATAAAAGCGTGGAAATCGTTACAATATACGCTACCTCGTGTGTTGGAACACTATAGACAAGCTGGATATCAGTTTTGTGCATTATAATAATAGAGCTTTCATATTACATTTTAGAATAAATTTAGACATGCTCTAAGTAGTCCTTAAAGTAAGTAACTAGGCACAATGTATCTTGTAGTTAGTCCTAGGTTCTACAATATAAACTCAATCTACCTCCGGATTTATTAGGCTTTTTGTAGACTGTAGTAAAATGGAACATCATTCAGTTTTTATCAATTTCAATGTATTTTATGTCTAAATCGAATCTATTCATAGCTATTTGTATTCTTGTTATCGGTTGTTTATCTGGATTTGCTTACTGGAGTAATAATGAGTTGACTAAGCAAGCTGACATCTATTGGGAAGATAGCTTGCAAGAACTTTTTTCGATGTATACGGATCGAGGTGTTATGCGTATAAAAAAGAAGCCTAAAGAGGAACAAATTTTCATAGAGGTTGAAAAACTCTACAAAAAAGAAAATTACTTGAAAGGGATTGCCCAGCTAGAACAATTCCTAAGGGAAGATCCAGGTAATGAAGCTGTTTATATTCGCCTAGCTACATTATATGCACTCAGTGAACAGATCGTCACTGCCCAAAACTATCTGCACAAGATCCAAGAAAACCCTTTGTCAGAATACACAGCTGATGCACTTTGGTTTGAGGCATTATTATCTATTAAAGCTCAACAAATTGCAGAAGTTAAACCCTTGCTAGAAGCAACTATTAAAGCTAATGGGAATCATAAGAAAAAAGCTTCCGAGTTTTTAAATAGAATAAATTAGATAAAATAAATTTAATTAAACAAATATTCAATTAAATTATTGACTTTAAATAAGAAATCATATACCTTGGCCTTGCACTGGTAGAGATGCCTAGTGCCGCTATATTAAGTAGCTAGCCACAATTATTTTCGATTATATAATGCTGATAGTTCGTTGATTTTTCAATTAGTTACGAACTATTATAATACCTCAAACCAACTTTTTAGGTAAAAAATACATCTAATACCTTATACCACTCCTAATCATTAACAACTAAGTAGAAGATCAAATCCTTTCCCGTTTTTGTGGATCTACTTAATAAAAAAATTGGTTATGTTAAAACAGATTTTACTATGGTCAATAACCCTATTGGCAACCTACCATCTACATGCACAAACCGAACAAACTACTCACACAGTCTATTTTGACTTTGCAGATTCCCAATTAACAGAAACAAGCCAAGCTGAACTAGAAAAGATGCTCAAAACCCTTCCCAATAATATAGAAGATTATTCTATCCAAATCTTGGGACACACTGATAGTAAAGGTAAGACAGGTAAAAATCAACAACTTTCCTTAGATCGTGGGTCTAGCGTAAAAACCTACTTAATAGAACAAGGTGCAGCAGACCACCAAATCAACTTAGAAGCAATGGGAAGCGAAAGTCCAGTTGCACCAAACTCTACTGTACAAGGACAGGCAAAAAACAGACGTGTTGAATTGGTCTTCACCTTTGCTCCCAAGTCCAAGGAAGGTATTATTCCTTTGGAAATCCCTACTGAAACCGTAGTGTTTGATGCTGCAAATGGTTTGGACTTTGAGTTTGAACGTTCTGGAAGTAAAGTCAAAATTCAACCTTATGCATTGATGCACAAAGATGGTTCTTTGGTAGAAGGATCCGTTAAATTAGAATATAAAGAATTTCGCGATATTGCTGATTTTATTGTAGCTGGAATCCCTATGGTACATCAAGGAAAGGCCTTTAACTCAGCAGGAATGTTCGAAATGCGAGCTTTTCAAAATGGAGAAGAACTCTTACTCAATCCCTACAAGCCAGCTGAGGTAGATTTAGCCTTGGTCGATGAACTGCCTAATGCAGGTTTTTTTCAATATAGTAATGAAAAAAATGAATGGACAACCTTGTCATATTGGATAAATTATGATCAGGTCATGGACTTTTCTGTAGATAAACCTGAAATAGAGGTAAAGAAAACTAGCTTTCGTCCCTTTGTAGCGAGAGAAGATATTTTGATTAGAAATCCTGAAAAAGATTATGTAAATGCAATGAAATTAGGACAGGAATTAATCAAAAATAAAGGCGGATTTGAAGATACAAATCCTTTAATTGCTGATTTTGAGACTAGACAAGCATCTAAGGATTATGCAGGAACTACTTGTTTGACTCACCCTACTAAAACTAGAGAACAAGTTTATAATGATCCCCAAGTTTCGGGTATTCGCGTGAAATTTTTGAATAAAAATCCTAAATATATCAACCAATTAGAGTTGGTAGATATTACAGGGAATCATCCAGAACTTAAAGTACTAGAAGGTCGTATTTTTGAATACGAATCTAAACCAGGAGAATTATATAGCGCGTACAACACACTTGCTGAGGGCAAATGGTGTGCAATCACACTCAATGAATACAGATCAAACAGAAATTCTACTCACATGAATCTTACCTTAAAAGGTCTGAATCAGAATTATAATTTGAAACTTCGTCCTTTGTTCTTCGAAGAAGAAATAAGAGAGTTAACCACTCAGGATATCGTTAAGCAATTGGTAGGTGAATTCCATAAAGCACAAAACACTCGTGCTAGACAATTTGATGAAAATTTATTAGAGAACTTTGATTCGCCAATGATTGCTTTAGCAAATTTAAAAATGTTTACACAGGCAATCTTGGTAAAAGAAAATCATGAAGTAGCTTACAATAAATATAAATGGGAAGAATCTTTGGTAGCTAATCCTACTTATTGGGCTGATTTCTTTGCAAGACACCAAACACTAAATAACAAGGCAGCTTTAGAATTAGCTGAATTTTGGATAGCAGAACACACTAAGTATGAGCGTTCCACTTACTATAGAGGTATACAGCCTTTTACACAGTTTGAAGGAGTCCCTGCCACTATCGAAGATACCCTAGCTACTTTCTTGAAAGTAATGGAAATTGGATATCAATTGACATTCTTAGACAAAAAAGATTTTACAAATCGATATTACTTGGCACATACACCTTCTTTCATGAGCTTTTGGGAGCGTAGAAATGCGTCTATAGATCAGAATCGTTATACTCCAAAATATGCTGGTATGAACTACATTGGTAAAGCACTTAGTGTAAAAGATCTAAAGAAAAATCCACAGATTTATTCTTTACGATTAAATACAGAAGCTGAAGAAATTGGACATGGTCAACGCTTCTCTATAGAGGATCTTTCTGGACAATTTACAGAACTAGGAGTTTTAGAAGGTTGTATTTTGGAATATGATCATATTACACAACCCTTCCAAGGACATACACAAAGTTATATTCCTTCAAAAGGAAGTGTTTGGACAGATTTTGATCTAAGACTTACTGGAAAAAATACTTTTGAGATTGGGCTATTGAATGAAAATGGATGGATTAGATTTCAAGTAAATGTTTACAATAGCAGAACAGGCAAGCCAGAACAAAGTGATGTGTGTTCGTTAATTGCCAAGAACTACCGAAAGAAACTAGATGAACGTGCTGAGAAGTTTAATACACGTTATGGATTTGATGAAAATATGAGTCGTGAAAATTTACTCAGCTGTTTCTATTACTTTACCAAGGCGATTATGACACCCACTGAACAAGGTATGGACGAGGATACTTGGCACACTCACTTTAGCAACTATTTCTTACATTATCGCGAACGTTATGATCAATTGCGTAAAATGCAGAATAACAAAGCTACTGCTTCTTTTATAAGAAACTTATGCAATAGAATGCCTCGTAATCCTATTAGAACCAACTTGAATACAATAGAAGAAAATACTCCCAAAATGGTTCAGCGCCTTTCTGTAGATGGTTTTGGAATATTTAATGTAGATGTTTTAGAAAATCAAGAAGAAGAACCACAATTAATGTTAGCATCTTATGTAGATGAGCAGGGTAACAAGATCCACGCAAAATCTCTATCTGTAGTTAACTATAATATGAATGGTATCTTGAGTTTTTCTCCTGATAAATTTCCAATTTTACAAGATGCTCGTATGGCACTTGTGGTATTCTCTGTAGAAGGTGATGAGTATATCTTTAGCGCAGCTGATTTTGATAAATTAGACCTAAGAGATAAGCAAAAACATACCTTCCAAATGCGGAATATTAGTACAGAAATTGATAAACGAGGTATTCATGCACTAAGAGAAGCTCTAAAAGTATAATAATACTCAATATATGTTCTTTAGTTCTTAAGGTTTTGAGGAGTATTAATCTTTATGTCAATCCTATTGTATGTAACACGAAGCTTGTATGCTATACATAGTTTTCAGATATGATCCTATTTTTCATTAAAAACTGATTTATAATGAGTTAAGTCGTATTTATTTTATATTATTTTACGCACATTTTAACTTCCTATTGTCAGATTTCTTTTTTTTATGATTGGATTTTAATAATTTTGTGACTGTTTAGACTTTATAAGAGTAACTGAAAAGTAAAAACAGTTGCTTTCACCAAAAAGAATCAACCATGGCAGATTTAGAAAAGCTCTATGACGAGCATGGAAATGCTATCAGTCCTCAACTACCAGAAGATGTTAAGAACTATTTGATTGACATCGACGGTACCATCACGGAAGATGTTCCCAACGAGGAACCAGAACGTATGGCAACTTGTGAACCTTTTCCTGATGCATTGGCTACCCTAAACAAATGGTATAACGAAGGTCATATTATTACTTTCTTCACTTCTCGTACAGAAGATCATCGTGAGGTCACAGAGAAATGGTTAGATAAGCATGGCTTTTTATATCACGGTTTATTAATGGGTAAGCCTCGTGGAGGAAACTATCACTGGATTGATAACCATATGGTTAGAGCTACTAGATTCAAAGGAAAATTTACGGACTTGGTCGTTCGTAAGAAAAAGATTGAAGTATTTGAAAAATAATATTTTCCTTTGCTAATTTCAATAGTCCGTGAAGGGTTAACTCTCCTGAGCCTTTTTAGCTTGATCAGCTAGCTCAAGTGGTTAATAAGTCACGGACTATTACGATTGAATACTTCATAAAACAACAACTCATTAGGTAATTGAAATATAGATCTGTAAAAAACTAGTTTTTTAGTCTTTTTTAGCAACTTCACTAAATTATTTTTTGGTAGATCAACTTTATTTTATACCTTTGTCGAGCTTAAAAATAACAGACTGTGTTTCAGTCTGTATTAATCTTTATAAAAGAAATAGCAATTTCTAAAACTTTGATAGAACATGAAACGTACATTTCAACCTTCACAACGCAAACGCAAAAACAAACACGGATTTCGTGAGCGCATGAGTACTAAGAGTGGACGCAAAGTTTTGGCTGCTCGTCGTAAGAAAGGACGTAAGAAACTTAGTGTTTCTGACGAAGTACGTTCACGCTTGAAATAGTCAAAATTTAGCGGAATCGCACTACTCATATGATAGATTAGCTTGGGCTAATCTCTGAATACTAAAAATGTTAGTTTGTTTTTCGAAATAAGCTAACATTTTTTTATTGTATAATTTGGTAATAGTTAACGATTAGAGTCTATTATATCATGGGAGAATACTCATTTGGACGTAAGGAACATCTAAAAAGTCGCAAAGATATCGCTCGGCTTTTCAAAGAACGCCAATCTATTGGAGTTTATCCCTTTCGTTTGTTCTGGTTAGAAGTAGACGAAGAAGCCTCCCAAGAATTTCCACTCTTAATAGCCTTTAGTGTTCCCAAAAAAAACTTTCGGAAAGCTTGGGCACGCAATGCAGTTCGCAGAAGAATCCATGAAGTTTATCGTTTAGCAAAACCCAGGCTCTATCAGTCACTTCAGAGCAAGAACAAACGCTTGATTGGTATGCTACTCTATGTTGCCAAAGATAACAAACAAAGTTTCAACCACTTACAATACAAATTTGAACGTGTTTGTGACCGTTTACTGCAAGAACTGTCTTCTTCTCCTTCCAAGTGAATCCACCTCCAATACTTTGGGATCAATACATTAATACCTATAAATAGCCAAACACAACTCCTTTGTATTTAACTACAAAGTAACCACCGAAGGGCTTAGCGAAGCAAATTCAATCAGCCTTTAGACCAGATATACTTGACTTAATAATGGCTGTGACAAGTAGTCGTATACGTTTGACAAAGCAGCCCCATTTAGCCATTGGTACGACATACAACTCCATTGGCAGTTATCTCCATTGGTATCACTAAATAAGTATTAGATATATGATTAATTTAGAAAAAATTTGTGCAGCTAGTTGTAAAATCATCCAAGAAGTTGGTGAATTTATCAAAGGTGAATTAGGTAAAGTTAGTGAACAAGCTATCGAAAAAAAATACCTAAATAATCTAGTTAGTTATGTAGATAAAACTGCAGAAACACAGTTGGTTAGTGGTTTTAAGCAACTCTTACCCGAGGCAGGCTTCATTGCAGAAGAGGGTGCCAGCAGTGATGAAGAAAATGACTATCGCTGGATTATTGATCCATTGGATGGGACAACTAACTTTTTACATCAGCTTCCTTTTTTCGCGATCAGTGTTGCTCTACAATATAAGCAAGAAACCATCTTGGGAATTGTCTATGAGGTTTCTCGTCAAGAACTTTTTTATGCATGGAAGAATGGTGGAGCATTCCTAAATGGAAAAACTATACAGGTCAGTACTACTCAAGAAATGGAAGATGCACTCTTAGCTACTGGTTTTCCTTACTATGATTTTGAACATATAGATAATTACTTGGCAATGATTAAACCACTAATGTTGCATACACGTGGTTTGCGCAGAATGGGTTCTGCGGCATTAGATCTAGTTTATGTAGCTTCTGGACGTTTTGATGCTTATTTTGAATATAGTTTGTCTCCTTGGGATGTTGCAGCAGGTGCGCTAATCGTACAAGAAGCTGGAGGAAAAGTAGGTGATTTCTCAGGAGGTAATGATTATTTATTCGGACGAGAAATTGTAGCTGGTAACCCAAATATCTATTTAGGTATTATCCAAAGAACACTTCAATATTTTAAATCCAAAAAGCCTTAGGTGATATGTCTGGAAAAAATATCCATGCTAATCTATTCTTTATTGTCCTAATCGCTTTTGGAATAGGTGGATTTTGGACATATAAAGTTTACCAGATTCATCAAAATGGTTTTGCAACAGAGGCAGTGATTGTAGGAACAGTAAGTATACAGTTACCTCAACAGGACAAAGTGCACTACTGCCCTTTGGTGAAATTCATAAATGAGGAACAGAAAACTATATCGGATACTTTAGCTTTATGTGCTGCAGAAGTGCATTTCAGCAAAGGAGATAAAGTTTCCATTATTTATGATAAAACTAAACCAAAAGATGTTTTTGTCAATGACTATTTTGCCAATATTTTAGTTCCTGCTTTATGTTTTGGAATAGGTGGATTTTTTCTGTTGATTTTGCTCTGGAAGTCATTTACTCAAGAAAAATAGTCTATTCTTTATCAACTTCAATTAAAAACGGTATATTTATTGTACAGTTGTTCAATAAAAAAGTATTATAATGAAACTACTACATACTCTCATTATTGGCATACTAATATGCTTCAGTATAGAAAGCCAAGCACAACGGAAAATAAAATCTGTAGAAGATTGGGATAGTTTTTTGGTACCCAGTGTAGGCTACACAGGATATTTACCCCAAGGTAGTGATTCAATAGGCTTTTTTCATGGAGTCAATACTGAATTTTTATTCTATGTTATGAATATGCCAGCTTATAAAGGTCCTAGTTATTTTAAGGTTTATGGACGTTTCAATTTGGCACAAAGTACCAACCTTGAAAAGGGCCAAATGTTTTCTTATGCTATGGGTGTAGGTTTGTCCTTTGAGAAGGCAATTTATCGAAAATTTATGATCCCTTATTTTGGTTTGGAACTGGGAGGAATGTATCAGCGTGATGTGGGAGGTGCCTTTACAGTTTATCCACTTTTGGGTATCAATTTTATTTCTACTCGCCACGTAACTTGGTATTTACAAGGAGGATATAACTATGCAACTAATCACTTCGATGTACTAAGTGGTGTAGCGGCAACTATGGGAATAACAGTTCAGTTTTGGTAGGAACTTATATATCTCTACAATAAATTAAGAAAGCCTGTTGATTCAGATTATCAACAGGCTCTTATTTATCCGGCATCTTTTAAATTCTATATATTCTACCAATCTGTTTGTCGCTCCCAGTAATTACGTCCAGCAACCTCTTCTTGGATGGACAAATAACTCTGGTAGCGCAATTCACTAATCTCACCATTTTCTACAGCTTCTTTCACAGCACATTTAGGTTCATTGATATGCAAGCAGTTTCCAAATTTACACTTACTAGAGTATTCAAAAAACTCCTTGTAGTTGTGGGCTACATCTTGTGGACTCATATTAATAAACCCAAATTCTTTGATACCAGGAGTATCTATCAATTGCCCTCCAAAATCTAAAGGATGCATTTCTGCAAATGTAGTAGTATGCATACCCTTATTGGTATAATCAGAGATTTCTTGTGTAACTAATTCTAGACCAGGTTGAATCGCATTGGTTAAGGTTGATTTTCCTACTCCAGAATGTCCTGCAATGAGCGTAACCTTATCCTTGAGTATATCTTTGAGTTGATTGACTCCCTCCCCTGTAGTAGCAGAGGTAAGTAAGGTTTTATAGCCAATACGCTCATAAATTGCCTTGACTCCATAATATAGTTCTAGATCATCTTCTGTATACAAATCTGCTTTATTAATAATGATATAGGTTGGAATATTATGAGACTCCGAAGTCAGTAAAAAACGGTCTATGAAACCTAATTTTAAGCTTGGATACTTGATTGTTGATATCAAAACAACCTGATCGAGATTACTAGCAATAAGATGCATAAAGTGGCGTCGACGCGTAGATTGCCTCAAAATATAATTATCCCTAGCCAATACTTTGGTAATTATACCTGTATCTAGGCCTTTTTCTTGATCGAGCAAAACACGATCACCAACTGCAACAGGATTAGTAAGGCGCAAGCCTTCTAACTTAAATTTACCTTTGATCCGACAGCGTATAACTTCTTGGTTTTCCAAACGAACATTATACCATTTTCCTGTCGATTTTATGATGATTCCTTTCAAAGTGAAATACGATTTTTATCAAAAACAATAACTTTATCTTCTTGTGTTTCCGTATTTGCTGTGGAGGCACCCTTGTACATCCAATCAGCGTATTTTACAATTCCCTGCATAGTTACCTCCTTGTTATTAAGTAAGAGGACAAAAGTAATCGCAGAATAGATTTAGAATGATTTTAGTCAGATTCAAGGAGCAGAATATGACTTAAAATCGGCTAAAGATAACTACGAGAACATTTGGACTGTTACTTAAGTATTATTCTATAATGATGGTCTTCAATCCAAAAACTAAGCTTCCTTCAGTGATTGATCATGAAGTTGTTTGAAATTATCTTCAAATCAAATTTTTAAACTGTCTCTAGATTTAATACCTATTTGAAAAGAATTTGTTGCATTTATCTAAGAACTTACCCAAATCTATCCTAATATGAAATACCTAATTTTGGATAAGCTCTAAGCAGAATGTACAGCAGCAGCAATATCTATAATTAAATTAGGATCTTTCTCCAACGCATTGCCCACAACAACCATATCTGCACCTGCCTGTACATTTTGATAAGCGCGCTCTGCAGTACGAATGCCTCCACCAATAATTAATGGAATATCAATGGAGCTACTAACTGCATTTATCATTTTAGTACTAATTGCTTGCCTAGCTCCACTACCTGCATCCATATAAATCAATTTTAAGCCTAAAAGTTCCCCCGCAATTGCTGTACAAACAGCAATATCATTTTTTGTTGCAGGAATTGGATAAGTATTGCTCATGTATGATACAGAAGTAGGTACACCACCATCAATCAACATGTAGCCTGTGGAAATAATTTCTAACGGACTGATCTTCAGATAAGGTGCTGTTTCTACATGCTTACCAATGAGTAATTCTGGATTCCGCCCTGATATGAGTGATAAAAATAGAAGTGCATCTGCTTTGTAACTCAGCTGTCGAGAACTTCCGGGAAAAAGAATAATAGGAATAGTACTATTTTCTTTGATTCGAATAATAATATCATCTAATACATTATTAACCATCAAACTTCCTCCAATAAAGAAAGCATCTATTTGTGCTGTCTGTCCAAGCTCAATCGTTTGATCTATTTGATCAAAATGGAGTTTGTCAGGATCGATCAATGCAAAAAATTTCTTTTTGCCCTGTTTTTTAGCTTCTAACAAATCAGCATAAATTGGGAATCTGTTCGGATTGATCATAATAAAGTAATATAAATGATAAGTAACTAAGTACTCTGTAATATAAATTGAGGTTTATTGTAGCTTATTGACTACAGCTGATCTACAAGCTGCCTAAAAATATGCCACCAGTTGACCCGTTCTGCCTTTAAAGGTTTTTCTCTATCATTTAATGAAATGATGATAATTTCCTTTTTAGGATGGACATAAATATGTTGTTTGTATAAGCCAATCGCCATAAAATCTCCGTATTCTTTGAGTCCAATATACCAAGAATAATTGTAGTTAAAACTACTACCTTCTGAAGTATCTCGAGCAATAGATTTATTGTACCAAGCTTCACTAACAATACGTTTATCCTCCCATACCCCTTTCTTCAGAAAAAGACGACCAAACTTAGCATAATCCAAAGCTGTTGCCCCTAAACAACAATAGGTTTTTTCTAATTCATCCTTTCGATCTGTTGACCAAATGGCATCATTGCACATACCAAGTGGCTTCCATATCTTTTCTTCCAAATAAGCAGAAGGTTGCTTTTGAGTAGCATTTTGTAACACTAAACCCAGTAGTTGAATATTAATATTTAGATAGTGCTGGTAAGTACCTGGTTGATGATCAAACTTAAGCCCTTTAATTCCACGCATTAGATTGCGACCATAGTAAATCTTTGCATCTGTCTCTAAACGATAGTGAATACCAGAGGTATGGTTTAAGAGATGCTTAATTTTAAGTTGATTTAAGCGTTCGTCTGTTGTATAAGTTTTTAATTCAGGTAAATAAGAAATTACTAAATCTTCTTCACTCTGGATATGACCTTCGTCAATGGCTATCCCAACTAGAACAGAAGTAAATGATTTTGCAATAGAATAAGAAGGATGTATACTATTTGCAGAAAGATCTTGAGCATAATACTCATACAATAAGGTATCTCGACGTAATATAAGAAAGCTTCTCACCTGGTGTGTTTGTAAGAACTGAGGAATGTCTACAAAAAAAGGAATATCTTCAGTCCAGTCATTCACTTTGAGCCTACTCACCTCAAAATCTGAGTGCTTTGAAAATTGATAACAATTCTCTCCAGCTTGGATTAAATGAGCTGGAGAACGCTGTAAATCCTTGTCATCAGGCATAGCCAAAAATATACTATTGATGGGAATACAAGCGGTTAATACTAAGGAAAAAACGAATAATAGTAGTATACTCTTATTTATATGAATACCAGTTATCATAAATGGATTACTTTATAAGTAGCTAGCCACAATTAATTTATAGTTAATTTAATCAGCTTTTTAACTGCGTTGAGCTCTTCGAGGTTTGCGCTGCACTTCGTTAAAAAGCCTCGTGATAGCGCTGGGTGGCAGCGTAGCTCGCCACTAGTCGGCTTCGCCTCTGTCC
>JAKVCT010000096.1 GCA_022448995.1 Saprospiraceae bacterium
CCCTTCGGGGTTTTCGCCTCGTTCAGCATCAAAAATTCTTGTAAATTATTATAAAATTAATTACGTCCACCTACTTAGAAAGCCCTTTTTGTCAAGAACTTGCCTTCATAGTGAGCAAGACAATGTAGGTATTTGTCCTAAACGTAACAAAATACAGCAGACAAAGTATCTCTGCTCTACATATCAGTATCTGGGATCAATTCTTGTAGTTGAGTAATAAAATCATTGTTTTTATATGCTTCTTTATCTTCCAAGATGGCATCTATTAATTCCTCTTCTAGTTTGAATTCATTAAAAATACGTTTCGTATTCTTTACATCATCAATATCTCTACTATGTGCATTTCTCAGAAGTTGCTTAGCCATCAACTCTTTACGGAAGGGAGTATTATTATCAATACTGTAGTCGACATCAATTTTAGGGTTTTGTTCAGAGCTTTTACCCTTACCAAACATCGCTGCAAAATCTCTAGGCTTGCGTACGTTACTACCCAAGAAATCTCGTTTCTCTAGGCGAGCATGTGCTTCAAGATCTTCTTTACTTACCTTACGATCCATCAGAAAGCTATCTTCCTTGACACCTAGATCTTCACCTTCAATAGGCTCTTCGTCCATTTTTGGGTCTCGTTCTCCTTTGGGTTTGGGGAGCATCGCCCCTTTCATTTTTTCTTGCTCATCGTCATCTTCTTCCACATTGATATTGCCCTTTGGGATTAGACTATTAACTGAAGTCAACTCATCTGTATCTTGGATCTGATCCTCACTATTAATCGACATTTTGTCGTATTGCATTTCCTCCTCTTCATATTGTTTAGATGCTCTTTTCTTTGCCATGGGACTAATGATTTCTTTGAATGTTTTTATATTTGGTGTAGAAATCTAATTGTACACCTTTATCTAAAAATACATTATTATTTAATAATAATAAGCGCCTTCTTAGTTTTTTTGATAAAAAAATTGAAAGCATTCTTTTATTTGCTAGAATACTTTGAAGTTAACGTCATGAACCAATTTGATTTTTTACTAGCTGATTATCAAAGATTTACAGGACAAAACTACCACCAAAATAGAGATATTGAATACTGATTATCAGTTAGTTGTAAAATCTTCGTGGAGGATAGTTATTGATAAGTTCTTCTCAATTCCTTTGTACAAGAGACAGTTTTATGTAATTTTGTGTCGTTATGTATTATTTGAAAGCAGACTTATCTCCACAGCTGCATAATTTTCTACATTTTTGAGTGTGATAATTTAGGCTGAGCCATTGAAGTAACAACTCATTCTAAGTTATACCTATTAAAACTATAATAACTTATGGATATTCGTAATAATTGGACAAAATCGGAAATCGAAGCAATCTATAATATGCCAATTTTAGATTTGGTTTATCGTGCAGCCACTGTACACCGTCAGTATAATGATGCTAACGAAGTGCAAGTGTGTACATTACTTTCTGTTAAAACAGGAGGTTGCCCTGAAGATTGTTCATATTGCCCACAAGCAGCTCGTTACAATACAGGTGTGGATGCAGAACGTATGTTGCCTACGGACGAGGTATTGACAAAAGCGAGTATAGCTAAACAAAATGGAGCGACCCGTTTCTGTATGGGAGCAGCATGGAGAAATGTAAAAAATAACAAGCAGTTCGATCGCATTATTGATATGGTGAAGGGAATCAATGCGATGGATATGGAAGTTTGTTGTACTTTAGGAATGCTAACTCAAGAACAAGCTCAACGACTCAAGGATGCTGGGTTGTATGCTTACAATCACAATCTAGACACCTCCGAAAGTCATTATGAGCAAATTATCACCACACGTAAATACGAAGATCGCTTGAATACACTAGAAAATGTTCGCAAAACAGGTTTAAGTGTTTGTAGTGGTGGAATTATTGGTTTAGGTGAGACTGACACCAATAGGGTTGAGATGCTACATACTTTGGCAACACTACCACAACATCCTGAGTCTGTACCTGTTAATGCATTAGTAAGTGTAAAAGGAACACCATTAGAAGAGCAAAAGCGAGTATCTATCTGGGAAATGTTGCGTATGATCGGTACAGCTAGAATCATCATGCCAGGTTCTCAAATTCGTTTATCAGCAGGTCGTCAAGAAATGACAGTTACCGAACAAGCCTTCTGTTTTATGGCTGGTGCAAGTTCTATTTTTGCGGGTGAGAAGTTATTGACAACACCAAACCCTGATGTCAATCAAGATAAAATGATGTTTGATCTATTAGGATTACATCCACGAGCTGCCTTTAAGGGTGGAGAAAGAGAACGTTTTGCAGAAGCATTTGTGGATTCCGATACCAATACAGCAGAAGCAAACTCTTAAAAGTCTTTTAACAAAAGAGCTATATAATACCGCAATAAGACAATCCAGAGATGAGTTTTATTGCGGTTTTTTGCTTATTTAGTGGGGTTTTGGTCCTTCTTTGTTCCTGACACCCATATAGTCCGCTTGCCCCAGAAGGTTTTGCTAAGTTTCTACTGAAATTATGTCTTGGGTTTCTATCCAAATTATGTATTTAGATATCATTTACCTCCATCTACAGCGCAGACCTTTAGCTCTGCACCAATAAAAAATTCTTCTTTATTGTGGTGCATTGATATTTTTTATACCGATGCAAAATCAAAAACAGAGCTAGGGGCTAGCCCTTCGCTGAATACTCTATTTAGTCGCATGTACTACAATAAGCTACCTTTTCACACAATCATTTGCATAGTCAATAAACTAATATGTCTAAAAGTTATCACACAAAAATCGTAATCAATGCCAGCCCAGAAATTGTCTGGAAAGAGCTCACTAATTTTGCAGAATATCCTGATTGGAATCCTATTATTAAATATATAAAAGGTTCTGTACAGGAAGGAAATAAAATTAAGGTTCATCTTATTCCACTAAAAAGCACACTCAGCGTAAGACTAATCAATATAGTTCCTAATCGTGAATTGCGTTGGACTGGTGGTGTACCTAAAGTTACCACAGGTAATCATTATTATATCTTAGAACCTTTGGAAAGTGGAACAAAAACCTTGCTGCGTCATGGAGAGCATTTTACAGGGTTGTTCAGTTTTATGATTCCTAGTTTTGTGATCAAAAAAATGGAAAAACTATTTAATGAGCACAACGAAATCTTGAAACAACGTGTAGAAGCTCTTGTCCTACAAGACTAATCTAATTTATGTATCCTAGTATTCGGCTTATATTAATTCTAAATCTCCTTTTGCTCTTTCCTCAATTGGGAATGAGCCAGCCGATTGATGTCTATGATTATCTGAGTGTGAATAATCATCAGCAAGATTATAGCAAACTGGTACTCAAGGAGACCTATGTCAAAGATAAATCTAAACAATCTCCTTACAAGAAGCGCTTTTTGCATTCTAGGGAGGAATTTGATGTTTATGGAAGAACCTCTCTAAATCTTTTCTATGATCCTTATGGAAAAATGGAAGCTAAGGTAATTATGTTCTACCCTGAATATCTAGTCGAAAAAGGAATTTTCAAACAAAAACAAGGATATATAGATAGTGCAGTTTACTTGTACCACAAAGATGGACAAAGAGATCGGGAAATTTGGTACTGGGGAGAAAATAGTACACAAGATACCTTCTCCTATAGCTACAATGGAAAACAACAACTTACAGGTATTCGAAAAAATTATGATTGGGATACCAAACGAGATACCTTTATATATAATAAGAATCAACGACTAAGTAAAGCCATTACTTATAGCGAAGTACATGGGATGCAAAAAGAAGTTCAGTTCATTTATGGATTCGATTCTATTCTTCTCAAAATCAACACTTTAAACAGACAAAAATTAGTTATTGAGGAAGAATTCTTCTTTTATAATAAGAAAGGTCAGGTTTCTAAAACAATTTCTAAGTATTATCCTGAAGGAAATGAGATTATTGATCCGCCACGTATGATTACCAAGAAAGCTTATTATGGTAATGGAACATTGAAGCAGATTCTCAAGAAATATTATAATCGGCAGGAGAAACAGGTTTCTATTTCGGATATCTTATATACTCCTTTGGGATATCTGAAGAAGCGTTTCGATAAGAATAAAAGGGATGGTATATGGAAAAAAACACAGGTTCAATATACCATCCAAAAACATCGGAAGTTGGATTCTATTCCTTAGTCAGAAATGCTCAGGATTAACATATTATATCTTTTCTCAACTTTTACCATTCTGCGAGAGCTTGTGCCAAGAGGCACAAAGGCAGAGCAAAAAGAAAAGGTGAGAGAAGAAATATGCTTAATACTGAACCACGAAGTGCTCTGCGAAGCAAACCTATTTACAAAAAGGCTGATTAAATTATTCTATAACTAATTATGTCCACCTACTTAATTACAGTGAAAATTCAATACCTTTGATTGTATTCAATAAAGCATTACGATCTTTTTCTAGCAATTGCATTGTCTCGAATACTTTATCACTGAAACCTGCCAAACAAAATGTTCGGCTAGTTGGGAATTGCATAGTACCATATCCCAATAGATCAAAAGAATATACAAATGGTGAACATTTAGTACGCATACAATAACTATAAAAAGTCTTGATTGGCGCACCACCTTCCTTCCATCCCTGCATATCAGATAAAATAATCACACGATCATATTTACCTTTTACTTTACGGAAGATAGAGTTAAAGTTTGTACCACCTGCTGTTGCTTTACTCACCAAATATTGAGTCAATCTAGCTGTGCTAGAAGTCACCTCTTTTTTTAGTGTAATGTATCGAGCATCACTAGAGAATAACATCAAATCTGCACGATTTGCTTTCACCAAAACACTCGCAAACAAAGCTCCAATATCAATTGGACGACGAGCCATTTTGGATACTGTTCCCCAAGTCATAGACCCAGAATCATCCAAAACAACTAAAGTTTTACCTTTAAATTTTGGAACATTTGCCAAGGAAAGGTCAACAGCTTTATTCAATGCTTCTAAGATTTTATTACGATTTTTCTTAGAAATAGTAGTTCTATTATCTTTATCTTGAATAATATCATAAGCGGTCAAAAATCGGAATGGCAAAACCATACTGCTTAGGATTCCTTCCTCATTAGTTAATAAATCACATACATCTTCGATCAACTCTGGCGCTTGTACTGCTATGTTTCGTAAATTACGTAATAAAGCAAAGTACCCAATTCGACGTGTTTTAACTAAGGTTGTCCAAGCTTCTTTTTTTAAGGTTTCGCGTTCCTTTTTTGTTTTAGCTTCTTGTCCAGCTTGACTAAGCATTGCTTCCCAAGTATTTCGGGAACGCAACTTACCATTCACTAGACGATCTAATGCTTTTCGGTTTTTTGCCTTTGGTTTTGGATGTACCAAATTAACCATATCTACCAGTTTCAAGGCATGTCGAGACTTTTGATATTTAGCCAATTGATAAGCATCAAAACGGTCAAATGCCGCTGCAAAACCTTTCTTCATTGCATTTGGAATAGTACGTCCACCTCTGTGTTGGAAATATGCATAGATTTCCAGCATATCATCGGGACGATAAACTACTTGGTCGTAGAAATGTTTCGCCCAAATTTTACCTGAAGCATAAGCGGCTAATTCAGCTGCTAAAACATGTGTGATAGATCGCATCCCAAACTCTGTGCGTGCATAAATCGCTGCTTTTGCAGCAAACAGTGGATCAACTAGGGGTAATAAACGAACAATTTCATTAAAAGACTCTTGTGCTCGTTTATAATATTGATTTTGAGCAAAAGAAGTCAACAACAAAGAAACTAGTTTCAATTCATTGCTTTGTGAATACGCACGTCCACCTGCATAGTTACGAGTATCAGGAATACGCTTACTCTTACGAGTATTTGTTTTGGATTGATTAAATAATGCCATAATACTTGCTACTTTTTCAATAGTTTTATTAGAAAACTACTGAGGATAAAGAGAAATAATCTGCCAAGATTAGAGCTTGTTTAAGATTGGTATATTTGTTAAGATGAGCACACTTTTTTTGCTTAGACAAACCTCATTTTTAAGTGAATAGCCCACGAAGTGGACAGAGGCGAAGCCGACTAGTGGCAAGCTTTACTGCCACCATAGCTATTGACGCAAAAATAGGTGAAGTATAACGGAAAAAGGGATTTCATCTTACAACTTAGAGTAATCTTAAACAAGCTCTTAAAGGGTCACGGGTTCGAGCAAGTTCTGTCTTCTAATTTTAATCAGTTGTGCTTATCCTATTAGAATAGGATAAAAATAATAGTGGGACTAGTAGGATTCGAACCTACGGTCTTTTGGGTGTAAACCAACTGCCTTGAACTCACTTGGCCATAGTCCCATTTGTAATTAAATAGAGAATACTCTATATAATGGACGCACAGACAGGACTCGAACCTGCATGTGTCAAGCTTATGAGGCTTGTGAGTGGCCATTACTCTACTGTGCGTATTATTATTTTTTGAAATACACTTTAGGCAGGACTCGAACCTACACATGATAAGATCATTAATCTTATGCCTCTACCGATTGGGCTACTAAAGTGCAACAAGTGGAGCTAGTAGGATTCGAACCTACGATCTTTTGGGTGTAAACCAAACGCCTTGAACCAGCTTGGCCATAGCTCCATTATTTATATATATAAATTTGATTAATTTAGTATCTCAGACGGGACTCGAACCCGCATCACCAAGCTTTGACGCTCAGGCCTCTACCAATTGGGTTACTGAGATAAATCATTTCACCCCAAAAATGCAATACATTTATAAATCAAAAAAATAGAACCTCAGATGGGAGTCGAACCCACAACATCAAGGGTTTAAGCCTATTGCCTCTACCAATTGGGCTACTGAGGTATGTTTATTAAAAAATTAATGGGCGCACAGGCAGGACTCGAACCTACATGTGTCAAGCTTATGAGGCTTGTGAGTGGCCATTACTCTACTGTGCGCTATAGTTTTTCTATGTACTTGAGCGGATGATGAGACTCGAACTCACAATCTTCTGATTGGCAACCAGATGCCGTAACCAATTTGGCCACATCCGCATAAATATTTATACTAACAATAATTAGTTTTTTGATTTGTCGATAGCAATTAAAAATTGCTGAGAAATATGTTTTTTAAACTATATATTAAATCCAGAGCAAGTGATGGGACTCGAACCCACAGTCTTCTGATTGGAAGTCAGGTGCCCTAGCCAATTGGGCCACACTTGCTTATATGTATTCTAGATTCATCTAGAAATTGAGTGCCTCAGGTGGGAGTCGAACCCACAACCTCTAGAGTCTAAGTCTAGCGCCTCTACCAGTTGGGCTACTGGGGCATTAAATAATAGTACGGGAGACAGGGCTCAAACCTGCGACCTCTGCGACCCAAACGCAGCGTTCTATCATACTGAACTACTCCCGTATATACTGCATACTACATACAGTGGTGACCTCGTAGGGAATCGAACCCCAATTTGAAGATTCGTAGTCTCCTGTCTTATCCATTTAGACGACGAAGCCATTGTTTTAATTATGGTGGAGCTCATGGGATTCGAACCCACAGCCTCCTCAGTGCAAGTGAGGTGTTCAAGCCATTTGAACTTCAGCCCCAAATCAAGTATTAAATAAGTACCTTAGAAGGGAGTCGAACCCTTAACCTCCTGAGTTTGAACCAGACGCCTCTACCAGTTGGGCTACTAAGGTATTTGTTTGGATTTTTATTAATAAAGATCGGACGGTAGGACTCGAACCTACACCCTCCTGATTCAAAGTCAGGTGCCATCAACCATTAGGCCACGCCCGATTATAATTATAGTTTATAAGTATAATAGTCACCCATACGGGAATCGAACCCGTGTCTTCACCGTGAAAGGGTGATGTCCTTGACCCCTAGACGAATGGGTGAAAAAATATGTTTAGCAGGGGTGACAGGAGTCGAACCTGCAACCGTCAGTTTTGGAGACTGGTGCTACTACCAATTGAGCTACACCCCTGTATGTTATTTTTGGCGGAGAGAGAGGGGGTCGAACCCTCACGAGTCGTTAACTCCTAACAGTTTTCAAGACTGCGGCCACCAGCCAGTTGGCTTGTCCCTCCATGAGTATTGAATAAAGTAGTTTTACTACTTTTTGGCGGAAGATAAGGGACTCGAACCCCTACTGGTATTCCCCAGACCTCGCTTTAGCAAAGCGGTACAATCACCTTTCTGCCAATCTTCCATATGTGTTGTTTGTGGCGGAAGGTACAGGGATCGAACCTGTGCAGGATTATACCTGACCATAGCTTTCCAAGCTAGCACCATTACCACTCAGTCAACCTTCCGTGTTAGTTATAATAAAAGCAGAGAAAAAGTGTAAAAGTGTTTGTCTATATAAGACGACTTTTCATGTCGTTGAAATTGATAGTGAGTCAATTCGAAGTAACACTATTACTCGCTGCTGCTCTTAGTAGAGATGATAGGAATCGAACCTACGATCTTTTGAGTATCAGTCAAATGCCTTAACCATCTTGGCCACATCTCTATAGTTTAGATATACTCTTAGTAGGCGTGGTGAGATTCGAACTCACGGTCCCCTGATTAAAAGTCAGGTGCTTTTGTCCAGCTAAGCTACACACCCATCTAGGTTTTATAAAAACCTTTAGTTAATTATTTAATAGTTCTTTGCTCCAGAGGTGAGATTCGAACTCACAACCAATGGATTAACAGTCCACTGCTCAACCCTTGAGCTACTCTGAAATTTTGATTTTTCAAGCTAATTTGCTTGAGATAGTAGGCGCGGTGAGACTCGAACTCACAGTCCCCTGATTAAAAGTCAGGTGCCTTAATCCATTTGGCCACACACCTATCCTGTAGTTTCTAATATTTGCTCCAGAGGTGAGATTCGAACTCACAACCAATGGATTAACAGTCCACTGCTCTGCCCTTGAGCTACTCTGAAATTTTTGATTTACATTATTATGTAGGGCGATCGACGGGACTCGAACCCGCGAAGAACATTGTGTTCAGTAGGGTCACAACCTACTTGCTTAGACCGCTCGCACACAATCGCCATATGTTTGAAACATTCTCATAAAAATTGGAAGCGGCGACGGGATTCGAACCCGCAAGTTCACAACAGAACACTAGATTGAAAGTCTAGTTGCTTGACCATTCGCACACACCGCCATTCCTAGCATTGTTAGTTTGTGGCGATACTTCGGATTGAACGAAGGACCTCTGGTTTTTCAGACCAGCGCTCTTACCAAACTGAGCTATATCACCATACTGGAGCTGATAGAGGGACTCAAACCCACAACCACTTGATTACAAGTCAAGAGCTCTAATCAATTGAGCTATATCAGCTTATAATGTGGAGAAACCTAAGTAATGTTTTTTATACGTTTCCATTGCTCTACTAACTGAGCTACTCTACCGTTTTGTGTTTCTGTGTACTTCTGTATTATTATCTTCAATAGTCAGAAGCTAGGAGTTTTGTTTTGTTTGTGTAATTATAAATTTGCTTTTTTTTGAACAACTAAATCTTCGAACCACACATTGATAGTCAATGAGTTCTATCAGTTCATTCTTGCCACAGCTTCATAATTTACAATTCATTAGTTTTCAGTTATTTACAAAAACTCTACAAATTGTTTTTAATTTATCGTTCATCATTTTTTTTATTCCCATTATAGAGAATGAAAAATAGTGGTAGAGGTAGGATTTGCACCTACGACACATGGATTAAAATTTCAAACGAAGTAACATTAAACTTTTACTGCCACATTGTGAAGATGGTAGGGATCGAACCTACAGCCTATAGCTTAGAAGGCTATTGCTCTATCCAATTGAGCTACATCTCCATTATATTTTTATAATTTATAGTATGTGACTTTTTGTTTTTTAAGAAAAAGCCAAAAAGCATCTTTTCTCATGAATTGAAATTCAATTTATTTCGAAAAACTCACATACATCTTGTAATTTATAGTCTGTAACTTTTTGCTTTTTTAAGAAAAAGGAGCAGATACTCAAATAACCCTCAATTGTAACTGCTCCAAGACCTATTTCCTAGCAGAAGTGATAGGAGTCGAACCTATAACGCTTGGGGCTTCAGCCCACCGCTCTACCATTGAGCTACACTTCTATTTGATGAGTTATGTATTAGCGGCAATGATGGGAATCGAACCCACTAGCTCTAGATCGACAATCTAGTGTCCTGCCATTAGACCTCACTGCCATTTATATGATACTTAAGAAATATAATAAAAAGAAAGGTGAACAAAGGTGAAAAGTGTTTGTGAATTACGACAGGGATCGAACCTGCATATTCTTGAATTGAAAATCAAGTGCCTAAACCAATTTGGCTACGAAGTAACACTAATCGTCGGTATCACCTTTCTTTTTATATTTTTATACTGCTACATCAGTGTGAACAGGATATTAGTTTCGCTGAATTCGCTGAAAAGATTTAACTTTGCCATATCTTACATTGCCAAAATCTTTTTCTATTCCTGTTGATAAACTTGGGGCCATTTTAGGAGTATTTTTTACATCTACTTTACTAAGACATTTATTCATTGTCATACTAACATTATGTGCTAACTGAGTCATGATTATCAAATTTATTACACTAGAAATGATTATCGAATATTTTTCTTTACCTAGCGGTGACGACGAGACTCGAACTCGCGACTTTCTGCGTGACAGGCAGACACTCTAGACCAACTGAGCTACGCCACCGTATTACATCATCATTATAACGACACTTTATGCAAAAAGTTACTTTTTTGATTACAAAAAAATATAACTTTTTGTGGGCTGAGAGGGATTCGAACCCCCGAAGTTATGCACGCCTGATTTACAGTCAGGTTCCTTTGAGCCGCTTGGATACCAACCCTTGAAATAATTACTAAAAAAAGGTGAACAAAATTGTTTAGTGTTCGGATATTCGACAGGGATTGAACCTGCTACCCTTTGATTACAAATCAAATGCTCTACCGATGAGCTACGAAGTAACACTAATCCTTGGTATCACCTTTTATATTTTTATTTCAAATTTATTATAACCTAAATAACAGGTACTAATAAATTATAAGATCTTTTTCTTTAGATCAACTGCGATACCTAGATTCTATTTAAAATTATCTTGAATATAAGATTGACTAGTGGAATTAGTCTTAGAAAAGGTTGTTGTCCGCAGTTGTCTTTGATCGCCAACTACGAACTTCTTAGGAAGAAAAAACGTGGTTGGTTATCTGAGGTCTTTGCCTCTATGGAGTAAATTAAAATCACTCGGCACATCATTATCAATAAAGCGTTCTCTGCCACTCTCAATACTCAGGCTCGGTTTATCCGTCGCCTCGATTGAGCGCCAATCTCTCTGCTCGACTGAGCCTTGCCCCTTGGCAATCGTATGGAGAATGGTATGTACAGAAAATAATTGCATAATGATATTGTTTTGAAAGTATATTTCGATTTTAATTTAGTTGAAAAACTTACTAAGAGATTTTGTTTAGTAAGCGTTTATTTGTGATTACTGACCTTTAAATGCTTTTGTGTGAGTAAAAGTTCCAAAGGTTCAGATTTTTTTCACTTTTTTTTTATTTTATTTTGATAGCTTGGAAAGTTGCTATCATTTTGCTTGTAAATCGCATCGTTTTCATTGCGCGATTCAGTGTATATAACTGAGCAAGGCATTGTATAGTTCCGAGCCTCTGAAAAAAAGTGTATTTTTTTTTGATTTTTTTTCACTAAAACCTCTACAAATCACTGTTTATCGGATTTTACAGCATTTTTTTTATTTAAAAAATAATCACTTTTTTATTCTGAGGCATCAAAAAGCATCCTTTTTAATCAACTTCGCTACTCTTTTTATCTTCCTTTTCTATTATTTCTTCCTCCTTTTGCTCCTCTTCTATTGGCATCCGCTCAAAAAACAAATAAGAATAATAAAGATTCTTGTTTGTTTCTTTTTCTTTCCCCTTAATAAGCACACACCATAGATTTTTATCTATAATTTCTACCTTAGAGAATTTACGAATGGGCACTCCTGCACCAAAACATTCATATTCCTCATTTAATATAAGATGTTTATCTGCCTTATATTCCCAATTTCCCTGTATACTATCTACTTCTTTTCCACAGACAATAGAACTTCGATATTCTACATATCTATTATTCTTAAAAAAGGTATACTCGACTCCTTCCTTACAATTCATACTGTAAAATATATTCTTATCATAAGATCGTACAATACAAACACTCCATTTACCATAAAAATAGGCTTTTCCAAATGGAGATTTTTCTTGAGCAAGTCCAATAGAGCAGGTTAAGCCTATCAATAGTATGGTGTAAATTAATTTCATTAAATTAAGAACTAAAATATAGTTTCAACAATTCATCAAACTTATACTAAGTACTCTTGTAATATAAATATTTGGACGATTACTATAAGTTATTATTAACCATGTTCTAACATTTGTTGTGCCTGTTTGAAAGCTTCTTTTTGCGCTTCAGAAGTTCGAGCGTCAAACTTCTGCCCATTTCTACTGAATAACATTTTCCAAAAAGTATAATGTCGCCTTGCCTTGCTTGAAGCTTGTCGCTGATTCACCAAAAACGAGATAAAATTAGTTAAATGATAAAAAATCGTTTCCGCTTGCATCATTTTCTCGTAGTGTTCCTCTGCTTTTTTCAACTGATTAAGTTCAGAGGCGTAGAGTTCTGCCAACCCTCCATGAAGTTCAGCATTATAGTCTTCTATCTCGATCCCTTTTAAGAAAGCAGTCTCTGCAGCTGCGTAATCTTTTTTCGTATGTTTGAGAAAAATAGCATACTCATTCCACATTTCGTCAGCCTCAACATTGGGATGTTCAATAGCTTGCTGAAATAATTCTTCTGCAATTGCCCAAGTTTCCTGACCTTTTGCACCATAAGTATGAGCCAACTCTACTTTGAGGGCAGCAATATCTAACCCTGTTTGATTAGCATCTGGGCTCAAGGCATTTTTTAAGCAAAGTATAGCTTGATCATAGTTATGAGCATCTCTATAAATGCGTCCAAGCTGTGCTTGTAATTTTGCATCAGAAGGATTAGCTGAAGCTAATTTGTCTAAACAAGCTAAAGCTTCCTCTGCTCGTCCTTGTGCCTTATAAAAATTACTCAGATCCATCGTATACTTAGAAGTTCTAGGATCAATAGCTAAAGCAATTTTATGATATTCTTCAGCTAACTTAATTTGACGTTTGAGCTTAATGTTAATTAAGTTAGCAGCTTTATTATATAATAAGGCATAAAGAGGATTTTGTTTGAGCATATTAGCATAATCACCGCGTACATTTTCATGCTGCTTTACCATTCTGTTCAGCTCTAAGGAGCCTTCTCTGAAAGCCTCTACTGGTTTTTGGGCTGCTACAAAAATCTCAAAACCTTCCTCCCAAGCACGCAATTGAGCTGATTTGAACTTTGTACTCAATAAGCGTCTTGCATTTTCTTTGACTTGAGGATCCTGAACGCTGATGTAAGCAACAAATAGCTCTCTACGCACCATTTGTATATAGGTTGTTTTTTGTTTGACCATAGTCAACCCCAAGTCTACACTTTCTGTGTTCTCACTGAGTAATAATCTGGATAGATTTTGTAATTCTTTTAGGTCTAATCGTGCCATAGTTCTGTGGAATAGTATTCTGTATACTAAGTAGGAAACGAAATTGAACTGTATCTAAAACTAATCAACTATTTTGATTCTGACTTTATTAAAAATCTGCACTATAGCTATGGTTAGCTTCCCTGAACCCTACGGTTTTTGACTCGTTCAGCCTCAAAACCCTGAAAGGCTCAACGAAGTTAAAGCCTTGTGACTTTACTTTGTAGAGCCCTTCGGGGTTATTATAAAATTAATTATATCTTCCTACTTAAGAGTATGAATTTGTTTAAATAATCTATAACATAAATTTATTCTAAAATAGAATATAAGTAGATAGCCACAATTAATTTATATTTAATTTAATCAGCCTTTTAGCTTCGCTGAGCTCTTCGAGGTTTGCGCTGCACTTTGTTAAAAAGCCTCGTGATAGCCCTGGGTGGCAGCGTAGCTCGCCACTAGTCGGCTTCGCCTCTGTCCACTTCGTGGCTATCTACTTAATAAAAGTAAAACAGGAGATAAAACCTAAGTAATATCTCCTGCTCTTATCATTTATATTGAGTTCTAAGTTTATGCTAAGTCAATTTCTGGAGTCAAGTAAACATCTTGCACAGAATTGATGATCTCGATACCTTCTTTCAGTGGCTTTTGGAAAGCTTTACGCCCCAAGATCAAGCCCATTCCCCCAGCACGCTTGTTGACTACAGCAGTTTCCACTGCATCTTGCAAGTCGTTTCCACCAGAAGCTCCACCAGAATTGATCAAACCAACCTTACCCATATAGCAGTTTGCTACCTGATAACGGCACAAATCAATTGGATGATCTGTGGTTAATTCGCTATACATTTTGTCATGCGTTTTTGCAAAACCGATATTTGTAAATCCACCATTAGTTACCGGCAATTTTTGCTTGATAATATCTGCTTGGATTGTACATCCTAGATGATTTGCTTGCCCTGTCAAATCTGCTGCTGCGTGATAATCTTTTCCATCTTTTTTGAAGCTAGAGTTTCTAGTATAGCACCACAAGATGGTTGCCATTCCCAACTCATGTGCATATTCAAATGCTTCTGCAATTTCCATCAACTGACGAGAAGATTCAGGAGAACCAAAATAGACAGTTGCTCCAACTGCTACAGCTCCCATTTCCCAAGCATTCTTCACTGTACCAAACAAAATCTGATTATATTTATTTGGATAAGTCATCAATTCATTGTGATTCAACTTCACAATGTATGGAATTTTGTGTGCATACTTGCGCGCAGTCAATCCCAAAACACCAAAAGTAGAAGCTACACCACTACAACCTGCCTCAATCGCTAAACGCACGATATTTTCCGGATCAAAGTACCTTGGATTGGGTGCAAATGAAGCACCTGCGGTATGCTCAATTCCTTGATCTACAGGTAAAATAGATACAAATCCTGTATTTGCCAAACGACCATGCCCTGCTAATCTCGCCAAGCTTGCTAATGTTTGATTATTGCGATTACTTTCTTTCCAGATCGTATCTACAAAATCAGGATTGGGTGCATAGATATTGCTCTTATCAAATGTTTTGCTTTGGTGCTCTAAGTGAAATTTTGCTTTTTCTTCGCCTAAAATATTGACGATCTTATTCAAAGACATACTTGATTGGTTTTAATAGAATTGAGATGGATTGTTATCAAAATTCTAATTTGTCGAACTAGAGAAATTAAATCACAACAAAAATACTAAGACTATGCATAAATCCTAACAAGAGCTTGTTTAAATTTATCCTAAGTTGTCTTGTGAGTGTTCTTTTTCGCTTTTAACGCCCCTATTTTTTAAGTTTATTCTCCTTCGGTGAGTATTCTTATGTGGTAGTTAGGCTTTTATTCTACATTTAGGCAATTGTTTTCGGAGTTCTTCAATCTCAGATTTAGGAATAGGATTCCTACGTAACCACATCGCCTCTAGTTGTTGTAAATTTGTTAGACTCTTAGGTAAACTCTTAAGTTTATTTCCCTCTAGGCTTAAGCCTCTTAAATTGGTTAACTCTCCTATCCATTCTGGAAGGCTTTCTAATTGATTATGAATAAAACGTAACTCTTCTAGTTGATTCATTTTTTGTATGCCTGTCGGAAAAGTTGATAGCTGATTATAATCTAAAGCCAAATGTGTTAGCTTCGTCAATTGATCTATAGATTTGGGCAAATCATTTAATTGATTGCCTGATAGATCTAAATGATTCAACTCTTTCAATTCTCCTATAGACTCTGGTAAAGTAGTCAACTGATTATTTCCTAATTTTAGTTTTTCTAAACCTTTTAAATTCCCTATAAGTAGGTGGACGTAATTAATTTTATAATAATTCACAAGGTTTTTTGATGCTGAACGAGGCGAAAAACGCAGGGAT
>JAKVCT010000097.1 GCA_022448995.1 Saprospiraceae bacterium
GGAATTTTAGTCAATAAACAGTAAGAAGCATCAAGTTGAGTCAGTTGAGTCAGTTGATCAATTCCATCAGGTAACTTACGAACAAAGGTACGTGAGATATGGAGTTCTTTCAAGCTCGTGATTGTAAAAAGATTGGTGGGTAATTTCTCAAAAAAATTCTGAGAAAGATATAATATTTTGAGATTTTTCAAATTACTCAAGTCTTCAGGCAAGGTGTTTAACCGATTTCGGTCTAAACGCAAAATTTGTAAGTATTTTAGCTGTCCAATCTCTTTGGGAAGTTCTCTAATTTGATTTTGAGAAAGGTTAAGGTCTTGTAGATTTTTTAGTTTGAAAATTTCCTTGGGAAAGTCCCAATAGTTCATTTTGGCAAGGTTTAGCTTGTAAACCTTGGTTGGGTTTTTAAGTGCATCTTCTAAGGAAGTATACAATTTTGCCTTATTGAGTTGATCGCTGTTGAGTAGCTGTGCCATGCAGAAAGATTGGCTAAGAAAAATAATTAGACCAAGAAAAATAATTTTCATCGTTGATATGAGTTTAACTATTATAGTATGAAGTTGTTTGAAAATTAGATTTAATGCAGGAATTCAGGGGATTTTGTTCAATTTAAGCCTCTTTTAGCTTCGCTGAGCACTTCGTAGTTTTGAGTAGCCACCAGCGCTACCAGCGAAAAAAAAGGTGAGAAAGTGGGCAAAATCCTTGGATTTGATGCGATAAAGATAATTTTTAAACAACTTCTATTTATTGAACAAGTTATTGAAGGTCAAGGCTTGGAAATACTTATCTATCCATTCACCATCAATTCTCGCATAACTTCATTCTGAAGGAGGAAAATAGAGCTTACCAAGTAGGAAAAAAAGCATCCTTGTGATGTTCTATTGTTTGTTGGGGTTCAATGATGATTCCAACTATATCAAAACGGATTTCTCCCTCATATTGTATGCGATGGAGATATTCTGATGCTAATTCGTACATAAGTGCTTGCTTTTTTGGAGTGATAGCAAGATCTGGTGCACCAAAATAAGCCTTTGTTCTCGTTTTTACTTCTATAAACACCAAAATATTTTGATCCCACATGATTATGTCAATCTCAGCGTTCCCCCAAGTCCAATTTTTGGCTTGTAGCGAATAGCCTTTTTTGATAAGAAAATCAAGAGCAAGACTTTCTCCCATTATACCAAGTTCATTGTGTTTAGCCATATTTTTTATATCTTGCGAGACAATAGAGTTTATTAGGAATAGAGTTGTGTAGATCATAAATGGTTATGCTTAGATAACTAGTTAATGTTGCGCGGAGACCTGTAGTATTAGTTACCAAAGTCAAGTCAGTAACACAAAACAGTAATACAATAAGCAATTTTGCATGTAAAACTACTCACAGAAGTTGTTAAAAATGCTATCTAGTACATTGAATGTATAGTCTACACATGGTTTTGTAATTGATTAATAATCAGTGTCAAGTGAATTGTTTTGTGACAACTGTAATGATGTAAGTCGCTGATTATTTTTTAATGGAAATCTCTAAGAGCTCAATGAAATAGACCTAGAAATAACCCTGTTAAGTTAAGTAATGCTTTTTTATCAAAAAAGGCATGGACTATTACAGCTTATTCAAGTAGTTTTTAGGCGATAAATTGCCTTTTATTCAATCTAACTGCGTTAAAGAACCTACCATAATAGCTAGGATGGCAGCAAAGCTTGCCACAGTCGGCTTCGCCTCCGAACCTTTTCAAAAGGGCTATTAGACAGAACTTTTGCCTTGTTAAGTTAATAAAACACTAATTTATTGCCAGGCAAAAAACACTTAAATAACCTCTATTATTTCAAATAACTTAGTAAAAAATAACGGGCTGGCAAAAAATAAATTATATTACAAAATAAACTAATAGTATACAACTTTTCATTTTTTATTCAGAAGTTATTTGAGAACCTCAACTAGTTGTTCGCTAAGCTAGAGTAGGTTTTTTAGCCCAAATTTTTAAATAACGGATCAAAACAAAGAAGCTAAGAATTGTTGTTTAGATTTTGCAAAATCTTTCAAGGATTTTATTTTTAGATCCTAGATCATAGAAAGACTATTAGTACTGCTTAGTAAGCGGAAATGCTTACGTATTATAGCAGGTTATCACAAGTTAAACAAAGGTAATCATTAATACCCTCAAGAATTATGATGAATAACTATATCAAGGAGTTTCCTCAACAACTTTTGGAGGCGATCAAGATTGGAGAACAAGCAAAATTTAATAAGCACCATACTGCTATCCACCACATTTTGGTAATTGGAATGGGGGGATCAGGAATAGGAGCTAATTTTGCAAAAGATTTTACTGAAGATACACGAACTGTACCCATGTTAACACATAAGGGGTACGAGACACCAAAATATATAAATGAACATTCATTAGTGATTTGCTCTTCATATTCTGGAAATACAGAAGAGACACTAACCGGATTTGAGTTTGCATTGAGTAAAGGAGCTAAAGTTGTCTGTATCTCTTCAGGAGGACAATTGATAGAGCTTGCCAAGCAACATGGATTAGACTATATCCAAGTTCCTAATTTTGGAGCACCACCTAGAGCTTGTTTAGGCTACTCGGTTGTACAGCAGTTGTTTATACTTAAATTCTTTGGTCATGCAAATCAACAGCATATAGAAGATTTAAAGCGTGCAGCTTATATGATCGGAGAGGAAGAGGAGAATACTAAGATTAGAGCAAACAGAATCGCTCGTTTTTTGGTAGGGAAATTTCCTATACTCTATACGACTGAGCGTACACCTTCTGTAGCTGTTCGTCTACGTCAACAGTTGAACGAAAATGCGAAGATACTTTGTTCGCATCATATCATTCCTGAAATGAATCATAATGAATTGGTTGGTTGGCGTAAACAACCTGTAGACTTTGCTGTTTTGCTATTGCGTACCAAAGATGATCATCCAAGAAATAGTGTAAGAGCTAAAATTAATAAAGAGATCATTGGCAATTTTACCAATACAGTAATTGATGTAAGTGCTAAAGGGGATTCTCTGATTGAGCAAAGCCTTTATTTTGTGAGTTTGGGAGATTGGATTTCTTGGGAAGTTTCTCAGTTGCGTCAAGTGGATGCTATGGAAGTGAAGGTGATTGATCACCTAAAAGGAGAATTAGCAAAGGTAGATTTGTAGGTAAGTAGCATAAAATATATAAAAAAGAACTCATGGGACGATTAGTCTATTATGATGATTTGGGAGAGATAAAATATCAGAAAGCATGGGATTTTCAGACTCAGCTATTTCAATCAATTATTGATCGAAAAGTGCGTAATCGAAAATTAACAGAAGAAGAACAAGAAGATCCGTTTCATTATTTACTCTTCTGTGAGCATCCTCATGTATATACTTTGGGCAGAAATGGAAAAGTAGATCATTTATTATTGGATGAAGATGGCTTGAAAGAACATCAAGCTAGTTTTGTCAAAATTAATAGGGGAGGAGATATTACTTATCATGGTTATGGTCAACTTGTTGGTTATCCGATTGTAGATCTAGATGAGTTTTTTGCTGATATTGCTCGATATATTCGTTATATAGAGGAAGTCGTTATACGGACTATTGCTGAGTATGGGCTTAAGGGTGAACGAATTAAGGGCTTATCTGGTGTATGGCTAGATGTGGGTTCTGATTATGCACGTAAAATTTGTGCGGTAGGGATGCACTTGAGTCGCTGGGTGAGTATGCATGGTTTTGCATTGAATGTAAATACCAATTTAAGCTATTTTGGACATATTGTTCCTTGTGGGATTGAGGATGAGAATAAAGGTGTAACTTCTTTGGCTAATGAATTGGGTAGAACAGTTCCCTTAGAAGAGGTACAAGAAAAAATAGTTCGTCATTTTGCAGAAGTTTTTGAGGCTGACTTGGTAGCTAAGGCGCTTGAAGTGCCTAATGAATTATAATACATAGTTTATCGAATTTGATTTCTAATGAAAAAAGATATTCCAGTACGCAAGGTAGTTGATGTAGCTGTAGCTATTATTCCCAAAGATGAAGAACTATGGGAAGTTTACTTATTGAATCTAAAAAAAGAGGCAATACAGAACATCTTAATCAACTCGAAGGGTTATGGAGAAGTAGATGGAAAGAAAGTACAAACTACAGCATTACGTTATTTTTATGAAACAGTTGCTGCTGAATCAGCTATAAAAGTTGAACCTATTCAGACCAAATTATTTGATATTGCGAATGAGTATTGGGTGAGTTTTCAGTATGACAATTTTATGTTTGATAAAAAATATGTATTTGTAAGAGGTAGTATATCAGAACATTATTTTACTACAATTCCTATCTTAGAGCAGAAAGGTATTATGATTAAATAAAACAATGAAGAATTTTAAAATTATTGAGGTTGAAAAGTTAATGAATGCTTCTAATTATGAGTTAGTTGAGGAGGGGATTTATACTGATTTAGCGGATAAGGGAGGCTTTTCTGTACACAGGATTGCGATGGAAATGGAATTGGAAGATGGTGAAGATAGCCAATATCCCTTAGAAGATATTTTGGATAAATACTATGTACATATCGAAGACTTTTTAGCAAGCGAGGATCCTAAGAAATTAAAATTTATTTTAGGTGGGGAATTAGACAGTATCCAGAAGTTTAAATCTATTGTTGGCAAGAGAGTTTATAATGAAGAATATCTCGACGGAGAGGGACAAAAAAGAATTAGATTAACAATAAGTAGATAGCCACAATTAATTTGTATTTAATTCAAGCAGCCTTTTAACTGCGTTGAGCTCTTCGAGGTTTGCGCTGCACTTTGTTAAAAAGCCTCGTGATAGCTCTGGGTGGCAACAGAGCTTGCCACTAGTCGGCTTCGCCTCTGTCCACTTCGTGGCTATCCCTACGTTTAGCTTCGTTCAGCATCAAAAAATCTTGTGAATTATTATAAAATTAATTACGTCCACCTACTTAGAATAATAAAAGCTATCAATAACTGTTAGACAACAGCAAATTGCTAGTTTTGATGTTAGCAAAAAAAATATGAAACCAGAAATTAACGTGGAAAAGGAAAACGAAGAACTGTACGAAGAACACCACTATACAGCTGACCCAGGACAAGAACCTATGCGTGTAGACAAATTCTTGTTGAACAAAATGGAAAGCATCACACGTAATAAACTCCAAAATGGAATTAAAGATGGTTTTGTTTCTGTAAATGGAAAGAAAATCAAAGCCAATCATAAGGTTAAGCCAGGAGATAAAATTCTAGTTCGTTGGAAAAAGACTTGGCGTACACCTGCTACACTTCCCGAAGATATTCCTTTAGATATTCGATATGAAGATGATGATGTAATGGTGGTTTACAAACCATCGGGCATGATTGTGCACCCAGGAATTGGGAATTATAGTGGGACGATTGTGAATGCCTTGATGTATTATCTCAATGGAACAGAGTTGATTGAATCTGAGCATGAGCGTCCAGGAATAGTACACCGAATTGACAAAAATACAACGGGTTTATTGGTTATCGGGAAGACCGAACAGGCAATGTCACACCTAGCCAAACAATTTTTTGATCATACTGTAGAGCGTCGTTACCGAGCATTGGTTTGGGGCTATGTGGATAATGATGAAGGAACCATTACAGGACATATTGATAGACATCAGCGCAATCGTAAATTGCGTTGTGTATATCCTGAAGGTGATCGTGGTAAACATGCCGTTACGCATTATAAGGTACTCAAGCGTTATGGTTATGTAACTTTGATTGAATGTCAGTTAGAAACAGGGCGCACGCATCAGATTCGTGTGCATTTTCAGCATATTGGTCATCCTTTGTTTGGAGATATTGAATATGGTGGAGATCGCATTGTCAAAGGGACAGTATTTACGAAATATAGACGTTTTGTGAACAATTGTTTTCAGGTTATGCCCTACCAAGCTCTACATGCTTTCTCTTTAGGTTTTAAGCATCCTAAAACAGAGGAACGTATTTATTTAGAAGCTCCATTACCAGACAATTTCAAGGAGGTTTTGGATCGTTGGGATCGCTATACCGAAGGTCGATTGAAAAAATAAGGATGAAGTTTCTTTTTCAGCTTATAACTCTAGGAATTTTGATGTTTTCCTGTTCCAATGGGGCAGAAAAATCAGCCTCTCCAAATACTCTAGAAACAGAAGGTGCTGCTATGGGGGAGGATATCTGTGCTTGCTATGCAGAGATGGCAGAAACGGTCAGACGCAGCAAATTGGGAGAACATCAAAATTTGACAGAGGAGGAAAAAGCTGCTTTTTTGGATAAGATAGAGGATTTGTCCAAAGAGGCAAAAAGTTGCTTTAGAGCATTGAAAGAGCGTTACCAAATTGCTGAGAAAAAGTCGGAGATGACAGATAGTCGTAAGCGTGCTTTTGAGGAGGATATTGCAGCAAGTATCGAGGCGAATTGTCCTGATGTTGCAGAGATGCTGGTGCAATAATATAATTTTCATTCTGATCTGATATACGTTGAGCTAAAGGTCAACGTTTTAGATGTGAACTTAGATATAAGTTCTTTTAAAAGTAGGGCTAAAGACCTACTTTTACCTCAGAATGGAATTTTATCCTTTTTTACAAAAAGTTAAAAAGTGTTGTTGTTTTACTAATTGATAATCAATAACTTATCAAGAATAAAGATGCTGAATCAATTGTTACAAGAAACCAAATCACAAGTTAAAGCAGGTCAAAATTGGGTGATTTCGCCGCTAGGGTTTGAAATTTTATTCAAGCTCTTGATTCCCATGATTCATGGAAAAACTAAGGAGGAATTGATCAGTTTAGTAGGTGAAGAGTCTGCTCAAATTTTATTGGATCAACTAGAGTTGGAAAAGCATAATGGGGCAGATGGGAAGAAGCAATTTGATTTTGATCAGTCATTTCAGTATGCTAAACATTTGGGATTAGATTTTAAGAATGTAGAAGAATATCAGAAAAATTATGAGAAGTACCTGCCTCATCTTCGATGGAATTATCAAGATATAGATGATCCTAGTTCTAGGATTCAATTTAAAATTATTAATGAATTATACTTTGCCCATAATTGGAAGGGCTTTGGTAACATGGAGGAAGGATTGATTTTTCATGCACAAGATGGAAAAGAATATAGAGTTAAGAGTTTTTCGGGAGAATCAGGTTTGCGTTTTAGTCCAAAACATTATAGAGATGATCTATTAGAGGCGGTACAAATCCACTTAGATAATCCTGATTTTTGTGTAGAATTTTATAAGCCAAAAGATCTGAATCAGTTTTTAGATGCTATAGATGAAGAACAGCTTAATTTTTACCATAAGTCATTTGCAAAGGTTGAATCTATTGAAGTTGTTATTCCTGAATTTATAATTAATTATAGTTTAGATATCAATCGCAATAGAAATTATTTAGGATTGAAGCAATTCTTTGAGTGGTCGGAGGATTTAAATTTTCTATTGAATACCAAAAATGGAGCAAGAGTCGATTTTTGTTATCAAGACACAACAATTGAATTTAATGAACTAGGTATAAAAGGCTATGCAAAAACTGTATTTGGAGGAATAACAGGATTATACCGCCCGAAGAAGATGGAACATATTCTATTTGAATTAGATCATCCATTTTTCTTTTTAATCCGACATAAGAGTGATACAGTTTTATTCATGGGAACCTATCAGATTCCTCAAGAGGAGGAAGAGCTTAAATTAAGCAAAGAGAAATTAAAGGATGCCTTTGATAATAAATTGATACGCCAGTTTAAGCCTATTTTGATTCAGTTTACAAAGGAAGAGAAAATCTTTTTTATGCTTTATTGCATAGATACTTATCTGATAGGAGAAAAGTTGGAAGAATGTTTTTGGATAAAGGAAATTCTAGAAGATATTTATACTTACTTGCAAGAGCCTAATCAAGAGTTATTAGACAAAATTGTGCAATGTCGTTTTTATAGTGAACTAACAGGATTTGAAGTAAATAATATTTATTTTGAGCCACAAATTGCATTGAAATATCATTCAAAAGAACAATGGCTGTGTAATTCACTGAACGAAATTGTTATGGTTTGGTATCACGAATTTCACAATCTAGAATATGATACTTATTTAGAACGTAACTTCTACAATCACTTGGATTATAGAACAATAAATGAGAAGATTGTTCAAGTAACTAAAGAATTACTCCAAAAAGATTTTTCCAATAAAAACATCCTTCAAGAATTCAAAAATATCAAAAAACTCATTACCTAATTAATCACTTTGAAAAGTACGGAAAATCCGATGAATAGTGGTTTTGCTAAGTTCTATTTAATCTATCTTTTTGAATTTCATAAAGCTTTAATTTGCTATTCCAATCCTTAAAATATTGAACAGTTCTTTTATAATCTAATTGCTCATATAAATGATCTAAACCCACTTTTTCCATTGGCTTCATGCCTGAAACGTATTTGATAGATTCACAATATTTGTAGAAGTTTTGGATATAATTTTGGGCTGTGTCTTTATCTATAAATATCTTTTGAAGTTCTAATTCAGAAGAATTTAACAAATCACAAACTACAAAGAAAGTAGAGTGGTCAGGAATTTCTTAGGAGAGCACAAGGAGATGAGATCTGTTTTAATAAATACGTAGTTAGATTAGTTGAATAGCTTAGATAGTTGGAGTTCTGAAGGAATGATATATAATGGAGCTGCCTAAAAAGATTAGAAGATTATTTGGCGAGGGAATGAATTGCCTCGCTTTGGATCCTATTCTGTTATCTATAGCGAGGCAATTCATTTCCTCGGAACAAAGAAAAAATAAAGCCCAAAATTTTGGGCTTTATTTTTCACAATATACCGTTTTGGATAACTCCAAATCAGTTGTTAATGTCTACAAGTACAGCCAGAACCTACATGATTAATAGACCCACCATACCAAGGGAAAGCCGCCTTTTGGCTCATTTGCTCCCAGTAAAACTTCGTACGCTTTTTGGTTTCATTACCAATCTCATCCATCGTATCCGTATCATACAAACGACCATTTGCAACTGTATAACGAATAGAATTTGTATGCTGAATATCCTCCAAAGGATTCTTATCTAGAATGATGAAATCCGCTAATTTACCAACCTTAAGCGAACCAATTTCTTCTTCCATACCAATATATTTAGCACCATTATAGGTTGCAGCTCTCAAAGCTTCCAAGTTTGTCATACCACCTTGAGCCAACATCCATAATTCCCAGTGTGCACCTAGACCTTGTAGCTGACCATGTGCACCCAAATTCACTTCTACACCAGCATCAGACAATTGCTTACAAGTCTTAGAAACCAAAATGTGACCATTTTCATATTCCTCATCAGGAATCATTTTACGATGTCTAGCTCTAGAATTGATCATACCATGTGGGTAGTATTTTAAGAGCTTTTTATTCTCCCAAACATTGGTTTTTTGATACCAATAGTATTCACCATTGACCCCACCATAATTCACAATCAAAGTAGGCGTATAACCCGTACGACTATTTCCCCACAATTGCTCAATATCTTTATAAACTGGAGCTACAGGAATATTATGTTCCACACCAGTATGACCATCCATAATCATTGTCATATTGTGATAAAAAGTAGAACCACCTTCAGGCACTACCAAAACACCCAATTCTCTAGCCGCTGTGATAACTTGTTGACGCTGATTACGTCTTGGTTGATTGTAACTCTTGACAGAAAATGCACCAAATGCAGCTGTACGACGAATTGCAGAACGCGCATCATCCAAACTGTTAACTACGGCTTTGAAATCACCATCTGCACCATACAGAATGATACCTGTAGAGTAGGTACGAGGACCAACCATTTCACCCGCTTTGATCATTTCTGAAAGACCAAAAATGGTTTCTGAATTAGCAGAAGGATCGTGCACAGTAGTTACACCAAAAGCCAAATTTGCATAAAATTGCCAATGTTTTTGTGGCTGGATTCCATGACGGAAACCTCCAATATGTGCATGTACATCCACGATACCTGGCATAATGGTTTTACCATTCACATCATAAACCTTAGCATCACTAGGGATGCTCACTTTCTTCCCAATCGCTTCAATTTTGTTGCCGTTGATTAGGATAGTTCCTTTGTTGATGACTTCATCACCTTCCATTGTAATAATGCGTGCATTTTTGAATGCAATACGACCTTCTGGAGTTTTCCAAGTCGCTTTCAAGCCAATTTTTAAACCTGCTGTATCCAATGGAGGCAAGCTATCAGGCGAGTTTTCAAAGAAGTTGAAACGCTCTGCTAAATCATTGCTGTAATATTCATCACCCAAAGTCCAATGTACCGTTTTGCTATCTGATGACCAGTGCAAATTGATCCCTGCATCTCTAGAAATTGGTGCTACAGGCACAGATTTACTCTTACCATCTACATTCAGTTGCTTACCTGTTGGCGGCATTGCCGCAACATAAGCTTTGTGCAAGTTGATAAAAGCTACCCACTGATTATCAGGACTTACTACAAAACGATTGGCATATTTAGATTCGATATGTGTTTTCTTATCTTCTCCATTTAGATTTACACTGTGTAATTTCTTAGTTAAAGCGCCAAAGAAATAACCTCCAGAAGTATAGTAAATACGATCACCATCCTTGTTAAATTGAGGATACAAACCTTCATCAATAACTAAGTTTTCTTTACCACCATTTGCATTGATATAATAGATACCTGGATCTTGGCAATGCGCAAAACCCTGATCACTATTTCCTCTAGAACGTTGATAAATAATCTTAGAACCATCTGTCGAGTAGCTTGGACTACGGAACAAACCTTTCTTACTACTTAGTTTAGTTGGCTTTCCGCCACTAACTTTTATTTTCTGTAGACTACCTGTTTTTGTGTCATCCCAAGTTACATAAACGATTTCTGAACCATCAGGAGAGAAACTTGGTTCATATTCAAATTCTGTAGCATCGGTTAAGCGAGTAGGTGTACCATTAGGCATATCTTTTTTCCACAAGTGCCCCATTGCATTGAAAACTAAAGTCTTTCCATCAGGTGAAGTTACTGCTTGGCGAATTACTTTGGCTGTGAATTCCTTCTCGTATGCTTTTTTCTTGAAACGCAGTGCATCTGCAATCTTGATTTCTACATCTGCATCAAATTTGATGGTATTGGTGCTTAAATCCTTGATGTTTAATTGCTGGATTTTACCTGCTGACCAAAATACAATGCTTTTGCCATCAGGCATCCACTCAAAATTTGGATAAATACCAAAAATTGCCCAAGCTTCTTGTTGATCCTTGTTCAATTTATCATAAATTGGCCATTCTTCACCCGTTTCTAAGTTGCGTAAGAATAAAACTGTCTTGGTATGTACACGACGAATGAAGGCAAGTGTTTTACCATCAGGTGAAATTTGTGGGCGAGCTGCTCCACCAGGTCCACCTGTGATTTTTTTCGTCTCACCTGTTTCAAAATCATATTGATAAATCACATAAATCTGACTGTTAGGATCTTTATTGTACTGAAAATAGCCACCTTCGTACATATCTTCGCTATAATACATGTAGCGTCCATCCTTGGAGATAGAAGGTTCATTGACATCCTGTTGATCATTTTTACGCTTGGTGATTTGCATACCACTTCCACCCGTTTTGTGGAACATCCACATTTCCCCAGCACCTAGAGAACGTCCTGAAGTGAAGTGTTTTCTAGCCACAAAGTACTGACCGTCAGGCATCCAAACTGCATTGTTTAGTAGGCGGAATTTTTCTTTAGTCAATTGTTTGGCATTTTGACCATCTAGATCCATAATCCAGATGTTATCGCCTCCACCTGCATCGCTAGTAAAGGAAATTTGCTTGCCATCAGGCGTGAATTGTGGTTGAATTTCAAAAGCTAAGCCTGTGCGCAGTGCTTTGGCTTTGCCTCCAGCAATTGGCATGATATAAATGTCTCCCAAAAGGTCGAAAACGATCTGTTTTCCATCAGGGCTTACATCTAGATTCATCCAAGTTCCTTCATCGGTTTGAAACTTGACCTCTTTGTAGTTCCAATCACCTGTGGGATCATTGACATCCCACTTTTTGTCGTCTTTTTTTTGTGCTTGCACACTGGCGATTATACCTAAACACAGGCAGATGTGTAGTAAGTTTTTTAGTCGCATCATGTTGTTTAATAAGTTAGTTTGAATTAGCAAATAATATAGCTCGTATATAGTAATTAAAAATGAAAAATGAAAAGTTAATAATTGGGTATTTGTGTCTTTTTAGCTAAACTTTAAGTGTAAAAGATAAAAATGTAATTGATTTTCTGCGTTTTTGTTTTGTGATTGGACATCGTACAAAAAATAAAGGATTTTTTAGTGGTGGGATGAGCTAGTAGCTGAGACGCTCCTTTGGAGCTTGATATAGTTTGACTGTTAACTCGATACGTTGTGATAATGAGTTTAGCTTAGGGCTGACTCCCTAAGCTAGTTGCTGAGACGCTCCTTTGGAGCTTGATATAGTTTGACTGTTAATTCGATACGTTGTGATAATAAGTTGCTTGTGCTCAAACTATGAGTAAATATAAATGTGCAGCTGAAAATCCGATAGAATCTGATTTTACGAACTTAAATCATTAATTATGTCCACCTACTTACTTATAAGATTAGAATATAATTTTAACATGAGGTAAGAAGTTTTGCAAGACTAATTTATCACGTTTACTAATCGGATTATTTTTAAGATTCAGACCTTTTAATTGCTTAAGCTTGCTAAGCTCATAGGGAAGAGTTTTTAGCTTATTATCACTGAGATGCAGATATTCTATATTGGTGAGTTTACCAATTTTATCTGGCAATTGAGATAATTGACAGTTTTTCATAGCCAAAGATCTTAACTGAGTCATCTCAAAAATCTCATTAGGCATTTTCTCAAATGGATTATGACTAATCCATAAATCTTTCAAATTCGTCATATTTGGAATAGCACTTGGTAAGCCTTTGAGTTCTAAACCATTGAGTGTTATAGAACTGAGTTGATCTAAATCAAATAGAATATGATTGGCTAGTTTAATATTCTTATTATAAGACAGAATTAAATTCCTAAGATTCTTCATGTGTATAATATCTTCAGGCAATTCTTTGATATCGTTACCCGAAAGGTCTAGCGTCTTTAAGGAATCCATTTGTAAGATAGCCTCAGGAATTTCAGTTAATTCATTAAAAGTAAGATCTAGATAATCGAGGTTTTTGAATTGTTGAAGTTTAGTCCAATTATTTGTATCATTTAATACATTACCACAGAGAGACAATTCTTTTAAGTTCTGTAGAGAAAGAATTATTTCAGGTATTGTTTCTAAGTCTAAGTCCCCAATTTCTAGGGTTTCTAGTGTATTAAGATGACCAATAACATCAGGGAATTTTTGGAGTGGATTGTCTGAAATATCTAAACTTTTTAGCTGCTTGAGTTGTAGTAATTCATCACCAATATCCTTGAGTTTATTGTGATTCAATGATAAAGTTTCTAACTTAGGAATATGATAAATTGCTTTGGGGATATTCTTAAATTTATTGTAAGATAGTCCTAAATTGCTGATTGAGTTGAACCGATCAAAACAGTCCTCAGGCAATGTCTGTAGATTATGACTGTGGAGGTCAATATATCTTATATTTTCATCCAAATCATTTAGGGTTGCTTCTAAGTCATTACTTTCTTTTTTATCTTTCGTTTCTTCAGATTGTTTCGTTATTGAAGGAGCCACATTACCTTCACTATTATTATCCTTAAATTCAATAGTTAACTCTGGATAGAGATAACGCATACGTTCAATTTCGTCTGCAGAAATTGGGTTATTTGTTAGAACAAGTAAACGTAAATTATTTAATTTATCAAGAATAGAGCTAGGGAAAGTGTTAATGTTATTATCACTAAGGTTTAAGATGGTTAGTTTCTTCAATAAACCAATATTTGTATGAATTTCTTCCAGTAAATTATCTTGAATACTAAGAATTTGAAGCTGGGACAGCTCAAAAACTTCATCAGGAATAATTTCTAGTAGATTATGATCTAAGTATAATGATTTTAGCTTTGTACACAGAGGTAAGTGATCCAAAAATGGATGGAATTCATCCAAATCTTGCTCTTTTAGATCAATGCTACCCAGTCTAGATAGATCATCAATATGCATCCACCATTCTTCTATTGAAAAATCAATATCTAAGCTTACCCGTTGGCGGACAGTAGCAGCATCTTGAATCAATTTGTTGATGTTTGTATCTGTAGGACTGTCATCTTTCTTATCTATATTATCTGAAAGTATGCGTACTTTTTTTATCGTTTTAGCTTTGGCTTTTAAAATGGACTTTTCCTTGCGGCTTCTTAAATACCTTCTTATCCCGAATAATAAGATGATTCCACCAAGAGGCATAATCACCAAATTATAACTAAATCCGCCACTACTACCACTATCACCAGCTTCTAGTAAGTATAAGTATAATTGGTAAATTACCAATCCTATGTATAACAGCAGCATGACTCCTAGACCTATAACCCAACGCGCAATGACAGAATATCTAAACCAAACCGCCAGCGGGAAGGCAATAAATAGGATAAGTATAATTGTAAATGGAATAGGGAAGGTTACTTGTAGATAATGTAAGACCAAACGGATGGTAATCTCCAAAGCAGCTGATAGTAAAATTGCAAAAACATCAGAGTAATTAGGTCTAGGTCTAGGAATTTGATTGCCTATTGTTTTATACTCAGAAGAAGTAAATGTCCAAGCTATTTTTTCACCAAATGATAGATCTTTTTGTTTCCATCTCTCTTTGGGTGGATCAGGAGCAACTACAGGTTCTTTTACTTGATTTGCCTCATCAGTGGTGTTTTCTTCAATACTAGGTTCTTCTACAACATCGTCTTCATGATGATCAGGGACTGTAATAGGTTCTTGTTTTGGTGGGATATTAACTTCATTATCCGTAGACTTAGTTGTTTTAGATTGATTAAGGCTAACTTTTGTATAGTCACTGGATCTGATACCTAAATTGGGATTGGTTGCCAATGCTTGGCGCTCTTCTCTGCGTTTAAGATAATCAAAAAATAAGGTGAAAAATAGAACAACTACAGCACCAATACCAAAAATCCAGAACAAGGTTGTACCTAAACTTGAAAAGTTGTCGGGAGCCTCGTCTGCCTGCCAATTTACAGGAGGCAAATTGCTGTTGGCTTTTTCTGAATTTGTTTCAAATGGATCAATATCAGGTTTGCTCGGAATTACGGTAGTAATGACTAAGGTGTCTCCTGAGGTATCAATGGTTTCGGTAGTGACAAGACTGTCTTTTGTGTTCTTTAACAGATCGGAACGTAGATTACTGGCTGTTTGTAAACTGTCGTTGTACTTATTGTAAGCGTTTATCTTATCGCTATAATCTGGTTTTTGAGGGATATTATTTTGGTATAAATAGCGAACTGTAAAAATACACACTAGGATAAAGGCAAGTGTGAGTATAAAAGGGGTATGGTTGCTATGATTGGGATATAGTTTCATTAAAGCATTTTTTGGAGAAGATGGTTCAAACAAATAGACGTTTGATACAACATCAAAAACAGTAGTATAAGTTTACACAAACTTGATTAATTTTCCAATTCTTTTTTTAAGAACTATAAAACTGTATGTAAATTAAATTTAGGACTTTTGGTTAATGATCCGATTCTGTTTCTGACAATTTAGATTAGTCTGCTTGACCTAGTTGGGTAGATTTTGCTAAGTTTTTAGCGAAACTGAGCTCTTGCTTGTTACGTTTGGCAGGACATTTTTTTACGTGATTTATCCAAACTCTAAAAAGAAATTAGTTTCACTGAGCCCTTCGGGGTTTACTTCGTA
>JAKVCT010000098.1 GCA_022448995.1 Saprospiraceae bacterium
ACTTCGTAGAGCCCTTCGGGGTTAGTTTCACTGAGCCCTTCGGGGTTTACTATAAATTAATTGTGTCCACCTACTTATAAAAGGATCTTTGTGTGCGGTAGTATCTTACTTAGCTGTTTTGTCTCTACTGATTTTAGTTGGTTATTCCTCAAGTCAAGCCATTTTAGATTTTGTAGTGGACTGATAGAATCAATGGAGGATTGGAGTTGATTGTTGGATAAAGAAAGATATTTAAGGCAGCTTAGTTGACCAAAGGAACTGGGAAGAGATTGAAGTTGATTGCTGTATAAATAGAGCCCTTCAATATGTTGCAGTTGGCCAAAGGATATTGGTAAATATTTAAGGCAATTGTTATTTAAATAGAGTTGTTTGATGTTTTGGAGTTGACCAAAGGAGGTAGGAAGAGACTGAAGTTGATTCTCATTCAAATAAAGAATCTTAAGATTATGAAGTTGACCAAAGGAACTGGGAAGAGATTGAAGTTGATTGCTGTACAAATAAAGTTCTTCCAAGGACTGAATTCGACAGATAGTGCTGGGCAGGGATTGTAGCTGCTTGTTTCCTAATTCAAGCTGTTTTTTCCCGAAAATATCTATCCCCAACCAATTTATCAATTCCTTTTCAGCTTTAAATTGCGGATGCTCCCAAGTCAGTTCCATAGCTTTCATTATTTCTAAGGCAAGGGGCTTACTACGTGGATCTGTTGAATACAGTAGCTCTTTTATGTTTTCTATTAGGTTGTTAGACAAATCAAGTGGAATTTTTTTTAGTTTATACTCAGTGAAGCTAAGCCCAAAGAGCTCAACGCAGTTGAAAGGCTCTGCGAAGTAATAATTAAAAAATTAATGAACTATCAATATGAATAATTGGATTTTTATATGTTTTATCTTTCTGTTAGCAGTAAGAGGGAGTGCACAAGAACGCCATAACTATACTTCTCTTGATTCAGCGTTTAAGCATCCTGATGCTGTCCATACTCTATCTTTGGCGCATAAATTACTTCAAGATTTGCCAGATTCGATAGATATGTTTTATAATCTAATTGAGTTAAACTTAAATGGGAATGCTCTAAAGACTCTCCCTGCATCTATAGGTAACTTAACAAAATTAAGAAAACTCTATGTAGCAGACAATCCATTGGAAATACTTCCAACATCTATAGGGAATTTAGTGAATTTACAAGGCTTGAGCTTATCCCAAACTCAACTTAAGGAAATTCCTAAGTCTATAGGCAGTTTGGATAGTTTGTCATGGCTTTTCTTAAATAATACTGAACTAGAGAAACTTCCAGAATCTATAGGAGAGTTGGGGGAGTTGAGACTTTTGTTACTCGGTAATACCTCACTAAACGCTCTTCCAAAATCAATTGGTAAGCTCTCTAAATTACAGGTATTAGAGTTAGCGAATACTCAAGTTACTTTTCTCCCAAAATCAATTGGTAGGCTGTATAGTTTAAGACATCTTCATTTACGTAACACTTTCTTGAAAGATCTTCCTTTATCAATGAATCGATTAAAAAAACTAGAAACGCTTGACTTATATGGAACCATAGTCAAAAAAGATAAATTAGAGAAGATCAAAAAAGTACTTTCTGGATGCAAGGTGACTGATTCACAATAGGTAGGGAGATTAGCTTCGCAGAGCGCTTCGTGGTTCAGTATTAGATAAATGACTTGATAATCAATAATTTATAGATGTTTATAGAAAAGAAATTAGTTTCACTGATCCCTTCGGGGTTTTTTGGTCACCTTTTGCAGCAATGGCAAAAGGTGAGGGAGAAAATATGCTTAATACTGAACTACGAAGTGCTCTGCGAAGCAAACCTTCCTAATTAACGATCTACATACCAGGTTTTACAGGTGGTTTAGACTTCTTTAGTTTTAAGGATTCTGTCGCATAATTAATTCTGTAAACATCTACTTTTTCCTTAATTTTTTTACCACAAAGGCGATATGCTAAAGTTACACCACCAGATATACCTACTAAGGCTTTACCCTCAACTGTACCATGAATTCCTCCCATGATATAAGTATTGAGTGATAATCGAGAATTCATTTTATAACAAACCTCTCCTTTGATTCCTACAAAATGATTTAGAGCGTTTTTGTATAGAAGGTCTTGATATGAATTATAATTAACCTTGAAACCGAGATGATTCTCTAGACCAAAGCCAAAACGTACTTTACCAACAGATTTAGTGTAAAACATAAAACCTCCGACTAGATAATGCATATAATCTGTACCTCTTCCAGCTATACCGTTATTATTAAATTCTCTAACTTTAGGAACGCCTTTGCCTAAATAGCCTACATAGGCTTTAATTCCCCAGCCCGAGGCAGCTTCATATTCAGAGAAAATATTAAAACGTGCTTCAACTTTGGGGATAAGATTAATACCGTATTGCTTACTAGATGTGCTTGTTTCTGATGAAAAGGTTCCTAAAAAACCGGGGCGGTTTAGGAGTTGAGACATTCCCAAACCACCTTCTATCCCAAAATGAATTTTATATTTATGAGTAGTCGATCTTATCAAGTTGGGATCTGTTTCTGTGGATTCTAAATCGGCTTGAGGTGTTTGAGCAAGTAGAACATTGCTAAATAAACCTATCAAAAGGATTAGACCTGTTATTTTTTTTAATTTAATCATGATTAGGATTTTTATAAGTAAGAGAATAAAAGAGATCGTATAGGGTAATTTTAGTTAAAAAACTGAGCAGAACAGAGCTGTAGTAAAATAGATTGAGGATCTGTACAGAAAAATTTAACGGTGAAGTTGTTTAAGAATTAGATTTAATGCAGAAATTCAGATGATCTTTAAACAACTTCGGCATTTAGCCTTTTGATGTTGGCTTCAAATAAGCCAAAGACAACTACGATAAGATTTGAGTTCTTACTTGGTTACTAGTACAGGATAGTTTAGTTTGTCTATAGCTATCGATGTCATAGTAATTAGTTACTTAATGAGGTATTATAATATTGCTTATGTTTTAGAGCTGACTTGGAAAACGAAGAGAAAAGCATTAAGCGTTGGAATTTTAAGATTTCCATAACTTTTTATTTTTATTAGAATAGACTTTATTGACAATAAAAATCATCTTTATCCCACCAAATTCATTGATTAAGCTTCGCTGAGCACTTCTCGATTTGTCCGTTTTTTTATCGATTAATAATTTATTAATTGAATATTTAAATAATTTTGTCAAAATAGCAGTTTCTTTAACAACTTTTCCTTATCTTGGTCGTCTAATAAGACAAGAGCTAAGGCCGTTAGCTACTTACTTACCTATAAAAGATAATACATAATATGCATACTTATTTTAATAATAAAGTAATTTGGATTACAGGAGCTTCTAGTGGAATTGGAAAAGAAATGGCAATTCAGCTAGCCCAAAAAGGCGCAAAGATTATTCTATCTGCACGTAATGAAACTAAACTGAAAGAAGTGCAAGACAAACTTGAGGGGGATGGGCACCTAGTCTGTCCGATGGATCTACTGAATCCAGAGAGTATTGTCCCTGTAGTGGAAAAGATGATCAAACAAGTTGGAAAAATTGATATTTTAGTTAACAATGCAGGGGTATCACAAAGAGCTTTGGCTAGAGATACACAAATTGATATTGATCGTCGAATTATGGAGTTGAATTACTTTGCACCTGTGATTATGTCCAAAGCACTTTTACCACATTTTCGTCAGAATAAGTCAGGTATGTTTGTAACCATCAGTAGCGTAGCTGGAAAAATTGGGACACCACAGAGAAGTGCTTATTGTGGTTCTAAACATGCCATCATAGGTTTTATGGATAGTTTACGTGCAGAGGAACATGATCATGGAATTCGTGTAGTGGTTATCAATCCTGGATTTATCAAGACTAATATCTCAAAGAATGCCTTAGAAGGCGATGGCGCCAAACATAATGCAACCAATGATGCTGTAGCAGCAGGAATAGAGGTGGATGTTTGTGTACGCAAGGTTGTACGTGCTATGCAAAAAGAGAAACCAGAGCTTGTAGTGGCCAAAGGAAGAGAGCGTTTAGGTGTGTTTTTGCGTCGGTTCTTTCCAAATCTTTTGTTTAAGGTGATGCGTGGTGCAAAAACAACTTAGAGCTTGTCTAAGAGAAAAAATCATACTTATACTAAAAAATACACTAATTTTAGACAAGCTCTTAGTGCTAATTTTGCTTGAAATTTGGATAACTCTCAAGCATTTTACATTTTTGCAGCATTACTATATATTGAAGTTGTTTAAAAATCATCTTCACCGCATCAAATCCATTGATTTCGACCACTTTTTTACCTTTTTTATCGCCGATAGCCCTGCTATCCACTCAAAAAAGAGGCTCAAATTGATCAAAATCATCTGAATTTCTGCATTAAATCTAATTCTTAAACAACTTCATTGATAGTTCCTTGATTTTTTAATTTTTATTTTGCAGAGCTCTTCGGGGTTGACTGTGTTGAGCCCTTCGGGGTTCTAACAAAAATTGAAAACAAAGAACTATGAATATTATCCATACTAATCAGCAAGCAAAACGGATATGCAAAAACGACCTTTTATTATTGGACTGACCGGTGTGAGTGGCTCAGGAAAAACTACTTTTATTAAGGAATTGGAAAAAGCATTTTCTGAGGATCAACTTTGTGTGATTTCGCAAGATAATTATTACAAAGATCTCGAAGATCAAGAGGTAGATCAACAAGGAATTACCAATTTTGATCTACCACAGTCTATTGACCATAAAGCTTTTGCAAAAGATATCGAGCAACTGATTCAAGGACAGGAAGTTACTCGAAAAGAGTATACTTATAATAACCCTGATATTGTACCTAAAGATTTGGTTTTCAAACCTTGTCCGATCATCTTACTAGAAGGTATTTTTGTGTTTCATTACAAGATTATTTCAGATTTACAAGATTTGAAAGTATTTTTAAATACCCGTGAAAGTATTGCCTTAGGAAGACGTATTCGCCGTGATCGTATAGAACGAGGATATCCTTTAGAAGATGTACTATATCGTTATGAGCATCATGTTTTACCTACTACTGACTTGTACATTCGTCCTTTTCAGGAATTAGCAGATATTGTGATCAACAATAATCAAGATTTTAGTAAGGGTTTGCAAATCCTCATAGGATTTCTGAAAAATCAGATTAACGAATAAATTTATTTATCCTTTAAATGTAGGATGTGGAATATAACTCTCATCATTGGGCACTTGAGGAAATTCTTTAGCTGCCCAATCTCTTTTTGCCTGTCTGATTTTAGCAAGGTCAGAAGAGACAAAATTCCAGTCAATATAGCGTCTTTCAGGGAAGGGCAAACCACCCAATAAAAATACTCGACTATTTGCCGCCAAATCAATACTGCATTGGTTTTCGTCTTTTGCTACGAGCAGATTTCCCGCACCAATTTCCTCCGAACAAGCTGTAATTTTACCCTGATTGACCAAGATGCCAATTTCGCCTTGTAGTGCTTGGCTTAGGTCTACTTTTTGGGCAGTAGAACAGGTCAATTCCACAAAAAATAAATCTGACCATAGTTCCAATTTAGACTTTCTTCCAAAGGCTTTTCCCGCAATGAGCTTATATTGCAAATCTCCTGCTGTCCATGTAGGAATTTCATCTGATTTTAGATGATGAAAGCTGGGAGCTTGATCTTCTTGTTCCTTTGGTAAAGCAATCCAAATTTGGTAACCTTCTAAGTCATAAGCTTGCCCAAGCAACTCTGTTGGGCTACGTTCTGTATGTGTGACACCAGATCCTGCAATCATCAAGTTTACCTCATTGGGGCGAATGCGTTGGTGTGTTCCGATACTGTCGGCATGCATTATTTCGCCTTTGAGCAGGTAGGTTAGTGTTGCCAAGCCTATATGTGGATGTTGATCTACTTCCATAGAACGACCTTCTTTGAGTTGGATAGGTCCCATATGATCTACAAAAGTGAAAGGACCAATCATACGCTTTTTGCGAAAAGGAAGTAAGCGCCCCACAATGAAATCGCCAATATCTCGGCTGCGTTCTTCTATAATCAAATGTTTGTTGGACATAAAACAGTGGATAAGTTTTCAATGATTATTTATAATATTCAATTTCTCGCTTAACTACATCCAATGAATTTCCGTTCTTTAGGAACTCAATCTGTTGAATCCAGTTGCCTTTTTTATCATAAGTATATTGGTATCTCATATAATTATAGTTTTCTTCCTCACCATCAGCATTGAAAACCTGACGTAGTGTTTCATTATTATACTTGTCATACTCAGAGATATGCGTCTTTTCCACGCTACCATCAGCATTGTAATCAACATACTTGATTTTATTTCCTTTCTTATCATATTCATAGATAGTATATTCCTCTACCTCATCATTAGCATTATATGCTGTTTTCTTTGTGAGTTTATCTTTTTTATTATACTCATAGGCAGTATAACTTTCTATTTTGCCCTCTTCATTTAGTTCATATGTTTTACTTACATTCTCACCTTTATATTCTTGTTTGGTATAGGATTGGAAATTACCATTTTTATAAAATTTTTCAGTGATTAGCTGACCTTTACTATTATGGGTATAATCAGTTTGAGCCAGTACCTCATCCTCAGGACCAGTTGCTTTGGATTGAATCATATTGCCCTCATCGTCATAACTCAAATATTCTGTTCCTAAATATTCTTCACCTCCTTCATAATACTTAGATTTTGTACGTAGATCATTTTCATAAACATGCTGGATAGATAAACCTTCTTCTTCATTTTTATAACGCGTTTCTTGGCTTACTCTATTTTTTTCGTCTAATTTATAGACTGTTTTTCGTTTGGGACCTTCCCCCAAACTCATAGTATTGATCTGATAGATAGTTTCGGTAGAATAACCAGCTTTATTAAAGCTCTCGTCACCCAACTGGGAAATACTTAATAACTTAATTTCGCCTCCTTTTTTGACTGATCTATAGACTGTAGTTTTGACATTTTTTATTTGACCTTTGAGTCCAGAATTTTCAAGATCTGTTGTTGTTTGTGCATTAGTGCTGAATGAATGGAGGGATAGGAAAAATAGTACAATTAGTAGTTTAGTGAAAGTTTCCATAATTTAATGATTTATTATTAGAGTTTATTACGAATGGAGTTGTATAGAGCACAAATTGCTCGCTTGTGCGGCTAATCAAGGTTGCACGCAGACTTGTAGTGGTGGTGGTAGCAAAGCATACCACAGTCGGCTTCGCCTCCAAACCTTTTCAAGGCTACAAAGTCGAGTACATAACGCAGAATAGCAGTGCAAGAAGTAATTAGCTTCGCTGAGCACTTCGTGGTTTTGCATACAAAAATATTCGTAATAAACTCTATTAATATAAAAGTTTTACTCATGATGATTAGGTTTACTCTTATCCCTTAAAAGGCAAAAGAAACTAGCTTGATATTATCAGCTTTTTTTACTTATCTTTGCTCCAGTCAATTATAACATAAGATACCTTTATCATATCATTTATGCTTTCACAAACAGAGGAAAATTACCTAAAAGCAATATTCAAGCTCTCCGAAACGGAGCAGAAAAGTGTCCCCACTAATGCTATTGCAAATCACTTACAGACTTCGGCTGCATCGGTAACAGATATGCTGAAACGCTTGACCGAAAAGGGCTATACCTTGTATGAAAAATACAAAGGTGTTCGCTTGAGTGAAACCGGTCTCAAAACAGCTACTTTACTGATTCGTAGACATCGCTTGTGGGAAGTATTTATGGTAGAAAAGCTCAACTTTTCTTGGGATGAGGTACATCCAATTGCAGAACAATTGGAACATATTAAATCAGAGGAATTAATCAACCGATTAGAGAAGTTCTTAGATTTTCCTCAGTTTGATCCACATGGTGATCCCATTCCAGATAGAGAAGGGAACGTTCGTTACCGAAACCACCAAGTTTTGTTGGCAGAGCTAGATAATAATATCTCTGCAGTAATTGTAGGCGTGAAGGAACACAGCCCAGCTTTCTTGAAATATGTAGAACAATTAGGCTTGACTTTAGGTACAGCTATTCAAGTAGAAGAGAAGTTTGAGTATGATGGAGCTGTACGTTTACTAATCAATAAAAAGATACATCAGATTGTAACAAATAAGGTAATTCAAAATTTATATGTGGCACCTGCTAAAACTGTTTAGATTCAGTGCTTCATGGCTAATAATAGTTATTTTTTGTTTTAATGCTGAAGCTCAGGTTTATTACTGGACTTCGGCTTCTCCTATTTGGCATAAATTTCCAAGTAAGCTATTCCCTGAAGATTTTATAAAACTATCACCTTATACTCCAAAGGAAAAAAGAGCAGATTTAGATTCTAATAAGTTTTATATACTTAATGAAGATTATACCGTTCATACAGAAGTAGTCTGGACAGACTCTATTATGGGCAGTGCAGAAAATGACTGCTTGTATAATCCACTCAACGCACTTCGATTCGCTCAGAAACTTAGCCAAGCATTTACAAGGGTTGATAGTTCGTCTCAATCTTATTATGTGAATCAATTGGCAACTTTTGAGCAATTTTTCTTTCTGTCTTATGATGTTATGGAAGAATGGCTGGATAAGGAATTAGGACAAGAACGAAAGATTATAACGGATTCTAAAGCACTAGAATACTGGGCAGAGGGTTTTGATTTTGAGGTGATTATGATTGATAGTTCTACATATGACTTAGGACAATTAGAAGATGAAGTAGGCAGTGGGAAAATTTATGTTCAACATGTAACTAAGGATTATGAAAAAACAAGTTTGGGACAAGCTATAAAAACACATGCTGGTTTTGAACTCGTTCCTGTGGTTTATGTTTTTGGTAGAACTTCTACTTTAAGAACTTCAACAACTAATTATTTGACTTGGTTGGAAAAAACCAATCTTTTTATGCGAGGTAAAATTACTAAATATGCAAAAGTAGCGCGCAAAATTGATGATACTAAAGAATCTGGAACTGCTTGGTTTTATATGGGAATATTAGGACTAGTTGTAGGCATGTTATTATATTTTATAATTCGCAAGTTATCCAAAAAATAAGGAGCGTATACAACCATTTAGAAATTCATAGCATCTGTTAGGGTATAGATAAAATTTAGTCAAAAATTACATTCAATAAAACCCAAGAAGCTATGAAATCATTACTCATATTACTATTGGCCTGTATGGCAATAGCAAGCTCCGCCCAAGAAAAGATCCTAAAACATAATGTCTTTTTCCAATCTGCTCAAAGCGATTTAGAAATATCTATCCAAGATGAACTCAACGAATTCCTGAAGAATACTAACAATTGTATTAAAGCTGAATTGAGACTAGTCGCTTACACCGATGATGTAGGAAGTCAAAAAAGAAATAAGCAATTAGCGGAAGCTAGATATAAAACGGTAGAACAATATATCCAAAGTAACTATCCTAAAATTGAGATTATTTATACCGAAGCTGCTGGTGAAATTGCCCTATCTAATCAAGTAGATAAAGAGGCAGAACGTCAGAATAATAGACGTGTAGAATTGATCCTAAATGCTTGGGAGTTGAATGATGTAGGAGATGTTTTTAATTATATTAATAAGGATGATTATACTCGAAAAAGTATTGACAATGTACAGTCCAACATCGTACTAGGAGAGAAGGGAACCATACTCAAGATTCCTGCAAATGCTTTTCAAGATTCAAGCGGAACAGACGTGACCAATGTGAATATTAAGTTGCGTGAAGCATATTCTTACAGTGATATGTTGATCAATAACTTAGCAACCGTTTCTGATGGTGAATTATTGGAGACAGGTGGAATGGTTTACATTGAGGCAACTAATGCTGTAACTGGTGAAAAATTAAGTCTAAAAGAAGGTCAATCTGTTGAAATTCAGATGCCTACCAATAAACCACTGCCTGAAGGTATGCAACTGTTTCTTTCGGATAGAGAAGAGTCCGCAGAGACAAGTACCAATTGGGCAGCAGTGAATCAGCCTTTTCAGCAAATTCGTTATGTGCCCTTTCCTCCACCACCTGTGCCTCCTAGAAATCTTGGTGCTGGCAAAGAGTTAAGTATTGAATATCAGGATGTAAAGTCTATAGAATTTATGGGACTTCCTAATAATGTACCTACTAAACCTATAGCTCCTAAACCATTGGCTAAATATAGAGCATTAGGAATGGTACAGCCGAATAAAATAGATTTGAAGAATGAATATCCTCCCAAAAGAGGAGAAGCGGAAAAAGCATATACCAACAGAATAGAAATGCTTTATAAACAACGCGTGGTGGCTTATGAAAAGGCTAAAAAACGTTATGAACAAAGAGTAATCCAGTATGAAAAGGATAGTATTGCACAGATTGAAAAATTGGCAAAATATCATGTAGCAACCGAAGCTTATCACAAGCATTTGGCTAATCTATACGAACCAATTCGTGCAGATTTGCTAGCTAAGCAAAAAGAGTTAGAAAAATCTATTTCAAAAATTGCAGAATATACTTCTGGCATGTCTATGAATGTGCCTAGATCATTGGTTTGGGAGCTGGATCGAATTTGTTCTGCTTATAGATCTTATAAGAGTTTGGCAGAAAGACAGCAAATGATTAAAACCATGGATAGTTTGAATAAATATCAAAATCAAATTAATCCATTAAGGCAATTAATATTTAATCAAGAAAAAATTAATTCAGTTAATTTGTCGAATGCTCATTGTTTGGGAACTTGCGAAAGCTCTTTTGATAAGGAAAATCCTGAAGGTTTGTATCAGAATTTTAGGAAGTTACAAAATAATGATTTGGGAATGGAGGACTTAGCTAAGTTGACTAAGATGATGTATGGTCAAATTGAGCGTTTTGAAAAAATTCGCCCAATAGTTTTGGGTAATTTAAAAGTATATAATTCAGTTTTTGAAATAGATTTTAGTCAAGAAAATGTCGGGACTTTGACAATGCAAGGACACCATGTTTTGGATCGTTGTATTCAAATATATAAGGAAGAATGTAAGGAGTTAGGTTTGGATAAGGTTTTCGAAAATCAAAATAGGTTGAGAAATGCAATATCTAGTAGTAGCCTAGGTTGGATCAACTGTGATCGTTTTCCAAATTTGTCTAGTTCAGAACGATTATTGGCTCATGTCAATCATCAAGGGAGTATACATGAAACCTTATATGTAATCCTTCCTAAAATGAGTTCTATTTTTCCGTTAAAACCTGATGTACAGAAGGGGAAATACGTTGGTTTTAATATTCCTAAAGATTCTGAGGTGAAAGTGGTCGCTGTGAAATTCGATAAAGATAGGGTTTATACCTTTACTAAAAACTGCGTAGCTACTGATTTAGAAAATGTATCTATTGAGTTTGAAGAAACGGCTGTAGATGATTTGAAGAATGTCTTGGCAGTGATTAATTAAAAATCAAGGAGCTCCAAAGGAGCGATAGATAAATCAGCTTTGGGAGTTAGCCCAAAGCTCAAAAAATAAGGAAGGTATTATTTAAAAAGGTTAAACCTAATCTGAAAGATTAGAATATTACTTGGCGAGGGAACCCTGAAAGGCTCAGCGTAGCTAACCCCGAAGCTAATTCATTCCCTCGCAACAAAGAAAAAATAAAACTCAAAATTTTATTTGGTTCTATTTTTTGTAATTTACCTTTTTGTTTATAGCATGCTAATTACTTAACTTCGCCACCATCTTTGATTATAGTTTAAACTAAACTTACAAAATGGCGACTTTACTAATTAAGAATATAAAAACCTTAGTTCTAGCTTCAGACGAAGCAAATAGTTTGATTTGTGGAGCAGAAATGAATCAAATTCCCTGTATCAATGATGCTTATGTCTTGGTGGAGGATGATAAAATCAAGGATTGGGGGAAAATGGAAGAAGTACCTCAAGCTGCTGAAGAAACTATAGATGCAACAGGACGTTTGGTTTTACCAACTTGGTGCGATTCACACACACATTTAGTCTTTGCAGCAAGCCGAGAATCAGAATTTGAAGACCGAATTCGTGGTTTATCTTATCAAGAAATTGCTGCCAAAGGTGGCGGAATATTGAACTCAGCTAAACGTTTACAAAATACATCTTTTGACAATCTATTAGCGCAAGCTAAAATACGTTTGGATGAAGTGATCCGAATGGGAACGGGCGCAATCGAGATTAAAAGTGGCTATGGATTGACTGTTGAGGCAGAACTAAAAATGCTGCGTGTGATCAAAGCCCTGAAAGCAAGTTCTCCAATCCCAATTAAAGCAAGCTTTTTGGGAGCGCATGCTTTCCCGATGGAATATAAATCGAATCCAGATGCTTATGTGGATTTGATTATTAATGAAATGTTGCCACAAATTGCTGAAGAAAACTTAGCTGATTATGTAGATGCTTTCTGCGAAAAAGGCTTCTTTTCGGTAGAACAAACGGCGCGTATCCTAAAAGCAGCTGCCAAATTTGGTTTGCAACCAAAGATTCATACCAACCAATTTAACTGTATGGGAGGGATCCAAATGGCGGTAGAACATGGTGCTATTTCGGTAGATCATCTAGAGGTTCTGAATGAAGAAGAGATTGCTTGCTTATTAGATTCTAATACAATACCAACCTTGTTGCCTTCTGCACCTTTCTTTTTGAATGATCATTATCCACCTGCACGCAAGATGATTGATGCGGGATTGGGTGTTGCTTTAGCTACTGATTTTAATCCAGGAAGTACACCTTCCGGACGAATGGCTTTGGTGCTTTCTTTGGCTTGTATCAAGATGCGTATGTTGCCTAAAGAAGCGATTTGTGCAGCAACCCTAAATGCTGCTTTCGCCCTTGAATTGGCTGAGCAATTGGGGAGTATTTCAAGAGGAAAATTAGCGAATTTGATTATCACTAAACCTGTTCCTTCTTTGGCTTATTTGCCTTATGCTTTTGGGAGTGATTGGATTGAGCAAGTGATTTTGAGTGGAGTTAGATATTAAGCAGGAAGGTTTGCTTCGCAGGGGGGCTGTCTCAAAAGTAAAAATTGATTTTAAAAATCAGAATATTATTTGGCGAAGAGCTCAACGGAGTTAAATCCTGAAAGGATCAACGTAGTTAACGCCTTCGCTTTAAATACGAAATATATCAACCTAGAGCACAGACCTTTAGCTTCGCTGAGTTCGAAGAGCTTAGCGAAGCTAAAAACCTATGAACTATTGTTTTTAGACTATACCTAGTTTATCCATCACTTTTACCTTTGCCCAAAAGGTGTGTTTCTTCCCAATCTTCCACTGCACGAATAGCAGATTCCATAGCACCATGCATAGTGCCATAATGTCCAATAGTATTGGTGGCTTCACCTGCAAAGAAGATTAAATCATTGAGTGGACGACTCAAAACACGTCTGTACTGATCATTATTTTTGGAAGGATAGGAGTAACTACCTAAAATGAAAGGTTCTCTAGTCCAATCTGTCCAAAAAGCATCTACATATTCTTGGCTAGCTACAGCATTTCCAAAGATCAGATCTAATTCTTTTAAAATCGTTTCAATCATTTTTTCAGAAGGCATTGCACCCAATTCCTCAGCATCCTTCCCCATACAGTAGGCTGTAAGGAGATTATTCTTTTGGCTACGACCAAAACCAGTTGACCAAAATTCATTGACCCGACCTGTACCATAGACTGAACCCATTTTTTCTGGCCAAAAACGGTTTTTGAACTTCAAAACAACTTTTAAACCCTTACCCATACGCAAATTATCAATAGCTTCTTGATAATTATTGGGCAACTCAGGTACAAAGCTGAGTATCTTTTTTTGTAGAATTGGTAAAGGAACAGTCACAATCACCGATTGACATTTGTAGGACTCACCATGTGCGTCAATTAGTCGAATATAATCTCCTCTAGTATCTATTAATTCGATGGGGGTTCGCACTTGTATTTTTCCAAGAACAAAGGCAAAATGGTGTTCAACAATACCCTGTAGGCTAGAACCCTTGAGCATGAAATTCTCTTCACCAGCATCCCATTTGTGCCAATGCTTGCGCAAAGCACGCATGTCAACTTGATCGATAGAAGTACCATGTTCTGAGCCATAATGTGCATTAATCAAATGATGAACACGATAAGGCACACCATGCCAAACAATGAACTCTTTCATAGTCATGTCATCGCCATGATAATGTGGAATGACTTCCTCTAGGTCGTAAACTGCTCTAGCATCCTCTAATTCGTCAAACCGTTTTTGACTAAGAAGTTGATAACGCCACCACACATAATCTTCTTCTTCTTCTTGGACAAACGCTATATTCATTCCCTTGAGAATTTTATACAACAGCGTGTTTTCTCCATGTATTTCCTCTGCACCCAACTCAATCGGAAAATCGGAGAATCCTTGCACACTTCGGACTCGGCCACCAATTTTGGATGAAGCTTCCAAAATTTTGAAAGAGACACCTGGTCGTTGTGCTAATAAATTTGCTGCTGTTAGTCCACTAATTCCCGCACCGATTATAATTACATCGTAAATGTCTTCCACTGGATTATATTGTTTTTAGTTGCCATCTAGTGATAGTTCGTGACTTTTTATGCTTTTTTATAAAAAGCTAAAAAGCTTTGTTACAAAACCTTCACGGACTGTAGATTTAGGCAAGCTGTGATTTCTAAGTTGATATAAGTGTAAAAATACAAAAAAAGGATATAACTATTTGTTTAGAATTTTAATCCATTTTGTTGAATCTTAGTTCGTTGATGTCTTGTAATTGATTGATAATTAAAAGGATGTTTGAGTATAATAGAATTTTGTAAAATGCTAATTATCAAGTAGTAAGAGTCACGAAGTGCTCTGCGAAGCTAAAATATATTTTTTGATTTTTTGTCAAAAAAATAAAAAAACCAACGAAGGATTATTAAAAATATGGATGACTATTTTAATTTTTGTGGAAGTTTTAAACAACATGATAGAATAACTTATTAATTTGCCGCTCGTAATGCTATTCCTTCTTGTTCTAAACCAAAATTATGAAAGCGATCCATATACTCACCATGCTAATGAGCCTGCTATTTCTAAGCAGTAATACAATTTATGCTCAAACCACCACTACTTTTCAATCACCTTATCGACTTTCTTGGGAAGTAGATGGAAGCTTGGCTGGAGCAACTTTGGGAATGGGAACAACCTATTTGATTCTGAATCGGAAAATGCCTTCTTTGGACTCTGCTTATATAAGTACCTTGGATAAAAGTATGGTCAAACGCTTTGATCGTAGTGCTTGCAACAACTGGTCGAGAGGAATTGCTAAAGCAAGTGATGGATTGATGTTTACGAGCATGGCTTTGCCCTCCTTATTGTTGATAGATAAGAACATTCGCAAGGATTATTTAAAGTTGGGGACGATTTGGGCACAAACCTTCTTCTTAACTGCTGGGGTAACAAATTTGACGAAAGTCTTGGTGAAACGCAAACGTCCTTTTGTCTATAATCCTGATGTACCAATGCATTACAAACTAAAAAAAGATGCTCAATATTCTTTCTTTTCTGGACATACTTCTGTTACTTCGAGCATGTGTTTTATGACTGCTAAAATATATACAGATTATAATCCGAAAAGTAAGGCTTTGCCTTATGTTTGGGCAGGTGCGGCAATCATTCCAGCAGTGACTGGATATTTTAGATATAAAGCAGGTAAGCATTTTTGGAGTGATATTCTGATTGGATATTTGGTTGGTGCAACGGTTGGAATTTTAGTTCCAGAACTACATAAGATTGGTGTTAGATAAATTATATATAAGTAGGTGGACATAATTAATTTTATAATAATTCACAAGAATTTTTGATGCTGGACGAGGCGAAAAACGTAGGGAT
>JAKVCT010000099.1 GCA_022448995.1 Saprospiraceae bacterium
CTACTTCTACAATTTTTCCTTTTTTGATGCGTATAGATGCCTTTTCTAATTTCTGACTAGGTGATACATAAATGGTTGCATTCGTAAAAACATAATGTCCATCTCGTTCATCTTTCACGCCATTTTCAGGAAAGGTTTCCTGAGCAGATACTTGTGAAATAATCAACAAGAAGAAGAGCAAGTTTATTAACTTTAGTTGCATAATTTTCTATTTTTGTTCGTGATTTCGTTATCTGTATTCGGTTATAAAAAACTAATCTGCTGTTATATGTTGCAATACACTACTGCTTTGGGCAAACAAACTGCTTACCGCAAATCAGGACAAGGAGCCGCACTAGTCTTGTTACATGGTTTTTGCGAAGATAGCACTATGTGGTCATATTTTGTAACACAACTTCAGGAAAAATATACAATTTTAAGCATTGATCTTTCGGGTTTTGGACATTCAGAACTCTTGGCAGACCATAGCATAGAAGCCATGGCAGAGCAAGTTCAAGCAGTCTTAGCAGTTGAGCAAATCTCAAAAGCTGTGATCATTGGACACTCGATGGGTGCTTATGTCGGACTCGCTTTTGCAGAGAAATATCCTGAGAAATTGTCTGGTCTAGGCTTTTTCCATTCCCACCCTTTTGCCGATTCTGAATCTAAAAAGCAAAACCGAAAAAAAGCAATTGCATTCATACAGAAACACGGAGTTAGTCCTTTTGTTGGACATTTGTTCCCAAGTTTATTTTCAGAAGCCTTTGTCAAGGCTCAGCCAGAGGTAGTACACAATTTTGTAGATCAATGCAGCACTCACCACAGTGATGCCATTATTGCAGCCTCAAAAGCCATGCTCCAACGCAAAGATCGTAGTGATATTTTGGCTGCACTCTCCTGCCCTATTCTACATATTATCGGTGGAAAAGATAGTATTGTTCCCATCCAAACGAGCTTAAAACAATCTACTTTAGCAGCACAGTCTAGTATTCATATTCTTAGGGAAGTTGGTCATATGGGTATGTTTGAAGCACCTGATAAGACATTGAAGATTGTGGATGGTTTTATGGAATTTTGTGTTGTATAATTATATCTAATTTGAGTAAGCAGGTTTATATAATTCTGTAAATTATACCTCTCCCGACTAACCAATACAATTATAATCGTTTACTGAGTGTTGGAGATGCTATTGGAGATGCAGCAGCAGATTATGATTTAGATAATCAAGGAGCAAATAACTATGCATACAATGAAAATGGTGCTTTAATACAAGATGACCAAGAAGATATTGCTGATATAGAGTGGTCTACTGATCCTAAAATGAATAATTTTCCATCACTCTCTCCGTATTTGTTCTCTGATGGCAGTCCCATTTACAAAAATGATCCAACAGGTGAGAATGGAGAGATTGTTATAAAAGATGGTGTTATGTATGTCTACATGGATTTTTATTTTTATGGGCATTCCACAGCATTAAAAGATGGTGTTTCGATTAATAATGCCATTGATTATCTAAATACAGAAATAAATAGATTTCCTTCTTTCGAACAGGGACCTGATGGTTTAGAATATCCTGTTAAGTTTGTTGTAACAGGTCAACATATTACAGAAGCACAAGCGCAAGACTTTGCAAGAAATAATAATTGGAATGATTTTGATCCTCGTCTAAATCTAGTAAGAGTGGAAGATGGATTTGCGGGTGCTGCGAGAAATAGTTTAGAAAAAGGGTTAGACTATGTAAATGGTGTTCCAAAAGGAAGAGTAAAATCAAAAGCTACCCCAGATAATTCTATCTTTTTAGGAACTCATCATCTTACTAGCACTGCTTGGGTTCATGAGGTTGTAACACACCAGTTAAACAACAGGGGACCAAATTCCCATATATTAAATTGGGAGGATGTACCTCTAACTAGAATCTATGATGAAAACGCACTATTGCCTACCCAAAATGTCACAATTCCAAGTATAAGCACTGATAGGTTTACTGCTAATCCCCCTTCTGAGTTTCAAGTACCATATACTGATCCTAATGGAGTATCTGGCTGTTTTGGATATAGAACTCAGGAGAGTATTACCAACAGATAAAGAATCTATGGAAATACACGATTGGAAAAAAGACGATAATGGTAATTGGAGAGCAAGAATGGGGCGAGGTACTAACGCATATTTTGATAAAAATTCTAACCATACAACCTTAGATTAAAAATGAAAAAAATAATTTTATTTTTATTGATATTTTATTCTGTTTGTACTTTTGGGCAAGAGACCACATCTTGTGATTCTTTAATAAAAGAAATTTGGCAAGAGAATCATTGCGCTTTAAATTTTACAAGGTTGCTTATCAATGAAAAGATCATTAAAGATGCAACAGAAAATTCATATTCGTATGAGGACACAAGATCAATATTAGGTCCTCCTATACATATTCATTATAGGAAAAACAACGATCAATATTGGGTTTACATTGGTACTGGTAGGAAACATTATAGGAAAAGAGAGTGCTTTGTGCTATCACTGATAATTTTGTTTTTTAACAAAGATGGTTTGCTACAAGATGAACAATTAGAAATAGACTTAGGAAATGAAGGAGACCCATTGTACTGGTGGAATTCACTACCAAAATATTCTGAGTCTTGGGAAGGAAATGAACAACCTTGGCCTTTTACTGATTTGTATTAAAATAAAATAAATAAAAAAACAGAAAAGCGGTATGCTTTGAGACTAGGTCGCATCTAGCATCACCATTTCCCTTGATACATCGTATCAAGCCAACCCAAGAATTGAAGATTGTGGATAGTTTTATGGAATTTTGTGTTGTATAATTATATCTAATTTGAGTAAGCAGGTTTATATAATTCTGTAAATTATACCTCTCCCGACTAACCAATACAATTATAATCGTTTATTAAGTGTTGGAGATGCGATTGGAGATGCAGCAACAGATTATGATTTAGACAACCAAGGAACTAATAACTATTCTTACAATGAGAATGGTGCTTTAATACAAGATGATCAAGAAGAGATTGCCAATATAGAATGGTTAGCAGATGGTAAAATTCACAAAATTACTAGAACTTCAGGTAGCGATAAACCTAACTTGGAATATCGCTATGACTTTGGAGGCAATCGCCTAGCGAAAATTGTAAAACCGCAAGGTACAAATACACAGTTTTGGACAGTATACCTAAGAGATGCACAAGGAAATGTGGTGAATATCTATGAATCAGAGCGTACACCTGTCTCCAAACCGATAGAAGAAGCTACTCTACCTGTTTACTTAAAAGAGCAAGTATTGTATGGTTCTAACCGTTTGGGGGTAATTCGTCGAAACAGTTTGGTCCAAGGTTATGTATTTGTATCCAGTACTAAGGGAGAAGGAGATGATTTAGAACCTAAAGGAGAGGTGACTGATGCACAAGCTATACAAGCTTATTACTCGCATCTAGATTATGGAAATAACGGTTATAAACCAACGGTTGCACAGAATAGTGGTTTTTCTGCTGTTTATAATTTTGCAGAATTAGAGCTAGCTTATCTTAAAAATGACAAATATGGTACGTATCTTAGTAGAGAGTTTGATTTTCCAGTACTGGAGCGATTAGAGCGTACACGTGGTTTTCATCAGTACGAGTTGAGTAATTTCCGTATGGATGTCCGACAAATTATATCAGATATCAAAATACGGGTTGATGACGATAATGATGACATTGCCAACCACTATGAAGCTGATGTACTCCAAGTTTCCGATACCTATCCTTTTGGGTGGGCAATCACATCCAGAACCAAGAAAGTATCTAGCTATAGGTTCGGCTTCAATGGTATGGAAGGTAATAATGAGCTAGGGCTGGATAATGAAAATTATGACTTTGGTGCTAGAATGTATAGTGCTGCTATTGGGCGTTGGTGGTCTATGGATGCTCTAGATTATAAACAACCTATGTATAGCCCTTATCATGCAATGGGCAATAGCCCTATAATAACTATTGATCCTGATGGCAATGAGAATATTGTTGTTGTTGGTAATCAAGGAAAATCTCCTACAACAGGAGGAGGACCTACATCCCCAAATACAAGAGCTTTTTTAGAAGCAGGGTTTAATCAAGCTAAGAAATATAAAGATGGTCGTACTGAAAATGGAGAGACAACAACCATGATTGTTTACAAGGGTACTTATACGGAAACCCAATTGGAACATTATAGAAAAAAAGCAGAGGCAGAAAATATAAATTTTGTAACAGTAGAAAATAAAAAAGAACTAACTACATACCTAAATTATTCTGGAGGATTTGTAAAAGGGGAAGAATCAAAAAGTAGACAAAAAGATTTGATTACAGATTTTGCATATGTTGGGCACGCAAGTCCAAAAGCATTATTTGTTGGTTACGATGATGACAATGCAAAATTATATGGATATCATTTCAGTAAAAATTCCTTTCATGGTTCCGCTACTTGTTATCTAAATGGTTGTGGAACAGCTTCGCCAACTATATTACGTTACAAAAAGGATAAAGAAGGAAATCCTATCTATAATAAGGATGGTACCTTGCAGACTTATAGAGAAGAAGTTAAAAATGGTATTTTTAGTTATTTTAAGAAAAATATTGCTGAAACATTATCAGGTTATAGACCTACAATATGGTGGGGAAAAAGTGCTGGAGGGCTTGGGAAATATAAGCCTAGCTCAATAGAATATGCATTACCAAACGAAAGAGAGATTCTGAAAGGATACCGCCAAGTTGTGAGCTCCAAAATTAGAAAGGCATGGAGTTCTGGAAATAAGGGCACTGGTAATCAAAGCAATAATAAAGTAAATGGCCGAGATTATAAAAAATAAAAACAAATATGAATCGAATCATTATTATCATTTTAATTCTAACTCCTTTTTCTATTTTGGCGCAAGACTCAGTACGTATATATTTTTATCCGCTAGAAGTTGAGGATTGGCCTACTAATCACATTGTGTTCAGTCAAAAACATATGTTATTTAATGTGTCAATAGGAGGAACTAAATATTCAAGTTTAAAAATTAATAGATATGTAGAATTCTGGGACTACTTAAAATCAGAATGCAAAGAGGCAAATGTCAAATCAATAGATTCTTTTGTTTTACAGAATCAGGAGAGTATAAAAGAAATACCTAGATATCTAATAAGTTTTTATTTTTTTTATGGGGAGACTGCTAAAGTCTATATGATACCTTATTATGAAAATTATGATAATCTAGAGTATCAAAGCCCTTTTTTAGATACAATAACTGATTTTTTTCATAATTTTTTTGTAGAACATAAATGTCAAAATTTTTATCAAATCCACGAGACTACAAAAGGAGAAACATTTGAAAATATAGCTAAACTTTATGGTGTTAATACATTTACACTATTAATGTATTATGAGGTATATTTTGAAGAATTTGAAAAAATCAACCGTAAAGATATAGATATTGGAGGAATATATGATGGCGAACAAGATCTCAAAGAAGGAGATAAAATATTAGTGCCGTGTTATCCTCAAAAGGTAAGCAAATACGAATAAACAGAAAAGCGGTATGCTTCGAGACTAGGTCGCATCTAGCACCGCCCTTTTCCCTTGATACACCGTATCAAGCCCACCCGAGTGCCCACCTCGCTTTAGAGCGGAGTGGGCACCGTTCGTTAGTCACTTACTCTCGGGGGGGCTTGTACCAGTGGTACAAAGGCAAAGAGAAGCAGAGCATCAGTAGGTTACTCAGCGTACAGCCTCGCTTCGCTTGCGTTGTCCGCTCCACCTCCTCTTATATGCCGAGTGTGCTTATGCCAGTGGTATAAAAAGGTGTACAAAAAAGATTACCTGATGTTTATAATTCTATTATAGAAAAAATGAAAAAACTAACATATATTTGCTTGACATTCTTTTTTGTTAATTGCACACCAATGTCAATATATCAGAAGCAAGCTTTTATTGAAAAGACAACAAACTATAGATGTTTTCTTGAAGAAGACACATACTATGAGAAACCTATAATAGTCAGTGTTGGGATTCCAAGTAATCTATATAAAGAAAGTATAGGGAAGATGATAGATAGGGATTCAGTGTTAAGGTTTAGAGCTAAATTTATTATAGATCCAAAAAATGGAAGATTAATTAATTTAGATCCATTAAAACATCATCAATCATCAGAAAAATTAGAATTAATATATACAATACAACCACTCTTATTTGAGAAACTTTTAATTAAGGTATACTATAATAAATACCCTAATAAAGCTAAACGCAATATAAGGGGGGATCGAAGACTAATGACAGGTTTAGTCAGATTTAGTTTACGAAGAGATACCATGTACATAGATTGATTAATAAAAAGAGTAGGTTTAAGCTGTATGCTTCAAGATTAGGTCGCATCTAGCATTGCCTTTTCCATTGACAGACCATATCAAGCCCACCTGAGTACTCACCTCACTTTAAGAGTAAAAAGTCTTCCAAGTCCTAGCCTCCACATACTCATTTCTATAACCCAATACTCATTCTCTTCAGATTCTTTTAGGAATCCTCTTCAGTTCATTTATCTTTGAGGATGATATACTCTCATAGTTCATTGATTTCTTAATTTTTTGACAAACCCCGAAGGGCTCAACGCAGTTAAAAATTAAAAAACATCTTTTCTTACTAATTGATAATCAAAATTTTATAAAATTCAATTAATTTTACACATCATTTTTATTATCAATTAGTTACGAACCCTGAAGGGCTCAACGAAGTTAAAAACCAACGAACTAAGGATACTCTAGACCCTTAATAAAATTCAAAATATAAAACTATGGCAACTAGCGAATCATTTATCGTTCAAGGACAAGCAAATATCAGCGGTTCTATCACTCCACAAGGCGCAAAAAATGAGGCATTACAAGTAATTTGCGCAACCATGCTTACAGGTGACAAAGTTACCCTAACGAATGTTCCCAACATTAAGGACGTTAATATGTTAATTAGCTTGTTGGAAGGTTTGGGTGTAGTAGTAGAAAAATTAAGCGACAATAGCTATATGTTTCAAGCAAAGGATATTGATTTAGAATACTTACAAACAGAAGATTTTGTACGCAAAGCCAGCAAGATTCGAGGTTCCGTGATGTTGATTGGTCCTTTATTGGCAAGATTTGGTGTAGCGGTTTTACCTAAACCAGGAGGCGATAAAATTGGACGTAGACGTATTGATACACACCTTTTAGGTTTACAGAAATTAGGTGCAGCCTTCAACTATGATGAAAAGAATAATATTTTCACTGTTAAATCCGATCAATTACAAGGGACTTATATCCTAATGGATGAAATCTCTGTAACAGGAACAGCAAATGTAGTGATGGCAGCCACTTGTGCCAAAGGTATGACTACCATTTATAATGCAGCTTGTGAACCTTATTTGCAGCAGTTATGTAAGATGTTGAATAGCATGGGAGCAAGGATTACAGGTGTCGGTTCTAATCGTTTGGTAGTAGAAGGTGTGGGTGAATTATTTGGTACAGGACACCGCCTTTTGCCAGATATGATTGAGATCGGGAGTTTCTTAGGTTTGGCGGCTATGACACAATCCGAATTGCGCATCAAAAATGTAAGAGCAGATGCTTTGGGCAATATTTTGCCTGTTTATCGTCGTTTTGGAATCAACTTTGAACTACAGGACGATGATATCTTTGTTCCTGCACAGGATGTGTACGAGATTCAGAGTTTTATTGATGGTTCTATCATGAATGTTTACGATTCTCCTTGGCCTGGTTTTCCACCAGATTTGATGAGTATCTTATTGGTCGTGGCGACACAAGCTAGAGGAAGTGTTTTGATTCATCAGAAGATGTTTGAAAGTCGTTTATTCTTCGTAGATAAATTGATTGATATGGGTGCACAAATCATCTTATGTGATCCACACCGAGCTACTGTTATTGGATTAGATCGTAAATTTCCATTGAAAGGAATTCGCATGACTTCACCTGATATTCGTGCGGGCGTTTCTCTATTGATCGCAGCATTATCTGCCAAAGGACAAAGTATTATTCACCAAATTCATCAGATTGATCGTGGATATGAGAATATTGATGGTCGTTTGAATGCTTTGGGTGCACAAATTGAACGTGTTAAGGACTAATAGCCCGACTAAAATTATTATTCAAGATACTTAATGACGAGGGAATAAATTGCCTCGTTGTGGATATTCTATATAGCCTGTTCTAATTTTGTATTTAGATACAATTCTTATCAAAACGGCATTTGTAATACTGTTTTGATAAGCCTAAAATCATAAACGAGGCAATTTATTCCCTCGCAAAACAACTCATTTTATATCATAAATAATTATTAACTAATGAATCACATTTGGAAAGGGCTTTGTCTCTTATTGCTTTTGAGCAATCTAAATAGCTTGCAAGCACAAAAAAGTACTCAAGATAGCGTGGGATACGCTTATGGTGTACTAATCGGAAAACAATTGAAAGCCATGTCACTGAATGACAAGGATCTAAGTACAAAACAACTGTACAAAGGACTTTCAGACGTTTTGAAATATGGAGAAGATAATGAAAAGATCAAAATCAGCCCTGAACAAGCAGAACAGATACTCTCTAAGTTTTTTGAAATGAAAGCGGAAGAGGAAGCTGAACAATCTGTACAAAAAGAAAAGGATTGGTTTGCTGAAAATGTAGATAATAAAGAAGGTGTAGGCAAAACAGCTTCAGGTATTCGCTATGAAGTCTTGAAAAAAGGAGAAGGTAAGCAACCCTTGGCTAGCGATCAAGTTACCGTACATTATCATGGTACCTTGATTGATGGAACTATTTTCGATAGTTCTGTAGATCGTGGTGAGCCTGCTACTTTTGTCATTCAGCAGTTAATCCCTGCATGGGTAGAGATTATCCCAATGATGAAAGAGGGTGGAAAATGGAAAATCTATGTACCTTTTGACCAAGCTTATGGTGCACAAGGTGCAGGTGGAAGTATCCCTCCATATTCTACTCTAATTTTTGAAATTGAATTGATCTCTGTCGGAAGTGACGATCAATAGTACAACAGATAACAAAAAATATTACTAATCATCAAGTGATGATGTTTTCAGGTTATACGATAAAGATTATTTAGGGAGGTTTGCTTTGCAGAGCACTTCTTCGTTTTCAAAAAGTAACTTGTCAAATAGCACTTCTCAAAGTGATTTTTTGAACAAGTTCTAAGTTTAGAATTGAAAATACTAGCTTGTTTACCAACTTTTTGGTAAAAACTCCTAACTTTGCCACCATTATCACAATGGTGGTTTTTTTATATTAAAAAATTAAAGAATAAACTTATGAGATTAAAAGCTTATGTTATAGCAATGAGTGTATTGATTGGTGCATTTAGTATGACAAGTTGCGATAATGCTTCAGACAAAGAAAATGATAAAGACGAAACGGCTACAAGTAACGATCCTATGACTGTAAATGATCGTTTTAGTTATTCTTATGGTGTATTGATTGGTTCTCAAATGAAGGCTCAACAAATGACAAGTAAGGATATTGATGCTGATGAATTAGCAAAAGCAATCAAAGCAACCTTAGATAATGATCCTGCAAGTTTACCTATCCAAATGGCAGATGCTCAGAAAGAATTACAGTCATTCTTTCAGAAACAGCAAGAAGCTAAAATGAAAGAAGCAGAAGCTCAGGCTGGTCCTAAGCGCCAAGAGGAAGAAAAATGGTTTGCAGAAAATGTAGATAACAAACCTAATATTCAAAAAACAAGTACAGGTTTACGTTATGAGATCTTAAAAGAAGGTAATGGACCTAAACCTAAGGCAACAGACAAAGTTAAGGTTCACTATCATGGTACTCGCATTGATGGAAAAGTATTTGACAGTTCTGTAGATCGTGGTCAACCTGCTGTGTTTGAGGTTGGACGTCTAATCCCTGCATGGATAGAAGCCTTGCAAATGATGCCTACGGGGTCTAAATGGAAAATCTATGTACCTTTTGATATGGGATATGGTGCACGTGGTGCTGGTGCAGATATTCCTGCGTTTTCTACCTTAATTTTTGAGATGGAATTATTCTCTATTGAAGGATAAGAGTTCCTCGCTTTACTTAGATAAAGCCTAGAATTGCTGATTGTTAGGGTATTTTGAGTACTCTGGTACAACTCAGCTGTTTTAATTATAATGACAATAGTTTGAAGAGAAGATCTCTAGACTATTATATTAAATCAGTGGTTCCTTATTGTTTCGATTAGAACTAGGGAATTACAACAATTAACTTACAACATGGATACAAAAAAAATGAGTTATGGCTTAGGTGTTTTAGTTGGTAAAAACCTAGCTTCTCAAGTAATTTCTAGTGATATTAGTTTAGAAGATCTAAACAAGGGAGTTAATGATGCCCTTCAAGGAGCAGAGTTAGATATGCCTCTAGAAGAAGCTAACCGCCTAGCTCAAACTTACTTACAAGGTATAGCTGAACGTGCTGCAGGTAAAGCAAAAGAAGATGGTTTGCGTTTCTTGGAAGAGAACGCAAAGCGTGATGGCGTAGTAGTACGTAATTCAGGATTGCAGTATGAAATCTTGACAGAAGGTACAGGTAAAATGCCTAAATTAACTGATGAGGTAACTGTACACTATGAAGGTCGTTTGTTGAACGGTAAAATCTTTGATAGTTCTTATAAGCGTAATCAACCGGCTACTTTCCGTCCCAACCAATTGATTCGTGGATGGCAAGAGGCCTTGAGTATCATGCCTGCTGGTTCTAAATGGCGTTTGTATATCCCGTCTGATATCGGATATGGCGCGCGTGGTGCTGGTGCGGATATTCCACCACATGCAACCTTAGTTTTTGACTTAGAGCTAATTTCAGTTAAGTAGTTCGTCTAAAACAATTAGGGGACTCAGCATTACTGAGCCCCCTGCTTACCCCACTTTTGGCTGTAAAGTGCAAAAAGTGGGGTAATTTCTTTTTAGAGTTTGGATAAATCACGTGAAAAAAATGTGCTGTCAAACGTAATAATCAAGACTCAGCTTCGCTAAAAACTTATAAAAATCTACCCAACTGGATCAAGCGGACTATACGGGTTATCAGCAACAAAGAACGACGAACATTGATGTTCCGTAGGAACCGAGCCCATAGCGAGCTCAACGAAGTTAGCTGCTTCGTCTGTCTGAACATTATAAAGACTTAAATTTGAACGATTTATATTCTGTAAGCCTCTCTGTCAAGTACAAGCTATTTAGCTAAAAGTGAGTTTGGAGAGCCCTTCGGGGTTTTTTGGTCACCTTTTGCAGCAATGGCAAAAGGTGAGAGAAGAAACATGCTTAATACTGAACCTCCCCACAAAGTGCTCTGCAAAGCTAAATTCACTATCTATGTTAATATGTCTTCCATTTTTTCTACACTATGATTTACAACTTTTTTAGAAAAACGATCTAGTAAAAATGGTTTTAAATCTATTATCGGTTCATTATCATTGACCAAATCTGAAATGATTCGCGCTGTAATTGCAGATGTAAGTATCCCCGTTCGGAAATGTCCACATGCATTCAAATATCCTTCAATACCATCCACTGGGCCAAGAATTGGTACTTCATCAGGTGTTCCTGGACGAAGCCCTGCCCATGTTCTCTTACAGTCTATATTTCTCAACAGTGGGAGAGCTTTTACTGCACCTGCTGCTAAACTTCGAAGATGACTAAGACTTCCAGAAGTTTCATAACCTATATTCTCTGTAGTACTTCCAATCAAAACTTCACCATTATCTTTTTGTGCAATATAACAATCACTTGTACTAATACATGATCGCATAATTGGAGGGAGTTTTTCTGATAATAAGACTTGTCCTTTAACGGGTTCAATTGGTAATGATAACCCAACCATGTTACCAATCTCCTTTGCCCAAGCACCAGCCGCATTAACTACAGTATTGCAATAGATTTTCCCATCATTAACCGTTACTGATTGTACTTTTCCGTTTATCACTTCAACATCGGTTACCTCGCCTTTTATAATTTCGGCTCCATTTATGCGCGCACCATCACGAAATGAATTCATTAGCAAGTAAGGGTTCACTTGATCATCCTTCAAGAATTCTAATGCACCAATAGCCTTCTTATTAATAAATGGTTCATCAATAATTAGTTCTTCTTGGTTTAACCAAGCCATTTGATCTTTCAAATGTGGAATAGAATTATAAATTCCTTGTGCATACTTCAAATCATCCTGATCATACATAATGAATTTTAAGCCTGTTTTTTCTAATTTGAAATCACAAGCTCCTAATTCAATTAACTCCTTGTATAAACCAGGAAACATGTCATTACTTTTTAGACAGAAGTCAAAAAAGAATGGGGGCAGTTGATGTGGGCGAGCAACTTCTCCAATCACTCCATGATTTTCTTGCCTTTTTTTTGATAATGTTTTGAAGAAAATAACTCCACAACCAAGACCAACCGACTCCCCAATAGCCCATAAACCACCCGCAGAAGCTTGGGTAGCATTGCCTGGTTTTTTTATATCTATAAGTGCTATAGATAATGAAGAATCTTTACTGAGTTCATATGCGACACTTGCACCTACTACGCCTCCTCCAACAATAACGATATCAAATTTATTATTTTTCATATTTTATTTTTTTACGATAACACCAAAAGAAACAGCAGCCATAGGAAAACGAGGTCTTAATGTACCTACTTTTTCTCTACTACAATTTAGTTTTTCAGACATATACATCGAACAAAAATTACCACACATTTTTCCTTGACAATCTCCCATACCAACTCTTGTTGTCATTTTGAGTGTCATCATATCTTTTGCACCTTCTTTTATGGATTTATCAAGTTCTTGCAGTTTCACATTTTCACACCTACATACAATTGTTTCTGGTGTTTGTATTTTTGTTAATCCTTTTTTTAAGCTTGAGAACTTATAAAATGAGCTCTGAAAACGTTTTAAATTATTCATTTTCTTTCGAAGACCTTTAACTTCTTTTTTCATAGAATCTACTGAAAGGTACCCATTGTCTTCTAGATATGCGAGCCCTGCAATTTCCCCCTGATAGATAGCCATTTGAGAACCAAAAATTCCTCCCATATCTCCTGCAACATATATTCCTTTTTGACTTGTTCTTTGCCATTCATCAGTTACAGGAATGAATCCTCCTCTATTCGGATCATATTCATGGTCACAATTGAGCATTTGTGTCAATTGTATTCGTGGTACATATCCATATCCAATTCCAGCAGCATCCACATCTAATGTGATCGCCTTTGACCGAATCGGTTCCCACTCTTTAGAATAAGGAGCAATTACTAACTTAGTTAGCTCGTTTTCTCCCTCAGCCCTTACAACTCCATAACCGTAGTATAATGGTATTTTTTCCTTCTTGAGATATTTGATATAACCAAGCCCCTCTAGTAGCAAGTCTTTTTGTTTTAAAAGACTAAATCCTTTATTAACTAATTGTGATCTACGACCAGCTTCTACCACAGCAACAACGTTCACTCCTATCATGTGAAGCTGTTTTGCAGCTAATAGCAAGAGTGGACCTGTTCCAACCAAAGCTACGTTTTTTCCTGGCTGAACATTTCCACATTTTGCTTGAAGCTGAATTCCTCCTACAGTCATAATACCTGGTAGCGTCCATCCTTCAAAAGGAATTGAATTTTCATAACACCCAGCACAGAGTATCAACCGTTTGTTATCGAATTGACTCAATGTAACACCATCAGAAGCTACAATCTTATTGTCTATATCCAAATTCCCCAATACTTCATGGTTAAACTTAAAGTGTATATACTCCGAGTAATGCTCTACTTTTTTAAACAATTCCCGTGCTTTGACAAAGGTTTTTTCATCCTTAAATATACTTCGCTCCATTCCTCTTTCAGGCACTTTATATATCGCTCCTCCATAATTAGAATTATCATCTAAAATAGTTGAGTGAACGCCATACTTAGCAAGAGTTATTGCAGCAGATAACCCAGCAGGTCCAGCGCCAACAATTGTAACATTAGTATTTTCTTTATTCATCACAATCCTTAGTTATTAATATTAGATTTAGCAATAAGGTCATTTCTCGAAGCCTTCGTAATAACCTCAGCACCATTTTCTACGAGAGTCTTACAAGCTCGTTTTTTTACTCCATCGACAAATACCGTACAACAAAAACAAATGCCCATTCCGCAATATGCTCCTGTAATCTGATTATTTGTTCCCTTTGAAATTATCTTTTTTTCATGAGCAAATAAGCATGTTAAGACAGACATGCCTTGAAATGCTTCTACTCTTTCTCCATCAATATACAATGAAACCTTTTGAGTTTTATTAGGTCGCTTTTTTGCGCTATCTAAATCTCTTTCATTTATAATTTTACTTGATGAAGGAAGCTTTTTTTTGTTAAAAAAATTATTCATTTTTTAATTTTTAATAAGTAATGACTCTATCTATGACAAACTCCTACCCTCTAGAATGAAATAAATAAAGCGTAATATGAACACATACGATATATCTGTTTTTACAAGAAAAATTCACTAATTTCTTTCATGTACATCAAAGCATTGTAAAATGGCAGTTTCTTGAAAATTATGTATTATTAGCATCTATCATAACTGTTAGTATCTGTTTGGAGTTAATTATTACAGTAATGACCAAAAAATAAAAGATGCAGTTTTAGCTTCCTTAACCAAATACCAAATTGCTACTAATCCTAGCAGTTCTTTTACGCACCAAGATGATACAGAGGTGATAACAGCATTGGTCAAGGTAGAACTAGATATTGAAAAACTTCATCAAGAATACTTAGAGAACATATCTTAGAAACAGCCTACTTGGCTTCATTTTTGTCTTTAGACAGCGTTTATTAGTGACGTTGCGCTTTTGATATTGGGGACTGAAGTACAACGCTATTTTCGATATCCTTTATTGGTGACTCTCTAACCATACAGAGAATAAATAATCAAACATTTACACAAAAGCTATAAACTACTACAATGAAATATACTCTCAGTATCTTATGTATGTTACTCATAATTAGTACGACTTGTGCCCAGCGCTACAAGGGGCAACTAAAAGATAAAAAACAGGATACTACTCGCCCCCTTGTTACTGAAGGAGATTACTACATTGTTCATCATCATTCTCCTGGTGATGGTAAAATTATCCTAAAAGGAAAAGTACTAAATAGAACTGGACGACCAATCTTACACAAAAAAGTGAGTATCAAGGTCTATGACGGTGATCAATTAATTGCCAAGGGTAAAACTGATCCTAAAAACGGCATATTCAAGATTAATTTGGGTAAACCTAAAATTCGTTATGCACTAAAAGCTGAATTTCGCTACGTAGGAATGGGAAAAGTACCTGCTAAACATGTACATACAGAAGATAATTTGGGATATGTAGTTGCTCCTGTAGAGGCTGTGTATATGACAGAGGCACTGCCACACGAAGAGGTAACCTTTAACGTTCGTTTGGGTATTTGGAATGTCTTATAATATCTTTCCAAAAAAAATTAGGAGTTTGCCCTCTCAGCAAACTCCTAACATAACATTGTGAAACCTAATTCATCGAAAGTATGAGAAAATCCATGTAATTTGAGCGTAGGGCTTACACCCTACGCTATTTTTGTGTCATCCCGTTGGGACTCCTCTTCTGTTAATCTTGTGCTAAGTACAAAAAAAATTAGGAGTTTGCCCTCTCAGCAAACTCCTAACATAACATTGTGAAACCTAATTCATCGAAAATATGAAAATCCATGTACTTTGAGCGTAGGGCTTACACCCTACGCTATTTTTGTGTCATCCCGTTGGGACTCCTCTTCTGTTAATCTTGTGCTAA